>NZ_CP010407.1:8263332-8565237 GCF_000830005.1 Streptomyces vietnamensis | reverse complement strand
GCGACGGGTTGGCTGGAGCGGCTGCGGGAGCGCCTCGGCGAACCCGAGGGCGAACGGCCGGAGATCGCACAACCCCCGGCGCTCGCCGCGACCCTGCGCGACTACCAGCTGCGCGGACTCGACTGGCTCCACCGGATGACCTCGCTCGGCCTCGGCGGCTGTCTCGCCGACGACATGGGTCTCGGCAAGACGATCACCGTCATCGCCCTGCATCTGCACCGGCAGGCCGACCCGGCGTCCGCCGGACCCACCCTCGTCGTCTGCCCGACCTCGCTCATGGGCAACTGGCAGCGGGAGATCGAGAAGTTCGCGCCCGGCACACCGGTGCGCCGCTTCCACGGCGCGGCCCGTGATCTGGAGGAGCTCGCCGACGGCGGCTTCGTGCTCACCACGTACGGCACGATGCGGCTCGACGCCGAGCGGCTGGCCGCGCGGAACTGGGGGCTGGTCGTCGCGGACGAGGCGCAGCACGTCAAGAACCCGTACTCGGCGACGGCCCGACAGCTGCGGACCATCGGGGCACGCGCGCGCGTGGCGCTGTCCGGCACGCCGGTGGAGAACAACCTCTCCGAGCTGTGGGCGATCCTCGACTGGACCACCCCGGGCCTGCTCGGCGGCCTGGGCGCCTTCCGGACCCGGTTCGCCGCGGCCGTCGAGGGCGGGCGGGACCCGGCCGCCGCCGCGCGGCTCGCCGCGCTCGTGCGCCCCTTCCTGCTGCGCCGGCGCAAGTCCGATCCCGGTATCGCCCCCGAGCTGCCGCCGAAGACCGAGACCGACCGGACCGTCTCCCTGACGCCCGAGCAGACCGGTCTGTACGAGGCGGTGGTACGGGAGACCCTTGCGGCCATCGCCGAGGCGGACGGCATGGAGCGCCGGGGCCTCGTCGTGAAGCTCCTGACGGGCCTCAAGCAGATCTGCAACCACCCCGCCCAGTACCTCAAGGAGGAGCGGCCGAGGATCGAGGGCCGCTCGGGCAAGCTGGAACTGCTCGACGAACTGCTCGACACGATCCTCGCCGAGGGCGCGTGCACCCTGGTCTTCACCCAGTACGTGGGGATGGCCCGGCTCCTGGAGGCGCATCTCGCGGCGCGGGGCGTACGGACGCAGTTCCTGCACGGCGGCACGCCGGTCGCCGAGCGCGAGGCGATGGTCGCCCGCTTCCAGAGCGGGGACGTCCCGGTCTTCCTGCTCTCCCTGAAGGCCGCGGGGACGGGGCTCAACCTGACCCGCGCCGAACACGTCGTGCACTACGACCGCTGGTGGAACCCGGCCGTGGAGGCACAGGCCACCGACCGGGCGTACCGGATCGGCCAGGACCGGCCGGTGCAGGTCCACCGGCTGATCGCCGAGGGCACGATCGAGGACCGGATCGCCGCGATGCTCGACCGCAAGCGGGAGCTGGCGGACACCGTCCTCGGGACCGGCGGCGACACCCCGCCGGAACTGACCGAACTGACCGATGCCGAACTGGCGGAGCTGGTGCGACTGCGAGGGGACGGACGATGAGCGGGTACGGACAGGGGCGCGGCCACGGGCACGGACACGGTGACGAGGAGCGGACGTTCGAGGCGCTGCCGCCGGCGCAGGGCGGAGCGTTCACCCGCACCTGGTGGGGACGGGCGTGGCTGAAGGCCCTGGAGGACAGCGCGCTCGACGGGCAACAGCTCAAGGCGGGGCGTCGGCACGCGCGCGCGGGGGCGGTGGGCGCCGTCTCGGTGCGGCCCGGCCGGATCACGGCGATGGTCAAGGACCGCGACGGGACGACGTACCGCGGCGACGTGCTGGTGCGGGAGTTCTCCGAGGAGCAGTGGGAGCGGCTCCTCGACCTCGCCGTGGACAGCGCGGGTCACATCGCGGCGCTCCTCGACCGCGAGATGCCCCCGCACCTGGTGGAGGACGCGGCGGCGGCCGGGCTCGACCTGCTGCCGGGCATCGGTGATCTGGAGGCGGAGTGCGACTGCGAGGCCTGGGACCACTGTCCGCACACGGCGGCGCTCTGCTACCAGGTCGCCCGCCTCCTCGACGAGGATCCGTTCGTCCTCCTCCTGATGCGGGGACGCGGCGAGCGCACTCTCCTGGAGCAGCTGCAGGCGCGCAGTGCCTCGCGGGCTTCGGGTCCCGGGGAGAAGGCGTCGAGCCGGCACGAGGGGGTCGGCGGGATGCCCGGCGTGTCGGCCGAGGAGGTGTTCGCGGCTGGGTTCCTCGTGCCGCCGCTGCCCGCCCCTCCGGTCGTCCCGGCCGCGCCGGGCCGGTCGCCGTCCCTGGACACCGACACGCCGCCGGAGCCGGGGGTCGATCCGGCCGCGCTCGAGTTCCTCGCGGCGGACGCGGCGACGCGCGCGCAGCGGCTGCTCGGCGCGGTTCTGGGGGCCGGCGGCGGACACGGAACCACGACGGTTCCGGCCGAGGCACGCCTGACCGAAGCGGGGCTGATCGAAGCGGGGCTGATCGAAGCGGGGCTGATCGAGGCGGAGCTGATCGAGACGGGGCTGATCGAGGCGGAGCTGATCGAGACGGGTCTGACGGTCGCTCAGGACGCGGTCCGGCTCGCGGCGAACGGCCCCGTGCCCTGGATCGCGGCGCGGCTCGCCTCCGGTTCGGGCCGGTCGCGGGCGGAGCTGGACGCGGCCACGCGCGCGTGGCGGTTCGGGGGCGCCGCCGCCCTCGCCGTACTGGACGAGGAGTGGACGCCGGACGCCGAGGCGCTGGACCGGGCCGGTGTCCGGCTCGCCGAGGCCTGGGCGGACGACGAGCGGCCGGTGCTGCGGCGTGCGGGCGGCGCGCGGTGGACGGTCGTGGGCGCGGAGGCGCAGCTGCGGCTCGGCGAGGACGGGCGCTGGTGGCCGTACCTGAAGGCCGGGGCCCGCTGGTCCCCGGCCGGCCCGCCGGACCGTGACCCGGCGACGGCCCTGGCGACGGCGTTCGCCGCCGGTGCTACTGGAGCGGGTGACTGAGCGTGCCGCTGGTGGTGGCCAGGCTGCAGGCGACGGTGTCCGCGCCGAGGAGGTGACTCGTCCGGTACGGGTACTGGACGAAGGTCGTCCAGCGTGTGCCGAGCGGCTGCAGGGCGGCCTTGCGGCGGAGCGGTTCGCGGCAGAGCAGGGTGGCCGCCTCGCGTACCGCCTGGTCGGTGGCGAAGGTGCCGACCAGGCGGGGCCGGGCGACGAGTTCGGCGTGGTGCGGCGTGTCGCAGCCCCGTCGGAGGACGGTGCCCGGCGCGTCGCGGTCGATGTCGAAGCAGTCGCCGACGCTCAGTGCCTCGAAGGACACGGGCTGTTCGGGGAGCCGGTCGCCCGTCGGGGGTCCGGAGGGGGTGGCACCGGTCGCGGGAGTGGTGTGCGCGGGGGCGGTGCTCCCGGACCGGAGCGGCGTCGGAGTCGTACCGCCCCGCGGGTTCCCTGCGGAGGCCGTAGCGGTCGGCGTGCCGCCCGTGGTCGAGGGGCGCGTGGGCGTCCCCGCGCTCGGCGTGTCGGCCGGCCCGGCCCCGGTCGTCGGGGTGGGGGCGGCCGATCCCGGGTCGCCGGTGACGACGGGGGTCGGCGCGCCGACCGGGTCCCCGCCAGGTCGGCCGTCGGCGAGTCCGCCGCCCTCCGCGCCGCCCCCGGCGGCCAGGAAGGCGCCGGTCACCAGTGTGGCCGTGAGCAGCGGCACGAGCGGCACACCGAACCAGCGGGCGCGCCGAGCCGCCGGTCCCGGCCGAGGCGCGCCGAGCCGCACGAAGCGGGCCGACCAGGCGGATTCGGCGCAGGCCGCGAGGGACCCCACCGCAAGGGGTTCAGCCGGGCGAGGCTCAATCCGACTCGACTCGACCGCGCGGGATTCGGCCGCGCGAGGTTCAGTCGTGAGGGGTTCGGTCGCACCAGACGCAGTCAAGCCAGGTGCGGCCGCGCCGGGCGCGGTCAGGCCGGGCGCGGTCAGGCCGGGCGCGGTCAGGCCGGGCGCGGTCAGGCCGGGCGCGGTCAGGCCGGATACGGCTGCGCCGGGTGCTGTCGCGCCAGGTGCGATCGAGCCAGGTGCGGTCGCACCTGGTCCAGTAGGGCGCGGCGAGGAGCCCGTACCGGTGGGATCGGGCGTTGCAGGCGTGGCGGACACGCCGGGACCGCCCGGGTCGGGCGGTGGAGTGACGGTCGGCGGGTGGGGCACAGGGACCAGGTTCGCCGCTCGGCGGCGGCGCGGCCAGCGTTCACCGGTCGCCGGACGCGACCTGTACAGAATCGTGACGATCGCCGACCGCGCGCTCCCCCGCGACCACCCCCGCCCCGTCACCGCCGCCACTCCGTCACAGTCGCCTACAGGCCGAGCTGGCGCTCCGCGCCCTCGACCGTCTGGGCGAGGAGCACGGCGATGGTCATGGGACCGACACCACCCGGGACCGGGGTGATGAGGGAGGCGCGCTCGGCGGCCGACGCGAAGTCGACGTCGCCGATGTTGCCCGGGTTGTAGCCGGCGTCGATGACGACGGCGCCCGGCTTGATGTCCTCGCCCTTGATGAAGTTCGGCTTGCCGACGGCGGCGACGAGGACGTCGGCCTCGCGGACGACCGAGGAGAGGTCCTGGGTGCGGGAGTGGCAGTAGGTGACGGTGGCGTCGCGGCCGAGGAGCAGCAGGCCGGCCGGCTTGCCCAGGATGGCGCTGCGGCCGACGACGACCGCGCGCTTGCCGCTGAGCTCGACGTCGTACGCGTCGAGGAGGCGCATGATGCCGCCGGGCGTGCAGGAGACGAAGCCCGGCAGACCGAAGCCCATGGCGGCGAAGGAGGCCATGGTGACGCCGTCGACGTCCTTCTCGGGGGCGATGGCCTCGAAGGCCGCGCGCTCGTCGATGTGCGGGCCGACCGGGTGCTGGAGCAGGATGCCGTGGACCTCGGGGTCCTCGGAGAGCGCGGTGATCGCGGCGACGAGCTCCTCGGTGGTGGTCTCGGCGGGCAGTTCGACGTGCTTGGAGCGGATTCCGGCCTTCGCGCAGCGGTTCTGCTTCATCTTCACGTACGTGACGGAGGCCGGGTCCGCGCCGACGAGGACGGTCGCGAGACACGGCGTGACGCCGGTGCGGCGGGTGATCTCGGCGGCTCGGGCGGCGGTCTCCTCGACCGTGCGGCGAGCGAGGGCCGTGCCGTCCATGAGGGTGGCGGTGCTGGTGGACATGGCAACTCCTGGGCGTCGTCTCTGACCGGTTTCTCGCCCAGGCGCACGGCATCGGCACGGTCGCGCCGGTGGGCACGCTCCGCCGGGCCGCTCCCCGGTGGTGATCCACCTCAAGCGCCAGTCACGGCCCGAGGCCCACTCTACGTGAGGGGTCGGGGGCCGGTCCCGGACAGGGTGCATATGCCGGGGCGTGCGGTGGCTTGTCGGCGGCCCCCGGGCGCACCACGATGAGCGCGACGGGCCGGGACGACCTCGACGAGGAGGCCGAGTTGAGCGATGCGCGGGTGGCAGCGGAGCCACGGACGGAACGGGATCCGGCGGCGGAATTCGATCCGCACGGGAAAGCCGCCCCTCACGCGGCGGGGCCGGACCCGAGCGCGGAGACGGGCCCGGGCGGGGAGACCGACCCGGCCGGGGTGACCGACCCGAGCCGGGAGACCGACCCGCGCACCCGGGAGGCCCGCCCGCTGGTGGCCGCGTCCTGGCGCCGCTCGGTACGCGCGCGCGTGAGCCCCGACGGGGCGGCCCGGGTGGAACTGGACGAGGACGAGCTCACCGCGTACCGCGAGGCCCACCCCCTCTCCGCGACGATGCCGGTGATCCGGGAGCTGATGGGGGCGTACGCGACGGACGGGGAGCATCTCCTCGCGGTCTGCGACGCCGCCGGGCGGATGCTGTGGGTCGAGGGCCATCCGGGCACCCTGCGGAAGGCCGGGGCGATGAACTTCGTGGCCGGTGCACGCTGGTCGGAGGCGGCCGCGGGCACGAACGCACCAGGTACCGCCCTGGCCGTCGACCGTCCCGTCCAGGTGGTCTCCGCGGAGCACTTCCGGCGTCCGGTGCGGGCGTGGACCTGCGCCGCGGCCCCCGTGCACGACCCGCACAGCGGCCGGGTGCTCGGCGCGGTCGACATCACCGGCGGCGAACGGCTCGCGCACCCGCACAGCCTCGGCTTCGTGCAGGCGGTGGCGCGCGCGGCCGAGTCCCAGCTGGCGCTGCTCGGGCCGGCCCCGGACCCGGGGCGGCTCAGGCTGTCGGCGCTCGGCCGGGACGAGGCGTTGCTCTCGGTGAGCGGGCGGCGGCTGCGGCTGAGCCGCCGCCACAGCGAGATCCTGGTGGTCCTCGCGCACCGCCCGGAGGGAGTCGGCGGCGACGAACTCCTCACTCTCCTCTACGAGGACGAGTCGATCACCCCGGTGACCCTGCGGGCGGAACTGTCCCGGCTGCGCGCGCTGCTGGGCCCCGACGTGCTGCGGTCGCGCCCGTACCGGCTCGCCGGGACGGTGGACGCGGACTTCGCGACGGTCGACAGACGGCTGGCCTCGGGGGCCGTCGCGGCGGCAGCCGGGGAGTACGCGGGCCCGCTGCTGCCCTCGTCGACCGCGCCCGGGGTCGTACGGCTGCGGGAGCGGCTGGCGGGAAGGCTGCGGGCCGCGCTGGTGGACCGGCGCGATCCGGGGCTGCTCGCGGACTGGGCGTACAGCGCGTGGGGCGAGGACGACGTGCTGGTCTGGCGGGCGCTGTGCGCGGCCGTACCGGCGGCCCAGCTTCCTCCCGTACGGGCGAGGCTCGACTCCCTGGAGGCGGAACTGTCCGCGGGTGCAACGGACTTGCAACGTACGGGCCACCACACTCGGGCGTGAACGCCGGCCAGGGACGGCCGGCGCGTCCCAGGGAGGCCATGCCCATGACCCGTTACGCCGCACCCGGTACCGAGGGCGCACTCATGTCGTACCGGGACCGGTACGACCACTGGATCGGCGGCGAGTACGTCGCCCCGGCGGCCGGCCGCTACTTCGAGAACCCCAGCCCGATCGACGGCCGCCCCTTCACGGAGGTCGCGCGCGGCACCGCCGAGGACGTGGAACGCGCCCTGGACGCGGCGCACGCGGCGGCCCCGGCGTGGGGGCGGACGGCACCGGCGGAGCGGGCGGGGATCCTGCTGAAGATCGCGGACCGCATGGAAAGCAACCTCGAGGCACTGGCGGTCGCCGAAACGTGGGACAACGGCAAGCCGGTCCGAGAGACGCTCGCCGCGGACATCCCGCTCGCCATCGACCACTTCCGCTACTTCGCGGGAGCGCTGCGGGCCCAGGAGGGCGCGCTGAGCGAGATCGACGACGACACCGTGGCGTACCACTTCCACGAGCCGCTGGGCGTCGTCGCGCAGATCATCCCGTGGAACTTCCCGATCCTCATGGCGGTCTGGAAGCTGGCCCCGGCGCTGGCCGCCGGGAACGCGGTGGTCCTCAAGCCGGCCGAACAGACCCCGGCCTCCGTGCACTTCTGGCTGAGCCTGGTCGCGGACCTGCTGCCGCCGGGCGTCCTGAACATCGTCAACGGCTTCGGCGAGGAGGCCGGCAAGCCGCTGGCGTCCAGCCCGCGCGTCGCGAAGATCGCCTTCACCGGCGAGACGACCACGGGCCGGCTGATCATGCAGTACGCCTCGGAGAACCTGAAGCCGGTCACCCTCGAACTCGGCGGGAAGTCCCCCAACATCTTCTTCGACGACGTGTGGGCGGCGGACGACGACTTCCGCGACAAGGCCCTCGAAGGCTTCACGATGTTCGCCCTCAACCAGGGCGAGGTCTGCACCTGCCCCTCACGCGCCCTCGTCCAGCGCGGCCACTACGCCGAGTTCCTGGAAGCGGCCGTCGCCCGCACGGAGAAGATCGTCCCGGGCCACCCCCTGGACACGGACACGATGATCGGCGCCCAGGCCTCCGCCGAGCAGCTCCGCAAGATCCTCTCGTATCTGGAGATCGGCCAGAAGGAGGGAGCGAAGATCCTGACGGGTGGCCAGATCGTGGAGCACGGAGGCGAGTTGGCTGGCGGCTACTACGTCCAGCCGACCGTCTTCGAGGGCGACAACCGCATGCGGATCTTCCAGGAGGAGATCTTCGGCCCTGTGGTGGCGGTGACCTCCTTCACCGACTTCGACGACGCGATCCGCACGGCCAACGACACGCTCTACGGCCTCGGCGCCGGCGTCTGGACCCGCGACACGAACACCGCCTACCGCGCGGGCCGCGCGATCCAGGCGGGCCGCGTCTGGACGAACTGCTACCACGCCTACCCGGCCCACAGTGCTTTTGGAGGCTATAAGCAGTCGGGCATCGGCCGGGAGACCCACAAGATGATGCTGGAGCACTACCAGCAGACGAAGAATCTGCTGGTCAGCTACTCGCCGAAGAAGCTCGGGTTCTTCTAGCGGCACGAAAAGAGGCGCCTGACCTGGGGTTTCCCCGGGTCAGGCGCCTTCTTGGAGCACTCGAGCCTTCCCGCGGGGGAGGCGTCGAAATACCCCTCTTCTCCCAGTTCATCCCACCCGTATCCCAGTCCTGACCAGCAGTTCCGGGCCATACACGGGCCAGATTGCGGCTCAGCCCTTGGGGCTGCTGTCCCGCTGCGCCGGCTCCACTCCTGCATCGACTCCTCGATGAGCCGGTTGGAATGCTCCTGAAGACCGTCCAGGAACTTGGCGTAGTACTGGAAGAGCACTTGGATGCTCTGGCCGGCCCGGCGCGCGCATTCGGCAGGATCCACGCCGGAGTGCAGCCAGAACGAGATCCCGGCGTGCCGGAGGTCATAGGGCCTCTTGGCGAGGAGCGTCGGCTGCTCATGGGGAGCCAGGACCTTCTTGCGCGCCCGCTCCCACGTCTTGCCATGGGCCGCTGCGTCAACGTAGCCGCCGGCCGCATTGCGAAACACTCGGCCATCGGGCGCAACGCCGAAGCGATCGACGTGTTTTCGCAGTGTGTGCACGAACGACGGCGGTATCGGCACGGGACGTGTGGCCTTGACGGCTCGCCGCTTCAAGGAGTGCACTTCGTGGACCGCGCCATCGTCCGTCCACTCCTTGCCGGCCGTGACGACACCTCCGCTCAGGTTGAGCATGCCCCAGCCCGTCTTCGGCAGATGGCACCGTGAGATCTGCAGGTGGATGACCTCCGCCGGACGCATGGCCGCGTAGTACATGCAGCCGAAGAACGCCTCAAGGTGCGGGCCACGTCCCCGTTGTTTGCCCACAGCGGTCAGCAGGCGAGCCACCTGGGTCGGGTTCGGCACGCAGGCCGAGGTCGTACCGCTCCTTCACCTCGGCCGGCAGCTCCGAGGCCATGTAGAGCGGCACGTCAAGGTCCGGCCCGCCGGGCCCGCCGGGGTCGAGCAGCAGGACACCGCGCCGCTTCTGGGGTCTGGTCGCCTTGATCCGGGACACGGCGACGTCGAGCGTCCGGCCGCCCGGCCGGGAGTAGTCGAGCGGCACCTTGAGCGTCGCGCACTCGAAGTCCGCCGGCGCCTCGGCCTCGCAGCGCTGCCAGCGAGGTGTCTGCCGGGTGTACTGCTTCAGGTGAATGGTTCCCGAGGCGGAGAACACCAAGCGCGGTTTCACGTCGGCCCTTCGCGAGGGCGGCCGCCGTAGCCCTGGTGCCACGCCGACGCGTGCGCGCCGGCGGGAGCGGCGCCGCCGGCTCGCGCGGCTGCCGCGGAAGCTGGAGGTGTCCATCGTCGACTCCACGAGGAGGCGACCGACCACCACGGCGCGACCTCGCCCCTCCTTCGCCGTCGACGGCATGTTTGCGGGGCGGGGAAACGGCTAGCCGCCGATACAGCGAGCGAAGACGCAGGAGAGGAGCGGCGCCGTGTCGGGTGAGCAGAAGATGCGGGCCAAGAACGTCAAGGACACGATGGTGGACTAGCACCGCCCCCCTTCCCCCGGTGCGAGGTCGAACGGCCGGCCGAGAAGGGCGACGCGTCGCCGGTCCTCGGGGAACGGCGCGTCGTGGTTCGCGGAGGCGAGAATGAATTTTCCCCTGCCCGACACCGCCGACGCCCTCAAGGGCATGATCGGCCGCGAGGTCTCGTCCCTGCGCGCCGCGGTGCGTCGCACCTCGGAGGGTCCAGGGGACGGGCCGGGCGGTACGGCCCTGGCGTCGCCGTTGCAGTCCCTGTCCGTCCTGCCGCCCAAGGCCGAGACCGATGGGATCTCGCCGTGTCTGTGCAGTACGCACGACCCGGACGGCAGCGGGGTGTGTACGGTGCTCCCGGCGATCCCGGGTTCGGCCGTGCTCCTGGAGCCCGTGTCGGACGAGGCAGGGGTCGTTCTGGACTTCCGGATCGTGGCCGGCAACCGCGTGCGGTCGGCGGACTGGCTGGAGGCTCCGGACCGACAGGTCGGCCAGCGGTTCCTGGAGGCGCGGCCCGGCGCCGCGCACTCCGGACTGCTGGCGGCCCTCACCGAGGTGGCGGACTCCGGCAGGCCCCTCGACGGGCGCGTGGTCGACTACACGGAGCAGCGCCTCGGGAGAATCCATCGGGCTCCCCTGCTGTACTCCGCCGCCCGGTGCGGCGAGCAGGTCCTGGCCACGTGGCGACCCGTGGGGAGCCCGGCGGACGTGCTGACCATCGACGCGCAGTACCTGGCGTCCATGGGGTGGGGAAACTGGGACCTGCTGTCGGGAACGGTGACGTGGTCGGAGGGGCTCACCCGGATCTTCCACGCGGACGTGCGCATGCCGTGGTCGCTGGAGCAGCTGTGCGACGCACTGCTGGCGGACGATCTGACGGCGTTCTCCGAGTTCCTGTCCTCGGTCCTCGCGGGCGAGGAGCCCGCTTGGACCAGGATTCGTTTCCTCGTTCTCGGCGAGGTGCGCACACTTGACCTGCTGGGGCGGCCGGTGGCGGGGACGGACGGCAGGCCGTGGGCGATCAATCTGGTGGCCCGCGATCTCACACCGCAGATCCGCAGTCGGCGGCGCCTGGCCGAGACGGAGCGGGAATCGGATCGGCTGCGACGGCAGACCGAGGCCGAGCGCCAGGTCGCGGACGCGCTGCGCGAGGCTCTCCTTCCCACGTACTCGGAGGCGCTCGCCGCCGTCGGCCTGACGGTGGCGGCGTCGTACCGCCCGGCCGAGCCGGACTCGGCGGTGGGTGGCGACTGGTACAAATGCCGTCTGCTGCCGGACGGCCGGGTGCTTGTGGCGATCGGCGACGCGTCGGGGCACGGTCTGGACGCCGTGGCCCGGATGGCACAGCAGCGGCACGCCTTGGCCGGGCTGGCGCAGACGGGGGCGTCCGCCGGCGAAATCACCACCTGGCTGAACGAGCTGGTGTGCAGCGACCCGGCCGGGCAGACGGCCACCGTGGTGGCCGGGCACATCGACCGGGACAAGATCCTGCACTGGGCCTGCGCCGGCCATCCGGCCCCGCTGCTGCTGCGTGACGGAGGCGCGGAGCCACTCGGCGCCGAGGTCCGCGGCCCGCTTCTCGGCGCCCTGCCGGGTTACGCGTACGAGACCACGTCGACGCCGTTGCGCCCGGGCGATCTGCTGGTGCTGTACACCGACGGTATGGTCGAGCGCCGGGACGAGGACCTGGCCGTCGGCATCGACCGGCTGACGCAGGCGGTGACGTCGTCGTCCACGCGCGAACCGCAAGCGCTGATCGACGCGCTGGTCGCCGACCTGGAACTCGCGGGCCACGGGGACGACGCGTGCGTGCTGGCGATCCGGGTGGACTGAAGCGGACATCGCACCGGACGCACCGCACGGGCGGTGTGGGCACAGGGCCAAGACGGGCCCTGCGCCCACACCGGCCTCACCGCCCTGGCTTCGGGAGCGCCGTCATCCGTGGACGATCGCGCGCACGTTCTCCGGGCTGCCGCAGTCCGAGGCCAGTTGCTTCGCGCGCTCTTCCAGGAACGCCCTGCCCAGCTCGGCCCGGCGCTCGTCGGAGACGCTCTCCCTGGCACCGTTGAGGATCGTCCGCTCTTCCTCGTCCAGGTGGTGATCGACCGCCTTCACCAGCTCCTCCAGGCGGGTGTCCCACTCCTCGGACCCGACGTCCTCCACCTCGAGCAGCTTCAGGAGAGCCTCGTTGCCCTCGGCGTGCTCCTCGGCGCCGTGCTCCACTTCCTCGTCGTCCACGCCCTTGAAGCGCTTGAGCGCTCCGTAGACCTCGGCTTCCTCGGCCTCGCCGTGCGCGATGAGCAATGCCGCGAACTCCTTCAGTGCGGCGGCGCGGTCGGCCTCGACGCTGCGCATGCGCCGGAAGAGGTCCTCCATGGTGCGGTGATCCTTGAGGATGACCGCCACGACGTCTTCCTGTTCTGCCGTACGGGTGTTCACCGTCGTCCTCCTCGTTCGTCCACGCGAACACGGTCGGAACGCATCTGAACTCCCCGGCTACCCCTCCATGGGCGGCACAATCACCGCGGGGTCAGCTACGGAGGTGCGACGCCCCGTTGAGGTCGAGGATCGTTCCCGACGACCATTCCGCCGCGGGGGACGCGAGCCACAGGACGGCCGCCGCGATCTCGGCGGGCTCGGCCACCCGGTCGAACGGGCTCTGGGCACGGATCGCGGCTCCCTCGGCTCCTTCCAGGCGGGACGAGACCCGCTCGGTGGCGAAGAACCCGGGCGCGACCGAGGCGACGGCGATCCCGTACGGGGCGAGCGAGACCGCGAGGGACTGGCCGAGCGCGTGGACGGCGGCCTTGGTCGCTCCGTAGGCCGGGTGGTCGGGTTCGCCGCGGAAGGCCCCCCGGGAGCCGATGTTCACGATGCGGCCGCCCGAACCCTGGTCGATCATCCGCCGGGCCGCGAGATGGCTCAGGTTGGCGGCGGCGAGCAGGTTCACGGACACGTGCTGCTGCCAGACCGCCACCCACTCCTCGTACGGGGTCTCGGGGAGGGGGTGGC
Source organism: Streptomyces vietnamensis (assembly GCF_000830005.1). Lineage (NCBI taxonomy): Bacteria > Bacillati > Actinomycetota > Actinomycetes > Kitasatosporales > Streptomycetaceae > Streptomyces > Streptomyces vietnamensis. The sequence goes on along the minus strand of NZ_CP010407.1, from coordinate 8,552,393 downwards.
GGAGGTTCACCGCCGCGTTGTTGACCAGTACGTCGATCCCGCCGAGCGCCTCGGACGCCGTGTCGACCACGGTCACGGCCCCCGCCGGGTCCGCGAGGTCGCCTCCGACCAGGGTGTGGCCCGTTCCGGACAGGGATTCGAGGGTGACGCGGGCCTCTTCGGCGCGCGAGCCGAAGTGGACGGCGACCCGGTCGCCGTTGGCCGCGAACGCCTGGGCGACCGCCCTGCCCAGCCCCCGGGAGGCACCACTGACGAGAACACGGCGGCCAGAAGCGGACAGTTTCATCGGAGTGCCTTCCGGGTGGGGGACGTACCGCCGGTCATTCTGCCCGCGGCCTCGTCGCACCGGGCAGCGGCTCCGTGAGCCCCCGGCGGCGGCGTCGCGGGCGCACCGCGGCCCGTCGCTCAGGCGACCGTCAGGACGATCTTGCCCGTGGTACGGCCCCGCTCGCCGATCACGTGGGCCTTCGCCGCCTCGGCGAGCGGCACGACGACATCGACCACCGGCCTCAGCTTCCCCTGCTCCACCAGAGCCGCGATCTCTCGCAGGCCGAGGTGGTCGGGCTCCACCAGGACCCAGATCGCCCGCACCCCGTCCCGCACACCGGCACGCGCGGCGGAGACGTCGTCCGGTCCCGGCAGGGTGATCAGCCTGCCCCCGGCGCGGAGCACCTCCAGGGAACGCTCGGCCGTCTCTCCGCCGATGCCGTCCAGGACGACGTCCACGTCGGAGACGACGTCCTCGAAGCGGGTCTCGCGGTAGTCGACGACCTCGTCCGCGCCCAGCTCCCGCACGAGCTCGTGCTTGCCCGCGCTCGCCGTGCCGATGACGTACGCGCCACGGGCCTTGGCGATCTGCACGGCGAGGTGCCCCACTCCCCCGGCCGCCGCGTGCACCGGCACCCGCTCCCGGGGCGGACGTCGGCCGCGTCGACGAGGGCCTGCCAGGCGGTGAGCGCGGCGAGCGGCAGCGCCGCGGCCTCCACGTGGGTCAGGGAGGCGGGCTTGGGGGCGAGGTGCCGTGCCGGGGACACCACGTATTGGGCGTATCCGCCGGCCTGCTCCGGGAACAGCGGCATGCCGAAGACCTCGTCGCCGGGGCGGAAGATCCCCACGCCGGGGCCCACGGCCTCCACCGTGCCGGACACGTCCCATCCGACGGCCGGGACGGCGCCCCACTCGATGAGGGCCCCGCCGGCCCGGGTCTTCCAGTCGACGGGGTTCACTCCGGCCGCGTGGACGCGCACCAGGACCTCGCCCACGCCGGGCTCGGGGCGCTCCACCTCGCGCTCGACCAGGTTTACGCGGCCAGGAGCCGTCGTCGAACGCGGCGCGCGCCGCGGCCACGGCGTCGTCGGTGTCCTGGACGCCGCCCTCGGCCACGACCGCGAAGGCGGTCGCGTCGACGGGGTCGATGATCTCGCGCGTGGCGCCGGAGAGGGCCGTGCGCCACTCTCCGCCCACATGGATGGTCTGTTGTGCTGCCGTCACGTCGCGTCTGGCCTTTCGTTCCTCTGAGTCCCCTGCCGGTAGCACCGGCGGTTCGGCCGCCTGCCCGGGCTTCTCGGATCCATGCGCGATGCGTTGCGGAGAGTGGCCTGACTCATGCCTCAAGTCACTACAAACAGGGAAATTTCGCGCAGTTCTACGGGGCCGGACACACGGAGGAGGGCCCCCGCTCGATGAGCGCGGGCCCTCCTTCATGCGGACGTCGCAGGACCGTTCATGCGGACGTCGGAGAACCCTTCAAGCGGCCGTCACACGGCGACTCAGACGATCCGGCCGCCGAACGGGCCTCCCAGGCCGTAGTACGTGCCCAGCTCGTGGCGGTAGTCCGGGTCCCCGAGGTGCTTGTCGCGGTGGAACTCGGGCGCGTCCTTGATCTCCTCCTTGGTCCGGTCGACGAAGATCTTCCGTTCGTCCACGTCGATCCGCACCACGGTGTCGGCCGGAAGGAGGACCTCCTTGCCGAAGATCCATACTCCGGTGTCCACGACCAGGTAGGCGTCGCCGATCTCGTCGGAGTGCTTGTCCACCTTCCCGATGCCGCCGTCGATCGCCTCGACCTTGTAGCCGGTCAGATCGGTACCGGCCAGGTGACCCGAGGTCGGCTTGTAGCTCCACACGTGCTCAGTCACGCGAAAACAACTCCTCCGGTAGGCGAGGGCAGTCGGCGGATCGCCGCCGCCCCCCTCTTCCGTGTGCCGTGCGCCGCGGGGTGAATTCCCCGCCTGAGGTCCGCCTGCCCCGGCCTCGGCGACGCATTCACCCGATTTCACTCCGGCCCGGGGACCGACCCCGGCGCGCAACTCCGTGGCGGGCTCGGGCCGATCGGCAGGTTCTCCGGTCGGGGAGGCGTGAAATCCGTGTTCGGGGTTACGAGCGGAGGTACGGCGCCGCCCAGGCGCGGCGCCGTTCCCACCGACGGAAACGGGTGACGATGTCCGATTCGAGCCGGCACGAGACCACCCGGCCGACCGCGGCGGCCCCCGTGCGGTCGTGGCACACAACCGCACGTCAGGTCCAGGGCGGAATGGGCCTGCCCGTCCCCGCCACGTTCCACTACGACCCCGCCGACCCCTGGGCGGTGCACATCGTGTTCCGGCTTCCGCCGGGCCGGGTCGTCGACTGGATCTTCTCCCGGGAGCTGCTGCGCTCCGGGACACGTGTCCTGAGCGGCGAAGGCGACGTCCGGCTGTGGCCGCTGCGCGACGGTGGCCGGGAAGGGCGCGTCCACATGCGGCTGGGCCAGGCCGGGGCGTTCGCCGTGGTCGACGTCGACCGCGCGGGTCTGCGGACCTGGCTGGACGAGACGTACGTCGCCGTGCCCGAGGGCGCGGAGGCCGCGCGGATCGACTGGGGGGCCGAGACCTCCCAGCTCTTCGCCCGCCCGTAGGGACGGGATCCCGCGCGAGGGACCGAGACGAACTCAGGTGACAGGAGGAACTGATGCTGGACAGCTGGCGTGCACGTGCGGCCTGCCAGGATGTCGACCCCGACCTCTTCTTCCCGGTCGGGACGGGCGCACCGGCGCTGATCCAGGCCGAGGAGGCCAAGGAGATCTGCCGGGGCTGCCCCGTACGCGAGGAGTGCCTGCGCTGGGCCATGGACGACTCCCACCAGGTGACGGGAGTGTGGGGCGGCCTGCGCGAGGACGAGCGGCAATCCCTGAAGCGCAGGGCGCGTCGCCGCGCCGACAGGGCGAACTGAGCCACTGGGCCCCGCACGGAGCGGGGTGGCCCTGCGGCACATGAACGCGGCTATGGCAGAGCGGCGCCCCGGGCGGAGATCCACAGGGCGTACCACTCGTCGTGGCTCAGGTCGGGTCCGGCCGTCGCGGCGTCCCGGCAGGCACGGATGCGCGCCGGGTTCGACGTCCCGATCACGGGGACGATCCGGGCCGGATGGCGCCGCAGCCACCACAGCACGATCGTCTCCGGCGTGGTGCCCTTGGCCTTGGCGAGCGAGGTCACCAACGCGGCAGTGACCGCCTCCTGCCGGGTCCCCCGCGCCCCCGTGTAGCGCCCCTGGGCCAGCGCTCCCCACGCCTGGAGCTCGATGTTGTGGGTGAGGCAGTGCTCGACGGTACCGGCGGGGAACCCGTTGGCCGCGGACTCCGGGGTGTTGACGAGGACGCCGTCCTCCAGCCAGGCGCGCCGGTGCAGGCTCATCTCCAGCTGGTTGGCCACGAGCGGCAGGTCCATGTGGGCCTGGAGCCGGGCGATCTGCGCGGCGTTCATGTTCGAGACGCCGAATCGGCGGACGAGCCCCTGCCGGTGGAGCGAGGTCAGGGCGTCGCCGATGTCGGCGGGGTCGGCCAGCGGGTCGGGGCGGTGCAGAAGGAGGACGTCGAGGACGTCGGTGCGCAGCCGCTCCAGGCTCTCCTCGACCCTGCGGACGACGGAGGAGCCCCGCAGGTCGTAGAGGCCGGGCCGGTCCCCGTCGGCCAGCCGGATGCCGCACTTGGTCTGCAGCGTGATCCGCTCACGGAGTCCCGCCGAACGGGCCAGCACCTCGCCGAAGACGGCTTCCGACTTTCCGCGCCGGTAGATGTCGGCATGGTCGAACGCGGTGATGCCGCTGTCCAGCGCCGCCGCGACGGCGGCCTCCGCCGCGTCGATGTCGGCGGCCGTGTGGGGCTCCGCGTCCCAGCCTCCTCCCAGGCCCATGCAGCCGAGGAGGAGGCGGTCGTCGGTCTTCTCGGGAAGGGTCACCGGGCCACCTTCGCACACGCACTCGACCCGATGCCCGGGACGGTGTGCAGCGGGTACGGGCCCACCTGCCCGCCCGTCGGACGGGTACGGGCCCACCGCCCGTCAGGCGTGCACGGGCCCACCGCCCGCCCGTCGTTCAGGCACGGCGGCGCGACCACCATCGGCCGCGGCGCCGTGGATGCACGGTCCTGCCCAGGCGGCGGCCCACCAGGACGTAGCCGAGGAGCGCGCCGGTGGTGTCGAGCAGTACGTCGTCGATGTCGAAGGCGCGCCCCTGGACCAGGGCGCCCTGGACGAGTTCGACCAGGAGCATCGTCGCCACCGTCAGCAGGGCGATCCGTACGAATCCACGGGTCCGGGGTGACACGACCGGCAGCAGCAGACCGAACGGCACGCCCAGGAGAACGTTGCCGCCGAGCTGCTTGACGGTGTCCCGGAAGGCGGGCTGCCCGAGGTAGGCGCGGATCGAGTCCCCCGGGCGGAGGTCGGCGTGGATGAGTGCCTCGGAGGCCGGCGACGGCTGGAGGGTCAGCCGGGCGAGGACGACGGCGAAGGCCACCATCGCCGTGAGGGCCAGCACGGTGACGGCGACGCGGAGCCGGCGCCCCTGGCCCCGCCGGAGCTGTCTGCTTCTGCTGCCGCCCGGTGGTGACGCGGCGTGATCCGATGCGTGTCGACATGGCTCCCGGCGCAATCGACTACGGCGCGTACGTGACGATGACCTGCTCGAATCCCAGGCCCCTGAGCAGGCCTTGGAGCATCGACGCGGTGTTCTTCTCGGCCCGCAGGGTGAGGTCGCTCTCCTGGCCGCGGCCCCGATGCGGTCGGCGGCGAGGATGTGGACGGCGCGCTCGTCGGCCGGGGTGTCGGAGAACAGGTCGCCGAGCCGGTCGACCAGGCCGCGCTGCTTGGAGACGGTGTAGGACCGCTTGGGGTCCACGGCGGGCTCGGCGAGCCGTGCGTGCGGCAGCCGGAGGTGGCGGCGGTGCGCTTCTCGTCGACCGTCACGCTGCCCTGGCCGATGCCGCCGAAGTCGAGATACTCGGCCATGCTGCCGCTCGCGACGAAGAGCGTGCGGGTCCCGCGGATCGAGTCGGGCAGCAGCCGGGCGTCCTTCTCCAGGTCGACCGCGACCTGTTAGTTGCCGGCGGCGCCCTCGTACCGGTGCATGTCCTGGATGGACTTCAGCACCGCCGGACCGGAACGGTCCTTCGTGTCGACGCCGAACACGTCGCCCAGGCCCGGTACGCGGACGAACCGCCCCAGGACGAAGAGGACCAGGCACAGGCTTGACCAGGACGCGTCAATAGACTCGTTCATGAACTATGTTCACGTACGTAAACATTTTCGACCAGTGCTCCGGTGGTGACTTCGGCCGAGTGGGCTCAGGCTGGGATGTGCGTGCGCGGGGCGGAGAGGTCGCCGCCCCGCTGTCGCGCGCCGGGCGACGTTTGACATGGCGGCGGCGGGTGAGGCGATACGACACCGGGAGGGGGCCACGGAGGCAGGGCCGTGTCGGAGAACACCCCAGGTGGCGTGCCCCTCGACCGACGGAGAACGGCCCTGCGCGCCGGGCCCACGAGCCGGCCCCGACCGAGGAGCGCGCCACCGTGCAGCACGAGGAAAGGCAGCACCACCGATGACCGACAGCCGACCCTCCACCACGACCGATTCCGGCGCCCCGGTGGAGAGCGACGAACACTCGCTCACCGTGGGCGCGGGCGGTCCGATCCTGATGCAGGACGCCTATCTGATCGAGCAGATGGCGCAGTTCAACCGCGAACGCATCCCCGAGCGCCAGCCGCACGCCAAGGGCAGCGGCGCGTTCGGCCACTTCGAGGTCACCCACGACGTCAGCGGCTACACCAAGGCGGCACTGTTCCAGCCGGGCGCCCGCACCGAGCTGGTCGTCCGCTTCTCCACGGTGGCCGGCGAGCGGGGCAGCCCGGACACCTGGCGCGACCCGCGCGGCTTCGCGGTGAAGTTCTACACCAGCGAAGGCAACTACGACATGGTCGGCAACAACACGCCGGTGTTCTTCGTCAAGGACCCGATGAAGTTCCAGCACTTCATCCGGTCCCAGAAGCGCCGCGCGGACAACAACCTGCGCGACCACGACATGCAGTGGGACTTCTGGACCCTCTCCCCGGAGTCCGCCCACCAGGTCACCTGGCTGATGGGGGACCGCGGCATCCCGCGCTCCTGGCGCCACATGAACGGCTACACCTCGCACACGTACATGTGGATCAACGAGTCGGGTGAGCGGTTCTGGGTGAAGTACCACTTCAAGACCGACCAGGGCATCGAGTTCTTCACCCAGCACGAGGCCGACCAGATGGCGGCCGTCGACACGGATTACCACACGCGGGACCTGTTCGAGCACATCCGCGACGGTGCGTTCCCGAGCTGGACGCTGCACGTGCAGGTCATGCCGTACGAGGACGCCGCGACCTACCGGTTCAACCCGTTCGACCTCACCAAGGTGTGGCCGCACGGGGACTACCCGCTCGTCCCGGTCGGCCGCATGACGCTCGACCGGAACCCCACCGACAACCACGCCGAGATCGAGCAGGCCGCCTTCCAGCCGAACAACCTCGTCCCCGGCATCGGCCCCAGCCCCGACCGGATGCTGCTGGCCCGGCTGTTCTCGTACGCGGACGCCCACCGCCACCGCATCGGCGCCAACTACCAGCAGCTCCCGGTGAACGCGCCCGTCGTCGACGTCCACACGTACTCGAAGGACGGGGCGATGGCCTTCCGCAAGACGGCCGACCCGGTCTACGCCCCGAACTCCAAAGGCGGACCGGCCGCCGACACCGACCGCTACGGGACCCCGCCCAGCTGGGTGGCGGACGGCGAGATCACCCGGGCGGCCTACGTCTCCCACCCGGAGGACGACGACTGGGGTCAGCCCGGCACCCTCGTGCGCGAGGTGATGGACGACGCCGCCCGCGACCGTCTGGTGGACAACGTCGTCGGTCACCTGCTCAACGGCGTCTCCGAGCCCGTCCTGGAGCGTGCCTTCGCCTACTGGACGAACATCGACAAGGCCGTCGGCGAGCGCATCACCCAGGGCGTACGGGCCAAGGCCGACGAGAAGGACCCCAAGGCGGCCGAACAGGGCAACCCCGCCCGCCGCTCCATGCAGGAAAAGGCCTGAGTACGGGAACAGGCCTGACAGAGCCCCCGGCCGACGTTGGGATACGGCTTCAGTCCGAGGGCGTGTCCCCCGGCCGGGTGGAGTTCCTGGCGGGCTGACGGAGGCGTCGCTGCCGCGGCGCCCGGGCGTTCTCCCACGGCCGGTCGAAGGCGTCCGCCGCGGGAGCGGTGACGACCTTGGGGAGGGCGCCCGGATGCTCCCGCGCGAGCCAGCCGACGAGCTCCTCCCGTACGGCACAACGGGTCGTCCACAGGTCGTCGGCGTCCTTGGCGGTCACGATCGCCCGCACCGTGATGCCGGTCGGTGAGGTGTCGGTGACGGCGAGGTCCCAGCCCCGCCCGTCCCAGGTGTCGCACGTCGTGAGGAACTCCCTGAGGTGCGCCCGGACGAGCGCGACCGGTGTCGAGTGGTCGCAGTGGACGAACACCGACCCCGTCATCTCCGCGCCGCCGCGCGACCAGTTCTCGAACGGCCGCGAGGTGAAGTACGAGACGGGGAGCGTGACGCGACGCTCGTCCCAGGTCCGGACCGTGAGGAAGGTGAGCGTCACCTCCTCCACGACACCCCACTCGCCGTCCACGACGACGGTGTCACCGATCCGGACCATGTCACCGAAGGCGATCTGGAAGCCGGCGAAGAGGTTGCTCAGCGTCGACTGGGCCGCCACACCGGCCACGATGCCGATGATGCCGGCCGAGGCGAGCAGGGACGTGCCGAGGGTGCGGAACGAGGGAAAGGTGACGAGGGCCGCGGCGGCGGCGAGCACCCCGACGGCGACGGACACCACCCGCATGATCAGGGTGACCTGGGTACGGACCCGGCGCAGCCGGGCGGCGTCGCGTGAACGTCCGGCGTAGCGCGCGTACGAGGACTCGACGACGGCCGCGACCGTCCGTACCGCGAGCCAGGCGCCTCCGCCGATCAGGCACAGCAGCAGGACGCGGCTCACCGCCCCCGCGTGCTCTTCGAGCGGCCCCCGTCCGGGCGACGCCATCGGGTAGGTCCATCTGAGCAGGACGGCCAGCACGACGACGTACAACGGCGTGCGGCAGCGGCGCAGCAGCCCCCACAGCGGGGTCTCCGGATGCCTCGCGTCGGCGAACCGTGCCAGCAGGTCCGCCGCACGGCAGACGGCGAAGGCGGCCAGCGCCGAGCCGCCGACGGAGATCGCCAGTCGGATAACGCTCTCCATGTGCTCCCCAGTCGATGAGTCGAACAGGTTCGTCCCGTACGCCTCACCGCAGGCGAGCACGCCAAACATCAGCCGGAGGAGTCCGGCGTCACCGGTCGGCGGTCAGCCCGCCCGGCCCGCCCGCGGCACGCGCTCGGGCGGAGGCGGTGGCGGAGGCGGGGTCCCGTCGCCGAACGGGCGGCCGCCGAGCTGTTCCCGCCCGTGCGGCGAGAGCCAGCCGCGGGTGTCCGGGCCCCGGGGGACGACCCCGGTCGGGTTGATGTCGTGATGGACGACGTAGTAGTGCGCCTTGATCTGCGCGAAGTCGATCGTGTCGCCGAAGCCGGGCGTCTGGAACAGGTCCCGTGCGTAGGCCCACAGTGCCGGGAGTTCGGTCAGTTTCTGCCGGTTGCACTTGAAGTGGCCGTGGTAGACGGCGTCGAAGCGCACCAGGGTCGGGAAGAGGCGGACGTCGGCCTCGGTGAGGGTGTCGCCGACCAGATAGCGCCGGCGGGCGAGCCGCTCCTCCAGCCAGTCCAGCCGTGCCCACAGGCGCTGGTACGCCGTGTCGTACGCCCGCTGGCCGGTGGCGAAACCGCACTGGTAGACACCGTCGTTGACGTCCCGGTACACCTTGTCGGCCACGTCGTCGATCTCGTCGCGCCACCCCTCCGGATAGAGGTCCGGCGCTCCGTCCCGCTGGTGGGCCGCCCACTCGCTGCCCAGGTCGAGCGTGATCCGCTCGAAGTCGTTGGTCACCACCCGGCCGGTGGGGACGTCGACGATCGCGGGCACCGTGATGCCGCTCGGATAGTCCGGTTCACGGCGGACGTACGCCTCCCGCAGTGTCTCGATGCCGAGGACGGGGTCCCGGCCGCCCGGGTCCAGGTGGAAGCACCAACTGCGCTCGTCGTGCAGGGGCCCGGCGATCCCCAGGGAAAGCACGTCCTCCAGTCCCATCAGGCGTCGGACGATCGCGCTCCGGTTCGCCCACGGGCAGGCCCGCGCGATGACGAGGCGGTAGCGCCCGGCCTCCACCGGGAAGCCGTCCCGGCCGTCCGCCGTGATCCGGGTCGTGATGTACGTGCGGTCGCGCTCGAACGAGCCGTCACCGGTCATGGGACCGCACCTTCCTCGTACCCCTCGCGTGGAAACCGCCTTCGGGGCCGTCGGGCCCGTGCTCGTCACGTACTGCCCGCTCCTCCTCGGTCCACGAGCGGGTGTCACGCGGCTCGACGTACGGCTCCTCGTCCGGCGGCATGCCGCCGACGACCGCCCGTTGACGCAGGGTCTCCGCGTCGAATTCCAGGCCCAGGAGCACGGCCAGGTTGCTGATCCACAGCCAGATCAGGAAGACGACGACACCGCCCATCGTGCCGTAGATCCTGTTGTACGAGGCAAACTCGGCCACGTAGACGGCGAACCCGGCGGAGGCGGCCAGCCAGATCAACAGGGCGAGGGCGCTGCCCGGGGTGATCCACCGCCAGCCCCTGCTCTCGACGTTCGGACTCGCCCAGTACAGGAGCGCGAGCATCATCGTCACGAGCACGACCAGAACCGGCCACTTGGCGATCGACCACGCCGTCAGCGCGGAGTCGCCGACGCCCAGCACATCGCCCGCGCGGCGCGCCACCTCGCCGGTGAGAACGACGATCAGCGCGCTCGCCGCGGCCATGAGCACGAGCAGCGTGGTCAGCCCCAGGCGGATGGGCAGCACCTTCCAGAGCGGGCGGCCCTCGGGGACGTCGTAGACGCGGTTGGCGGCGCGCATGAACGCCCCCACGTAGCCGGAGGCCGACCACAGGGCGAGCAGCACACCGACCGTCGCCATGACGGCTCCCGTACCGGGTGCCCCCTGCAGGTTCTCCACGGCCTGGCCGAGCACGTCGCGGGCCGGGCCCGGCGTGAGCTCGCCAAGGCTGTCCAGGACCTTGTCCGCCGTCGACCGGCCGCTGACGCCGAGCAGCGAGACGAGCACGAGCAGCCCCGGGAAGAGGGCCAGCAGGCCGTAGTACGTGAGGGCGGCGGCCCGGTCCGTCAGCTCGTCGGACACGAACTCCCGCGCCGACCTCCGGAGGATCGCGAGCCAGGAGCGCCGGGGCAGCTCAGTCGGCGAGTCGGGCGCGCGCCGCTCGACCTCGGGCCCGGGGCCGACGTCCTGCGGTCTCGGCGCCGTACGGGGGGAGGGGGCGGGCGCGGCGGGCGCCGCACGGTCTTCCTGAGGAACTTCCCGGTCGGCCATGCACGGGCGGATACCCGTGCAGGCCCGGACTACGCCCTCCCGCGGCCCTCGGGCCGTGGTGCGCGAGGACCGTGACGGCGACCCGTTCAGAAGGAGTGCCCCGTGTCGTCCCTCAGCCAGGCCGGCTTCTCCTCGGCGGACCGCCGGCGGGGGTGCCCCGGGCCGTAGATGCGCTCGTAGTCCCGGACGCGGCGTTCGAGGAGCGCGGCCGCCTCCGCGTGCCGTCCCACGTCGATCAGGAGGTTGGCGAGGTTGTCCCGGGTCGACACGGTGATCGGGTGGTCCTCACCGTTCAGGGCGACCCGGCCGGCCAGGACGTCCCGCCGGACGGGGACGGCGTCCTCGTATCGCTCCATGGCGTGCAGGACGGCCGCCAGGTTGTTGCGTGCGGTGAAGGCGTTCTCGTGGTGGGACCCCACGGTCGCCTCGAAGGACCGGATGACGGCACGGAGCTGCGTCTCCGCCTCGGGGTGGCGGTTCAGCCTGACGAGTACGGCTCCGAGATCGACCCGGGCCGCCGCGGTCCGCTCGTGGTCGGGTCCGTAACGGCGTTCCAGCCGGGGCACGAGGCTGCGCAGCGCCCGCTCGGACTCCTTGTGGCGGCCGCACTTGAGCAGTGAGGCGGCGTGGGAGTTGGCGGCGGTCAGGACGTCCGGATGGTCGGGTGCGAGCAGCCTGGTGCGCCGTTCCAGCACGTCCCGTTGCAGCGGTTCGGCCTCGGGAGCGCGCCTGAGGTCCTCCAGGACGGCGGCCAGCCCCGCCGCGCTACGCAGGGTGTCGGGGTGATCGCGTCCCAGGGTGTCCGCCTGGCACCGGAAGGTGTCGCGGCAGGCCGATTCCGCGAGCTGCAGCTGGCCGGTGTCGTGGAGCACGTCGGCGAGCTCGGCGGAGGTGCGCAGGGGCTGTGCCGGTCGGCATCCATTTCCCCGCCAAACGACTCCAGACTCTCCACGCACTGCCGGATCGTCTTGCGCCAGGGATCGCTGCTGCGAGCGATCTCCAACGTTCGTTTGACCTGTCGCTCCACAGCCAACTCGTAAGGGCCCTCACGGTTGAGAACCACCACATCGTCCAGAGGAAACTCCCTGCCCTGCTGCAGGCAGACCGAGTCCGGCACCACGTCTAGCCCCGGAACGCTCACACCGCACAGCAGAGCGGCCAGATCCAGGGTCGCGACTCGATACTCATAGATCGTGCCAGCCCCACCCGTGTCAATCGAGGAAGCCCCTCTGCTCAACCTCTCACTCCCCGGTTAGATTCGCCGACCCGACTCCAAGGACGTTCATACCTACTGTCAACCCGGAGGCGCTGGGCCTCATCGATTGCACCCCAAGGCCAAGCCAAGGTAGTCGAAGTCAACACCGCGGCAGCAACGCCTAGGAAGACGCGTCGGGCTGAGCAGAGCGGCCGCGCCAGTTCTTCGCCGATCGGACTGACTGCGTTCGATCCCGGTGAAGTGGAGCAGCCTGATAACGCAGATGGGCCGCAGCCTGCGGCTGGCCGGGCTCAGTCAGAAAGCGTGTGCGGGGGAAGCCGCAGCCGCACGCCTCGTGGCCGATCGTGACAGCGTGGAAGTTCTTCGACCGGTGGGTTGCCCGCTCCGCGGTTCCAAGCCCTGGCGATCTCCCCTCTCGTGGCGCGTTGGATCGAGGCATGCTCCGTGGAGATCTGTCGGCCCGCCCCTCGTTTGTGTGCCGGCTCACCGCCTCCGGGCCGTCGGTCAGGGGTCCGCTCCCTGCCGACCAAGATCCGGGCCATACACGGACCAGCCGCCTGCAGCTTAACCGAATCGTAGCCGTTTCCGCTGGTCAGAAGCCATGCGAGGCGTGTACCACCAGCAGACCAAGAATCTCCTGGTGTCCTACTCGCCGAAGAAGCTCGGCTTCTCTAAAGGCACGACAAGAGGCGCCTGAGCCGGGCTTTCGCCCGCCAGGCGCCTCGGGCTCGCCTTCCTGGGACGGCTGACCGCCCAGGTCGGCTGAACCGACAAGCCGTACCCGGCCGCCCCGGCCGTCGGTGGCGCTGATCTGGAAGGGGGAAGGACCGTCTCCGCGCTCCGAGCGCTGCGGACAGGAGAACCGTGAGTGCGAAGGTGTCGACGGGCCGCCGTGCGCGTCAGCGCACGCTGCGGGCCGTCAGCCGGTACCGATCGCCACCCCGGCGTACGCCACCGCCGTCAGGGCCAGGACGGCGGCGGGCAGGGCCCGTACGGGCGGGTCGCCGTGGCGCAGGTGGACCACTGCGGCCGCCGTCATCAGCAGCGCCAGCCCGATCGCGGCGGCCACCCCGATGGGGGCGGAAGTCAGTCCGAGTGCCAGCCCGACGGCTCCGGCCACTTCCAGGGCGCCGACCACACGGTAGAGGCCCGGCGACACGCCGAGGTGCGCTGCCGCCCGGCGCATGAACGGCACCGCGGCGATCTTCGCCGCTCCCAGTGACAGGAAGACCAGGGTCAGGAGGGCGGCGAGGGTGATCTGCGCGGTTGTCACAGTGACCGGCCCCGGCGTTCGGCGCCCAGGCGGGCGAAGTGGTCGATGAGGTCGGGGGCGTCCACGGCTGCGGGGTTGACGACCTGCTCGACCGGGGCGCCCTGGAGGAGGCGTTTGACGGGGACTTCGAGTTTCTTGCCGGTGCGGGTGTGCGGGATGCCGGGGACTTCCAGGATCTCGTCGGGGACGTGGCGGGGCGAGGCACCCGTCCGGATCGCCTCCTTGATCTTCTCGCGGAGCGGTTCGTCCAGGGTCGCGTCGGCTGCGAGGACCACGAACAGGGGCATCCAGTAGCCGCCGTCGGGTTCTTCCGCGCCGATGACGAGGGCCTCGGTGATCTCGGGGAGGCGTTCGACGACGTCGTGGATGTCGGCGCTGCCCAGGCGTACGCCGTTGCGGTTCAGGGTGCTGTCGGAGCGGCCGTGGACGATCACGGAGCCGTGTCCGGTGACGGTGATCCAGTCGCCGTGCCGCCACACGCCGGGGTAGGAGGAGAAGTAGGCGTCGCGGTAGCGGGTTCCGTCGGGGTCGTTCCAGAAGCACAGCGGCATGGACGGCATCGGGCGGGTGACGACCAGCTCCCCCACCTGGTCCACCACCGGGAAGCCCTCGGCGTCGTACGCGGCCAGGGCCACGCCCAGGTGGGGTGCTGACAACTCTCCGGCCCACACCGGTGTGTTGGGTGCGCTGCCGGCGAAGCCGGAGACGACGTCCGTGCCGCCGCTGGTGGACGCGAGCAGGACGTGGTCGCCGACGTGCTGGCGGACCCAGGGGTAGGCGGAGGCCGGCAGTGCGGAGCCGGTGCAGCCGACCACGCGGATCGACGACAGGTCGTGCGCCGAGGGGTCGATGCCGTACTTGGCCATGCCCAGCAGGTACTGGGGGCTGGTCCCGAAGACGGTCACCCGATGGCGCGCGGCGAGCTCCCACAGGACGTCGAGCTGGGCGAAGGGCGCCGGGCTGCCGTCGTAGGTGCACGTGGTGGCGCCGGTGAGCAGCGTGGAGGCGACCAGGTTCCACATCATCCAGTGGGTGGTGGTGTACCACAGGAGGCGGTCACCGGGACCGAGGTCGGAGTGCAGTCCGAGGGTCTTGAGGTGTTCGAGCAGCACGCCGCCGTGGCCGTGGACGATGCCCTTGGGCAGGCCGGTGGTGCCCGAGGAGAACACGACCCACAGCGGGTGGTCGAACGGCACCGGTGTGCAGGTGAGTTCCTCGGTGCGGGTGGAGGCGTCCTCCCACTGCATCACGAGTGACGGGTACGTGTGTGTCGGCCACGGCAGGCCCACGTGGTCCACCAGCAGCGCTGCCTTCAGAGTCGGCAGCTCACCGGCGAGTTCGAGGGTGGCCTCGCGGCGGTCGTGGGTCGTGCCGTTGAAGAGGTAGCCGTCGGCGGCGATCAGGACGGTGGGTTCGAGCTGGGCGAAGCGGTCGGCGGCGGCCTTGGGGGCGTAGTCCTGCCCGCAGACCGACCACACCGCGCCCAGGCTCGCGGCCGCGAGGAAGGCGACGATCGCGTGCGGGGTGTTGGGCAGGTAGCCCACGACCCGATCCCCCTTGCCGACGCCCAGGTCGCGCAGGGTGGCGGCGACGGATGCGACCTGGGCGCGCAGCCGGCCGCCGGTCACCTCGTGACTGGAGCCGGTCTCGTCGAGGGCGATGATCGCCACGGTGTCGTCGGTGAGTTTGCGCAGGGCGTGGTGGGTGTAGTTGAGGGTGGCGCCGGGGAACCAGCGGGCGCCCGGCATCCGCTCTTCCGCGAGCACCTGCTCGTACGGGGTGTCCGCGTCGATGTCGAAGTAGTCCCACACCGCGCCCCAGAAGCCTTCCAGGTCGGTGACCGACCAGTGGTGCAGGGCGGCGTAGTCGGTGCCGTCGAGCCCGGCGTGGCGGGCGAAGTCCGTAATGCGGCTGTCGGCGACGGCCTGCGGATCGGGCGTCGTGAAGGGTTCCGGGTACGGCCTGGTCATCGTGTGGCGCTCCTCGGCAGGCTGTTCTCTACGGTCCGTGGGGAAGGGTCGGGGCTGCGCGTGGTGTGCAGGAGAGACGCCCAGGCGGCGGTGTCCGTGAAGTCGTGGCCGCCAGCCGGGACGACGTCCATGACGACGCGGTCGGGGCGCAGCAGGACGGCGTCCGCCCGGCCGGCGCGCAGCCAGGCGGCGAGGGTTCCGTCGTCACGGAGGTCGGTCACGGGGATCGCCGGGACGCCGAGTCCGTGCGCGAGGGCGCGCAGCGAGGGCCAGGGTTCGGCGGCGGTCAGGACGGTGAAGCTGGCGCCGAGCAGTTCGTCGAGGCGGCTGCGTCGGCCGTCGAGTACCACCCATGGTTGGGGGCAGTGGGTGCCCACGAGGCTTCTGCGTATACGGCGCCGGACGAGGGGCCCGGCGGTCAGGGCTGGGCTGAGGTCGCGGCCCGCCGCCGCGGTGAGGCCGGGTATGCGACAGGCCGCGGCCAGGATCCTGCGGCGCAGTGCGGCGGCACCGTCCTGGCCGCCGGTCATGGCCCAGCCCATGGCGACCGCGAGCCGGATCACATGCCGTGCGTGCGGCTTGCGCTCGCTCTCGTAGGTGTCAAGGAGCCGTTCGTCGCCGCCCTGGCCCAGGACGCGGGCCAGCTTCCAGGTGAGGTTGTAGGCATCACGCAGACCCGCGCACAGCCCCTGCCCGATGAACGGCGGGGTGAGATGGGCGGCGTCGCCGAGGAGGAAGACCCGTCCGCTGCGCCACCGGTCGGCCACCCGCGCCCGGAAGGTGTACTGCGTCTCCCGTACGACTTCGAAGTCCCCGCCGTACGAGGGCGACAGCCACGGGGCGATCAGCTCGCGGACCGTTTGCTGCCCGTCTTGCAGCCGGAACTCCCAGCGGTAGCGGTCCTCACCGACGCGCATGAACGTCGCCGGCCGGTGAGGGTCGCAGACCTGGTCGACGCCTTCCCAGCAGCGGACGTCGGCCTTCGTGCGGACGTCGATGACGGTCCAGCGTTCCTCGAAGCGCAGGTCTTCCCATGCGGCGCCGATGGCGTCGCGGGTGAGGCTGCCCGCGCCGTCGCAGCCGAGGACCGCTTCGGCCCAAAGATGGTGCTCACCGTCGTCGTCGCGGTAGGTCACGCGCACGGGGCCGGCCGGGTCCGGGCCGACGCCGGTGACCTCGACACCGCCCCGCAGTTCGCACTCCGGGCGGCGGGCGAGGGCGTCGCGCAGCAGTCGCTCCAGCTCGGGCTGGTCGAACATGCTGGTCTGCGGGTAGCCGTGATGGCCGTGCTCGGAGCGCCGGAATTCGGCCATGACCCGGTGCCGGGCGTCCAGCAGCCGAAGTCCGTTCGCGGGGCGGGCGATCGCTGCGAACTCCTCGCCCACGCCCGCTGCCTGGAGGATGCGGCGCACCTCGTCGTCGGTGGCGACGGCGCGCGGGAGCGGGTAGACGTCCTGGTGGCGTTCCAGGATGACGGTGCGAATACCGCGCCGGGCGAGGAGGAGGGCGGCGGTCACACCCACCGGCCCGGCGCCGATGATCACGACGGGTGCGGGGTCTGTCTGTGCGGGCCCGGGTGCGGTGTCCCGGGGTCCGGCCTGGTCGGCGGTCATGTGCGGCTCACCTCGGGTCTTACTTCGCGTCCGTGACGGGCGTGCGCTGCTCGCCGAGGTCGATCCGCCCGTCCGCGGTCGAGATCGTCGCCGTGATCACGTCACCCGTGTGCAGGTAGTGCGGGTTACGGGCCTGGCTCTTGAAGAACGCCTTCCACTTCACGGCGGGCGGCAGCAGCGCGCCGACCTTCTCGACCGCCTTGGGCGGGGCCTTGAGGGCCGTGCCGCCGGGGGTCCCGGTGAGCAGCAGGTCGCCGGGGTCGAGGGTCTGGAAGCGGGCCAGCAAGGTCAGCGCCTGTGCTGGGCGGACGATCATGTCGGCGAGGGTGCGGTCCTGGCGCAGCTCGCCGTTGACCGACAGCCGCAGCCGCAGATCGAGGAGGTGGGCGAAGTCCTCGGGCTCCAGCAGCGCGAGGTACGGGCCGGTCGGTGTGAAGGTCGGGTAGGACTTGCTCTCGTAGAACTGCGTCTTGGTCAGCTGGACGTCGCGCGCGCTGACGTCGTTGGTGACGACGAGCCCGGCGACGTACGACGGCAGGTCACGCTCCTCGACCACGGTGCCGACGGGCAGGGGTGCGCCCATGACGAGCCCGAGTTCGATCTCGTAGTCGAGGAACTTCACGTGCGACGGCCGGACGATCGCCTCGCCCGGGCCACTCACCGACCCGGACGCCTTGCGGAAGAAGGCGGGCGGGATGTCGCCGGTGAAGCCGGAATCGCGGGCGTGGCTGCGGTAGTTGACCATCTGGGCGACCACCCGGCAGGGGGTGGTGACCGGCGAGAGGGCGACCAGGTCGGCGACGGGCGTGCCCGCCTCCCCGGAGAGGGCGGCCTCGCGCACGGCCGCCCGGTCGGCGATCAGCTCGGCGGTGGTGGCGGCCTTGGTGTCGACGGGGACGGCCCGGTCGAATGGGGTCTCCCCGGCTCGAGCGGAGTCGAGAGCCTGGGGAAGGAGGACCCACCATCCGTCGGCGGTGCGCAGGACGTTGGTGCTCATGTCAGTACCTTCGTGAGGGGGTTGGGGTTCAGGACTTGGCGGCTTTGAGCAGGCCCAGCAGGCGTGCCGGGTCCATCTCGTTATCGCCTCGCAGGGCTTCGATGACGTCGCGGACCCGCTGCGGGGAGGGGCTCGCGCCGAGGAAGTCACGGGTGGCAGGAGGTCCCCACTGGGCGAGGCCGGTGGTCGACATGGGTGCCCAGCCGGGATCCAGGTCGCAGGAGAACAGGTCGCCGTCGGCGAAGTGCTCCAGCATGAAGCGGTCGGGGTCCCGCCAGTAGTCGAAGAGCTGGCTGCCCTGGATGTGCCGGCCGATGCCCCAGCTGCGCTGGTAGCCGCGCTCGGCCAGGTACTCGCCGCCGGCGGCGATCGAGTCGAGGTCGGTCACCTGGTAGGCGGAGTGGACGTAGCCGTTGCCCGGGCCCAGGTGCATGGCCAGCGTGTGGTGGTCGACGGCCCGGCTGCCCTGGTCACAGCGGATGAACGCCATCGTCGGGCCACGGCCGCGCTGGCCGTCCAGGAACAGGAAGTCGGACACGATCATCCCGAGGGTGTCCAGGTACCAGTCGAGGGCGCGCCCGAACACCCGTGTCTCCAGGACCACATGCCCCAGGCGCTGGATGCGGGAGGGTTCACGCGGCGGGCGCTGGGTGACGTTCGTGCGACGGTGATCGGTGCCGAAGTTGAGCAGAAGCGGCTGCTGCTCGGGCAGCGCCGGCAGTTCCTCCGCGCAGTGCACGACCCGGACCGGGAAGCCGGACGGGTCGAGCAGGTCGACCACCTTGCCGCCGCCGGGCACGTCCGCGTCCCGTACGGACGTGCCCGTGGCGCGGGCCAGCCGGTCCAGGTCGGCCCGCTCGGCGGCGCGGAACGCCGGGCCGATGAAACGGGAGGTCCGGCCGCGCCGGATCACCATGCACGGTGAGCCGGCGAAGGTTCCCCGCAGCCACAGCTCGCTCTCGCTCCGGGCGGCGATACCGAAGCCGAAGTCCCGGGCGAAGACCTCGGCCCGGTCCAGGTCGGGCTTCTCGAACTCCAGCCAGGCCAGGTCGGCCACCTTGATCACGGGGTTGCGGGACCGCCCGGGATGTTCGCCGCGCAGGGCGCCCTGCGCGCTGTGGAGGTCCTGATGGGCCGTCCTGACGTCCGGGACGCCGACTGCGTTGACACGGGTTTCGGACATGGTGTCCTCCAAGCAACATTGCTCTAATGAGGAAATCATCAACTGTGACAGTTCAATCGTCAAGGTGTCCGCAACGGGAAATGATGAATTCATCAGGACTGCGATCGTCATCGTCTCGACGGTTAGACTCTGCGTATGCCTACGTCAGCCCCGCCCAGCAACCGATTCGAGCGGCGTCGCGCCGAGACCCGCGGAGCTCTCGTCCGCGCGGCCCGCCGGATACTCGCCGAGACCGGGGACACCAGCGTCAGCATCCAGGTGATCGCCGAGCGCGCCGACGTCGGCTTCGGCTCGTTCTACAACCACTTCGACTCGAAGACGGAGCTCTTCGAGGCCGCGGTGCAGGATGCGCTGGAGGAGTTCGGCCAGACCTTCGACGAGCACCTGGCCGGCATCGACGACCCCGCGGAGCTCGTCGCGACGGGCTTCCGGCTCAGCGCCCGCATGGCCGAGTCGCACCCGGAGCTGATGCAGGTGCTGCGCCGCCGCGGCCTGGGCCACATCCACTCGGACAACGGCCTGACCCGACGGGCCCTCCGGGACATCGAGGTCGGCATGGCCTCCGGCCGCTTCACCGCCGCCGACCCGACAGTGGCCCTGTCCGCACTGGGTGGAACCCTGCTGTCCCTGGTGGAGCTGCGATTCGCCCGCCCCGATGTGGACGGCGACGAGGCCGCGGTGAACCTCGCCGAGATGGTCCTGCGCATGCTGGGCGTCCCGCCGGACGACGCCCACGAGGTCGCCCGGCGCCCCCTCCCCGACCTCGCCTGACCGATCCCCGGCGTCCGCTCCCCCTACGCGGTGGACGACGAGCTCGGACGGAAGGTGACCGAGCGGCCGGTGAAGCGGGCGTCAATCCCGTTCTCCGTGGTGACCGAGCGCAGGTGCAGCCCTTCGGGGACGTTCTCCAGCGGGACGGGCTCTTCCAGGGCCTTGTCGAGCAGCGCTTTCAAGGGCGGGATCAGCTCGCCCTTGACCGTACGGACGTCCGCGAAGGCGATGCGGTTGCCCTTCGCCGCGGAGAGGGCCGCACTCACGGTCACGTCGCCGACGAGCGGCAGACCGGCCGTCGCGTTGATCCGCCCCGGCTCGTCACCTCGCGACAGGCTCACGCCGAGCGCGGCCGACACGTCCTCGTACGACACGAACGCGGTCGCCTCGACGCTGCGGGCATGCGCCTCGTCGGCGCTCCCCGAGGTCTTCAGACCGTCGAGGCCGACCGTCAGCTTCGTCACCGGCAGGGGCCGTGCCGAGCCGTCGGCAGGTATGTCGTGGGCGGTGAGGTCGACGTGGCTCAGACGACCCTCGGCCAGCTGGGTCAGCACGGGGAAGCCACCGACGTGCGCCGAAGGCCGCTCCGCGGTCCCCATGCCGTCCTGGAACGCCTGAGCCGTTCGGCCTTCCGCACGGGCCGCGGCGACCCGGTCCACCACGACAGCACCGATCAGCAACGACACGAGGGGCACCGCGGCAATGAGCTGGCGCCGCCTCCTCGGGACCGAGGGGCTCCCGTACACGGCGGCGCCGCCACAGTGGGGCTCACCGGCGAGTTCGTCATCGGGCTGGGACTGGTACACGAAATGTCCTCTCCGGAGAATGCTCGGGAAGTGCTCGGAATGCGCGTCTGAGCGCTAGGCGGTTTCGTTTGGATCACGGAGGGGCGAGTGATGACGGCGGTTCCCGGGTGGCACCCTGGAGCGATGCGACCTGGAACCGACGCCGCCGAGAACGACCTGCGGCATCTGCTCAATGAGTGGGATCCGATCGGCGTCGCCGACGACGTGCAAGACGAGTACGACTGCATGCTCGCTCCTTTGCTCCAGCGCCTCCGGGGTGGCGCGGACCAGGCGGATATTGGTGCGTTTCTGCGGCAAGAGCTGGAGGATCACTTCGGTCTCGACCCTCTGGGCCTGCGACCGGACGCGATGGCAGCCCGAGTGATCGACTGGTGGGCCACCGTCGGCAGGGCCGATCGCGCTGGCTGCGTGTAGCCGCTCCTTCCTCGTCGCCTGATCGTTTGTCCGGATGTGCCGTTGACTGATGCGCAGTGGGCGCGGATCGAGCCGTTGCTTCCGGACCGGACGCCGAGGCAGGGCGGTCGGTGGCGGGACCACCGAGAGGTGATCGACGCCATCGCCTGGAAGTTTCAGACCGGGGCACGGTGGATGCGGCTGCCGGAGGAGTACGGCAACTGGCGGGGTGTCTACAACCGGTTGCGGATGTGGTCCGTCGACGGTACGTGGGAGTGGGTGTTCACCGCGCTTCTGGCACAGGCGGACGCCGACGAGGAGCTGAACCGGGTCGTCTCGGTGGATTCCACGATTGTGCGGGCCCACCAGCACGCGGCCGGAGCCCGTGAAAAGGGGCCCCGGCCGGCGAGCCGGACGACCACGCCATCGGCCGGTCCCACGGCGGGCTGACCACGAAGATCCATCTCGCGGCCGACGGCGACTGCCGGCCCCTGGCCTTCCACCTCACCGCCGGACAGGCCGGTGACGCGCCTGCCTTCGCTGACGTGATGGCCCGCCTGCGAGTTCCGCGAAGGCGTGGACGACCTCGGACCCGACCAGTGGCCGTGTTGGCCGACAAGGCGTATTCGTCACGAGCCATCCGTGAACACCTTCGGCGTCGGCTGCCGCGTTCGCCATGGGGCCGTACGCGTTCAAGAACCCGGGCAAGGTGGAGAGCCTCCGTTTCAAGATGGACAAGAACGGCGGCATCAGCCATGGGTTCACACGTCCGCCCCTTGGTCAACGCGCCTCCACGGGAGTGAGGTTCAGTGTCTGCTTCAGGGCGTTGTAGATGTACAGCCACGGGCTCTTGCCGCTGTTCGGCTCGGGAAGTTGCACGCGACCCATCACTGGTGCGCCCGCACCGAGAATCGACAGAGCGCCGGGGCCGAGGGACGGAACGCGGCACACCAGGTCGACACCTGTCCCGCCGTCACGCACGTGATGGACGGCGGCCCTGCCGTCGAAGCCGGAGTAGCGGACGAGGTACGGGCGGTTGTCGAGATCCAGCAGTGCCACATGGGTGACGTTGCGTTTCCAGAATCCGGATGGCGATGCGAAGGCCATGGTGAAACCGGACGGGGTGAGATGACGGATCATCAACTCGCCGGTGCTCATCCGGTAGGTCATGACGTAGGGCTCGCTGCCGATCATGATGGGCACGACGGCCGTGTGGCCGACGCCCCACTGCATCGTGGAAACGGGCACCGGATCGGCGGTGTCGCTGTCGAGGCGGAACAGGCCGGCGTCTCCGGTGAGACTGTTGTAGCCGATGTAGTGCGGGGCCCCGCCCAGGTTGAGGGTCACAACGTGGGTGTGCGAGGCGTGACCAGGTGGGGTGGCGTGGGTGAGGCCGACCGACGTGAACGTCGCGTCCGTCGCGAAGATGCCCTGCGTACCGGAGCCGAACTGATGGCCGAAGTAGTGGGGACTTCCACCGAAGTCGAAGGGGGCCAGCCAGGTCCAGTCGGCGCCGAGGGATCCGGTTCCGACCGTCGGGTTGTGGGAGTCGATCGGCGGAGTGCCGTCGGGGCGGCGGGTCGGGAACCGGTAGGTGGCGGCGGCGGAGATCGCGTAGGCGCCTGTGGCCGCGTTGTACGACAGCATGCGCTCCGGGTTCGCACCGGCCGCGAAGCTCTGCACATGCGTCCAGGCCCCGGCACCGTACTCACTTCCGGCGCGCGCGTCGACCAGGTAATGGCCGATGTCGATATGTGCGGTCATCTCGCACACCCGGCAGAACGGGCGAGTTTCCTCCCGCATGCGGCACTGGAGTGACGGCCGAAAGACGCCGCAGTCGTGGTGTTGCGCGCCCTCGTAGGCACCCACGGCGTCCGCGGGAATCGGCGGGTTCGCCGCGATGACCGGGTGGTTCCGCACGCAAGGAGTGGCCCGCATCGTGGTGGGGACCTGGGACTGCGGCAGAGTGAGGACCTCGGACCACTTCATGGTGGCGACGTCGGTGACCGTGGTGATGTTGGGCTCGGTCGGGTCGCTACCGGGGTACGTGGACACCGGGTCCGAGGAGTCGTTCCGATAGGGATATTCGTCGGCGAGTCTGAACGCCTGGTGCCCGAGTTCATGGATGGCCACGTCGGGCCAGGAAGCGCTGAATTTGGTGAACCAGCCGACCTCGTTATGCATGCATCCGCCGTCGGTCTGGGTGTTGTTTATCAAGACGAGGAAGTGGTTCACCGCCTTGAGGCCGGGCTCGTTGTGCACGGCATCCTTCACGGCAACGTCATCGCCGTAAATGGCACGTTCGATCTGATGCCCTTGGAAGAGGTCCCGGCCGAACATGGCGCCGAACATGGTGCCGAAGGGGGACGTGGTGGGGGTCGGAGTGATGAGGTGGATGGTGTTTCCGGTGTGCGCCGACGCCTTGCGGACCTTGACCACGTTCAGCAGTGGCCGCAGGCCGGCATCGCTGAACGGCGGGGTCACCAGCAGCCGTTTGACGAACTTCGCCACGTCCGCGTCGAACAGCCCGGCGTCGAGTTCGGCCTGTGTGTAACCCTCGGGCAGCACGGCGACGGTCCAGCCGTGGGCGACCCGGCTCACATCCCCGAGGGCGAAGTCGACGACCTTCACCGGTCCTCCTTCAAAGCGGCTGGTCGAGGGGCAGGGAGAAGATCTCGGACGCCGGTTCGTCCAGCCGGTCCGGATCGGGCGGGCTGCTGAACAGTACGACCGAGGCGCCTTCCGGCAGCAAGGGCGCAATCAGCTCGAAGGTGCCCCGGGGAGCGTCGACGGGGAGGGCGACGAGACCGCCGTCGTCTCCGGGGCCCGTGACCTCCCGGAGGACGGCGATCGGCCGGTGCCGGGCACGCCGGTACAGCACCCGGCCGGCCGCATCGCGGAGCTCGTACCAGAACCCGGCGCGGCCGTGGGGGGAGTCGTCGGGATCGGCGGCGAGCGGGGCGGTCATCTCCAGGTCCTCCCGCGAGACGAACCGGACGACCGGGCCGCCCTGCGCCCAGTCCGCGCTGTCGTAGGAGAACGTCAGGCGCATGCTCCTGGAGCCGGACGGGTCGGAGGGGGTCGGGGTGGGCGGTGGGCCGGCGAGCGCGACCCAGGTCTCGGGGGTCACGGTTCCGGTGACGGTGAGGCCGTGGGCCATCTGGAAGGTCCGTACCGCGGTCTCCGTCTTGGGTCCGTACTTCCCGTCGTCGTCGAGGGGCGGCTCGGCGCCCTGCTGGTTCAGCAGGCGCTGGACGACGGCCACCGGCGGCCCCGTCATGGGCGGGATACGGGGGCCGGGTTCCAGGAGGGGGCAGGGCGCGGCCACGGCGAGCGCGAACCAGACGGGTGTGTCGATGTCGTCCCCGGGGGTGAGGATCGGTCCGGCGCGGAAGGTGTGTACGGCGTCTTGGGTCAGGACGCCGAAGTTGCCGTCGACGACGAGGGCGGGCGTTGCGGCTCCAGCGGCGTTCAGCAGGCTCTGGGCCAGCTTGACGTGGCCGTCGACCGCGTGCGGGTCGGCCATCAGGGCGAGGGTGGGCAGCAGCGCCCAGTCCAAGACCTCCGCCAGCGGTGCGTCCCCGACGGGCTTGCCCTGCCTTGGGTTGACGTGATGAGGGACGGTGGTACTGGCCGGCACGAAGGCATCGCCTCCCGCGTAGTCGATGGCGATGACGCTGTCGCCGAGCGGCAGATCGCTCGTGGTGATGCTCGCCCGCCCCTGGTCGTCCACCTCGGCGGTACCGAGGGGCGGTCCCTGCTGAAGGGAGAAGGTCACCGTGCCGCGGGGCGGGCCCGCGTCGGCGTCCGTCGGGCGCACCAGGGCGTTGAGGGTGACTTCCTGCCCCTGCTCGGACGGGGTGGGTGCGGTGGGGGACGCGACGCCGTAGCGGCCGGCCGCCGAGTAGGGGAAGGTGACGGTGCCGTCCCGCTCGAAGTCGAACCCCGTCCGCAGGACGCCGTTCACCGTCTGCGGCAGATAGCCGCGGGCGGGCAGCAGGACGTAGAGGATCTCCCGGGGGCCGCGGCGGTTCGGTGGTGGGCCGGGGGTGGACGCCGAGATGTTGCTCAGCCCGACGAGGTCGCTGTCCGCGGCCGTCGTGTCGATCAGGACCGGGTAACCGTGCAGGACGAGCGTGTCCTCGACCGCCGACGCGAAGCCGGTGAACTCGAAGTCGACGTAGACGTGCCCGTCACGGTCGACTCCGAACTTCAGGTCCGCGACGAGTCCGGATCCGGGCTGGAAGCCGTAGCCGTCCGCCGGCAGGAGCGTCAGCTCGTTCACCGACGCGCGCGGAAGGAAGCTCGGCCCGGAAAGGCCGGTCGGCTCCACGTCGTGGGACAGTGCTGTTCCGTCGATGCGGATCGTGCGGCCCTGAACGGTCAGCGCATTGCCGGACGCCGAGGCGAAACCAGCGGCGTCCGGATCGAGTTGGATCGAGCCGGTGACGGGAAGCGCGAAGGCCAGGTTTCCGTTTCCTCCGCTGAGGCGGTATCGCTGACAGGGCAGCAGGGCGAGATCGTGGGGTCGGTCAGCGGGCAGCGCCGGGCCGCCGATCTCCAGCCTCAGGTCATGGTCCAGGGCGGTGGCGTCCAGGTGTACGGGCAGCCCGTGCAGGGTCAGGCGGTGGGTGGCGCGGCCTTCGACGATGCCGTCGAGTGCCGCGTCGAAGTCGAGCGTGCCGTCCTCGGCCACCACGAAGACCACGTCGGAGGCAGGGGCGGGGCTCTGCATGAGGTGGTAGGTGCCGGGGGCCGGTAGTGTCACCGTGGGCGGCGGGGTCACCGAGCCGTCGATCGGCCCGGTGCCGGCCTCGGGCACCGTGAACGACGGCGCGGTGAGACGCGAGGTGTCGATCTCGATGTCGGGCATCGGCTGCTCCCTGCGTCGGGCACGCTTCCCTGTGGCGGCGGGCGTCAGAACGGTGTGGGGCCGCGGATCTCCAGGCGCGGCGCGGTGTCGACCCGGGTCTGCTGGGTGGCCTGGCGCAGGACGGTGGGGTCGGCCGGATCCCGGGTCCAGCGGTGGATGAAGCCGTCCCAGCCGCCGGTGATGATCTCCCTGTCGTCGGCGGTGACGGTGATCGCCCAGACGCTGAGGTGCCCGGTGGCCACGGGCGTCCCCACGGGCTTGCCGGTGGTGCGCTGCCAGCGGCGGACGGTGCCGTCGTCGCAGCCCGCGACGATCTCGCCGTCGGTGGTCAGGGCGAGGACTCGTACGGGGACACCGGCCACGAGGGGCTCGCCCAGCGGGCTGCCGCTCTCCCGGTCCCAGCGGCGCACCGTGCCGTCCCTGCCGCCGCTGACGATCTCGCCGCCGTCGGCGCTGACGGCCACGGCCGGCACGGGGCCGATGTGACCGTCGAAGCCTGCCAGCAGGGCGGCGTCCGTGCGGCGCCAGCGGCGCACGGCGCCGTCGTTGCCGGCGGTGACGATCTCCTCGTCGTCCGGGGTGAGGGTCATCGCGCGGACGGCCCCGTCGTGGGCGGGCAGCGGCGGGGCGAGGGAGGTGCCGTCGGTCCGGTTCCAGCGCCGTACCGTGCCGTCGTAGGCGGCGGTGAGCAGTTCGGCGCCGTCGGTGGTCCTGCCCAGGGCGAGGATCCAGTCGTCGTGGGCCGGGGAGGGGCCGGTTACGGCGGCGGAGGTGGCCCGGTTCCAGCGGCGCAGGGTGCCGTCGCTGCCGCCGGTGACGATCTCGTGGTCGTCGGGCGTGAGGAGCATCGACCAGACGCTGCGCTTGTGGGCGACCAGCAGGGGGCAGAGTGCTTCGCCGGTCTCCCGGCGCCAGCGCAGGACGCGGCCGGCGGCGTCGGCACTGACGAGCTCCGAGCCGGTCCTGGTGAGGGTGAGCGCGCTCACCGCGCCGATGCCGTGGTTCATGGGGTGGTCTCCTTGGCCGGGAGTACTGCGTCGAAGGCCAGCCCGGAGGCGGCCTCGCCCTGCCCGGCGCGGGAACGGCGTCCGATCCAGCGGTAGTGGAGGCCGTCGTGTCCGCGCACGGTCACCGGGACCCGGCCGGCCGTCACACCGGCACGCGGGATCTCCTCGTCGCGGAAGTAGACCCGGGGCGCCTCCGGCTCCAGCAGCCGACCGCGCGCCTGGGTGCGCACGGTGCCCTGTGCGGTGGGGAGGGTCATCCGCCCGCGCCGGAACCGGATCGCGGCCGAGCCGGGCCTGAGCGGCACGGGGACGAGCGGGATCCAGTGGTACGGCACCGACGACTCCAGCTGGTAGGTCAGGGCGCCGGGAACGTCCGACGGACCGGGCGGGGTCAGGTCGGGCGTCTCGTCGGCGCGCGGGCGGGGCTTGCCCGTCGCGCTATGCACGGTGCGTTCGATCGCCCAGGCGAGGTTGGCCATCTCGTCGCGGACGAACAGCACTTCCTCCACGGGCGGTCCTTCGATGCGGCCGGCGGCCCTGGGCAGGAGCGGCAGCAGGGCCGGTCCCGGACGGTGGGAGCCGGCGACGCCGAGCCGGAACAGGGACCAGTGCTCGTCGCCCGCGGCCTGCAGGGTCAGCGGATCGCCGAAGGTGTCCACGACGGTGAGGTCCGTGATGCCGTGGACGCGCCCGATCTCCAGCTCCAGCGGGACGACCCAGTGGTCGTTGCCGTACACGTTGGCGAACTCCACCAGCAGCAGCCGGGCGAGGTCGGCCACGCCGGCTTCGATGGAGGGCAGGTTGACGGTGGTGTCCTCGAACTCCCACCAGCGCTCGGCGGGCATGCCGGGGTAGGTGGCGCGGGTGGGCAGGACGGTGCGGCTGGACGCGCCCGGGGTGGTGAAGGCGGTGGCGACGGCGTCGATGTCGAAGTGGTAGCCTTCGGCGCCGCCGCCCGGGTATTCGGGTGCGGTCAGGGTGATGCGCTGATTGCCCAGGGCGGCCTCGACGGCGAAGTGGTGCTCCAGGCGGTCGCGGACCCAACTGGAGTCGGTCGGTGGAGCGTGTTCGGCGGCGAACCAGGACTTCCACACGGTCGCGGCCTGGTTGAAGGCGGTCAGGTGGGCCGGGCTGAGGCCGGTCGGATGCCAGCCGGTGGCCAGTCCGCGGGCGAGCTTTCCGCCGTGCGGGGCATGAGCGAGCAGGACGGTCCCCAGCGCACGGCCCGCCGGGTCGCCTGCGGGCTCCCCCGGGGAGGCGCTGTCGAGGAGGGGGAACTTGGCCAGTGCCTGGTCGGTGACGGAGTTCTGGACGCCGATGGGCAGCGCGGCGAGCTGGTGCAGGAACCGCAGTCCGGCCCGTGCGGCGGTGCGCAGCGGCAACTCGCGGTCCTCCGGGTCAGGGCCGCGGCCGGCCTCGGCGAGGTACTCGACGGGCACGCCCGGCGGATACGGCACCGAGGGTCCGGCGTCGCCGGGCCGGAACCGGTCCACGGTGGCCGCCGCCGTGGTGAGGGAACATCCCACCGGTGAGCCGCCGTCCTCTCCGTGGAACTCGGCGAGTTGCCGCTGCCGGGCCAGCAGGAAGAGCGGGTCGGCGATCCTGGCCTGGAGGGCCTCGTCGAGCTGTCCGCCGGTGCCGCTCGGCCGGACGTTCGGCTCGATGCGGTGGAACTGGGCGAAGACCGCCTTGTCGTCGGCCATGGTCAGGCCTCCAGGTCTCTCAGCTTGGCGATGACGCCTGCGGCGATGTGGGTCTTCAGGAGCTCCTTGAGGTCGATTCCGGGGAAGGATCCGAGGGCGTCCTGCGGCAGGTAGACGGCGGGCAGGTAGCGGCCCAGCCAGCCGAGCGCCTGGAGGTCGACCAGGCGCAGTCCGGTGAGGTCGAGTGCCTCGCGGACGGTCTCGCTCAGCAGCTCGGCCGTCCAGGAGCGTCCCACCTCCGGCGGTACGGCGAGCAGCACGGCCTGGGGAGCCCGGGCGCCCGGGGCGTCGTAGTGGAAGGCGACTCCTGCCGTCTGCCGTCGGGCCGGGATCAGTTCCGGCCATTCGTCGACCACGAGGACGGCCACGGGGTGGGTGAGGTCGGGTGCGGTCAGGCCGTGCACGGCCAGGCCGGTCGCCGAGGGCAGGTCCGCCGTGCGTGCGGCGCCGACCCAGTGGTCGTGTGCGGTGAAGGGGGTCTGCCCGATCCGCAGCGCGAAGTCTCCGCCGGTGCCGATCGCGTCGGTGTACAGCAGCAGGTCGGCCAGGGCCGAGGCACCGGGTCGTACGGCTGCCGTCCGTTCGAGCCAGTCGCGCGGGATGGTGTCGGCCGTGCCGCCGCGGTCCAGGCCGGGCCCGAAGGACGCCGCGAGTGGGGCGGGGGCCGAGGCGGTGGTCAGGCCGACGGCGCGGAATCCGGGTCCGAAGACCGCCTGCAGGGCGGCCACCGCGGCCTGGGGGCCCTGACCGGCCAGTGCCTTCGCGGCGAGCTCGAGTCGGGTGGCGGCCTCCTGTTGGGCGGCCCTCGTACGCGCGGCCGCGTCGTCGTCGGCGGACGGGGCGACAACGATGCCGTAGGCGGAGAGACGTTGCAGGTCAGCGGCGTCTTTGGCGAGCTTGAGCTCCGCCATGGCGCTCTGGGCGCGGCCGCGCAGTTCGGTCTCGTCGGGCGCCAGCGTGGGTGGGTTGGCGGCGGGTGCCAGGTCGGCGGGCGAGCCGGGCCGGCCGGCGGCGAGGACCGCGGCAACGGCACCGGCCAGCGCTTCGAACTCCTGCAGGGACACCGTCGACCGCGGCCAGTGGGCGTCGCGCCCGTCGAGCAGGTCGGCCACGGCGTCGCCCGGCAGGTCGGACGGGCGGTGTGCGGTCAGGGCCTGGCTCACCGCGGCGCGCAGGGTGCCGGCGGCGGTGAGGGCCACGACGTCCAGCGCGCACAGGTCGATGGGCGGCCAGGGGAGCTGGCGGGTCGCTGCCGGTACGGGGTGGCCGGGCCGCCGCCAGGCGACCTGGAGCCGGATCCGGTCGGTCCGCCCCAGCTGATGGCCGGACCACGCGTCGAGCAGCGGTTCGGCGAGCGCGCGGGGCCGGGCGCGCTGTGCCGGGCCGTCCCAGCCGTGCGACAGCGGCACGTCCTTGGGAACGACGATCAGGATCCGGTGGGTGACGGGGGTGCCCTGGTCCGGGGTGTCGAGGATCTCGGGGCGGGGTGGTGGCTGGCCGCCGGCGGCGAGGCTGTCCAGGGTGGCGCCGGCCCGGTCGGGGTTGCCGTTCGCGAGCTGGTGCACGCTCTCGGCGAGCAGCAGGTCGCCGACGGCGTCGATGTCGTCGTGCAGGGCCTCCAGTGCGGCGCGGACCGGGGGTTCCTCCCGCAGGGGGTCCAGGGACGGATGGACGGTGGGCGTCAGTTGGCTCAGCGCGGCTTCCACGGTCAGGGCGCCCACGGCGGCCCCGTCGGTGACGTCGTGCGGAGCGACGAAGTCCGTGGCGCCCGACGCCTGGTGGTGAACGGCCCGCAACGGCCATTGCTTGCGCAGTGGAGCGATGACCCGGTCGAGTTCCAACGGCGGGGTGGCGCTCTCCCGGGCTTCGTGCAACCGCCGTTCGAGGCGGTAGCCGAGCAGCGCGCCCAGCGGCTGTCCCTGGCGCACGCCGTCCAGTACGGCCATGGCGGCCCGCATCCGGCTTGAGGACAGGTTCACGGCGAACGCGCCGGGGTCCGAGGGGTGGGAGAGGGCGCCGCTGTGCAGAACTGCGGCGGTGGTGGCCTGTGCGAGGGAGGGGGCCAGCACGAATCCCTCGCTGCGGCGGGCTTCCCGCGGGGAGATGTCCTCCACCCATCCGTAGGCGCCGAGTTGCACACCGGTGGGTCGGCGGGTGGCCGATCGCATGGCCTTCAGGCGCACCGTCGCCAGCGAGGTGATCCAGGCGTCGAGCCGGTGGGAGGCGAGGTCGAGGCACTCGCCCAGGAGGCGTTCCAGGATGGTGAAGGGATCCTGGCCGGCGTCGTGCCAGGCGTGGACCCGGGTGGACAGGTAGCGCAGGGCGGCGTCGATCTGCGCCAGGCGCACGCTCCAGGGGCGTTCGGCGCTGAGGGCGTCGAGGACACCCCTGTGGTGCAGGGCGGCGACCTCGACGGCGGGGGCGAGCAGGACACGTGCGTCGTTGATGGCGTCGTGCACGGTGGGTGCGGCGGCCTCGGCGACGCCGGGCAGGGTCAGGCCGAGAGTGGCTTTGAGGGTGAACGGCCTGAGGGCGACACCGGCTTGGGAGGCGAGGGTGCCGGCGCTCGAGGGTGCCAGCAGGACCTCGGCGAAGCGCAGCCGTGCGTCTGTCACCAGGTGGCTCGCATGGGCGGCTCCGGCGGCGGCATGGCCGTACTCCAGGTTGGCGGTGTGCCGCAGCAGTGCCTCCAGCAGGGTGCGGGCCCGGGCCGGGCGCACCAGGATGTGCAGGGTTTCGAACCGGTCGACGACCTCCTCGAGGAACCCCGCGAGTTCGTCGACCGGGTCGGTGCCCGCGGGCAGGTCCATCAGTCGCGTGGCGGGCAGCCACAGTCGGCTGGTGTGCGGCTCGTTCTCGTGGTGGGAGATGACCGGCTCGTAGTCGATGCCCAGAGCCCGGTTCAGGGCGGTGGACAGACGGGACTCGGGGCCGAAGCCGCAGTCCTGGACCAGGCCCAGGACGCGGTTGGTGTAGCAGGCGTTGAGGGCGCCGCGCACGGCCCGCACGTCGCAGGACTTCGACACGGCGGCAAGGCCCAGGGCGCGCAGCACGTCACGTTCGGGCTTGGGCAGGGCGAGCGTGTCGCCGGGCTGGTCCCGTCCGCCGACCCGCGGCATGCTGTCGACACCGACCTCCCAGAACGGACGCAGGGTGGTCAGCACACGGTGCAGTCCGGCGAGGTGTCCGTGCTCGCCCTGTGGGTCGGGGCGCCAGCGGCGCATGACGGTGACGGGCAGCAGGCCGTAGGGCTGCTTGCCGAGGCGCAGGGTGGGCAGCGGGCCACGGGCCCGCACGGCGTCCGCGTGGTGCAGACGCAGCCACTCCAGATCGATGCCGGTCTCGTCGGTGTGGCTGTCGCTCTCCAGGAGCTGGTCGAGGAAGAAGTCGCCGGTCGCGCTCCACAGGGCCAGTTGCAGGGCGCGCGCATCGGCCTGCTCGGGTTCCGTGCCGCCGGGCAGGGCGGCGGCGACGTCCTGCGGGATGCCGAGTGCCGAAGCCAGGCAGGTGGCGTTGGCCCACGGATCGGTGGCGGGGGGTGTCGGGGCGGCCGCGTGCAGCAGGGCGTCGACGTCGGGAGGGTCGCTGTGCGGGTGGTGAGGGTCCGGGATGTTGTTGGTGGGGGTGTCCTGCGGGACGTAGGCGGCCTCGCCGTCACGGGCCCGCCCTGTCAGCAGTGTGGCCAGCCGGTCCGCGGAGATCTGCGGGTTCATGGAGGCCGACACGCCGAAAGTGACGACGCGTGAGAGCAAGGGGCGGCGGTCCGGATCGTAACCGGCCCCGTCGAGGGGCACGGTGAGGGCGAGTCCGTTGTCGTGGGCGGCGGAGAAGTCGGTGAGCCAGCGCAGGCCGGGGTCGGTCAGAGGTGTGGTGGCCGCGCCCGCGGGGGCGGCCGGCGCGTCGGGGTCCGGGCTGACCTGCACGGTGTCGGGTACGGCCTCGCCGCGGCTCTCGCCGACGAGGATTTCGCCGTCCTCGGTCTGCTGGAAGGCCTGGACGACGAACTGGTCGGGCAGGGTGGAGGCGGTGGCCGGTCTGTTCCAGCCGCGGGAGCGGGTGGGAATGTCGGATGCGGCGGGCCAGGAGGGCTCGGGGCCTGCCGTGTCGTCGGGCAGGGGCAGTTCGGGCCGGTCGTCGGCTCTGGGGGTGAGCACGGTGACGATCCAGCGGGCGCGGGCCGGGCCCAGCGTGCCGCACAGTTGCTCCCAGGCGCCGAGCCGGATGCGGGCCCGGTCCCCCGCCGGGTTCTCGGTGCGTCCGGCCCTGAAGACGGCGCGCCAGTACCGCTTGCCCTGCTGGATCTCACCGTCGGTGAGGAGCGGTTCATGGCTGTCGACGTGGATGTCGTCGGGGAAGATCCGCACCTGGAGGGTGTCGGGCCGGCCGCCGTCCGGCCGGAGCCGGGTCTCCAGGCGCACCGGGGCGAGCATCAGGGGCACGTCGGGATCCAGCCGGGCGAGCAGTTCGTCGGTGTCGGCCGTGGCGACGAACTCGCGCAGCGCCTGGTGGAGGGCCTGACGGGCCGTCTGGAGGGCCTGGTAGGCGGCCCGTCGCTGGTCGGGTGTGGCGTCGGGGCCGAGACCGGCGCGGCGCTTCTCGGCCTCGGCGACGGCCGCGCGCAGCGGTGCGAGATCGGTCATCCTGTCTGCCTCCCTGAGCTGGGACGGTGTGGAGCGGCCGTTCGCCGGCATGACGATCCGTGCGGCTCCTGGAAGCCGAGTGGCGGACCGGACTCGCTACGGACCCGGCCCGCCGCCGTCGACTTGCGCCCCGCCGACCTGGAAGAGGACACCGTCGACGATGCTGCCGCCGGTGAAGTTCGGGACGAGGGTGAAGGTGATGGTGTGGAAGGCTCCGGCGAGACGGACGCTCCCGTTGGCGTCGTCGAGGCCGGGGTCGTCGCCCGGCCCGGAGACGACGTTCGCGGTGACCTGGAAGTGTGCGTCGCCGCTGAGCCGGGCGACAGCCGTGTCCGGTGGGGAAGTGACCTTGAGGGTCGACCTGAACGATCCCAGATGGAAGACGGGGTCGTGCAACGGGGCGTCGAAGTCGAGGGTGAACGCGTGGCCCGGGCCGCCACGGATCTCCAGCATGCCGGTGGCGCCCAGTCGTGGGGTGAACGCGGGCGTGGCGAATGCGGGAGAGGCGTCATGGAAGTCGAAGGCGGTTCCCATCGGTCCGGAGAGGGTCACCTGGTGACCGTGCAGTGTCCCCACCGCCCCATTCGGCCCGGCCGATGTCCAGTGGACGAAGTCCCGTGCGGACAGCGTCGGTTGCGGGCTCAGGAGCCGTTCGGCGGGCATGACCACCCGTACGGGCTGCTGGAAGCACTGCCGGGCGATACCGGCGGCGCTGTCACCCCACACCAGGTCGCCGAGGGCGACGTTGGGGCGCCGGTCTCCCGGCGCATGCGTCGCGGCCTCGAGCTTCGGGCGCGAGTCGAAGAAGTGACTCCAGTCGAGGTTGTTCCAGTCGTCGGCGTCGGTGGGCGGTTCGGTCTCGGCCGGCGGCACGTAAGGGCGGCCCCACAGGCCGGGCGGCGGCGGGCTGGCGAGAACCACGTCCGTGGGGTCGTCCAGGCCGAAGCGGGGTTCGGTGGGCTGTTCGGCGATGACGAAGCACCAGTCGTGGCCCACGATGTCACCGAGCCGCAGGTCGAAGCCGAGGAAGGCCGTGTCCGGGTCCAGACCGCCGCGGAAGACCGGGTGCTGGGCGTGGGCGTCGTCGGGTTCCCGTGCGCCGTCCGGCGCCGGTGGCAGCAGGGGGGCCGCGTAGACGAGGGCACCGGGGTAGCGGCGCAGCAGGGCGGTGCGCAGCAGGAGGACCACGCGGTCGGCCGGGACGGTCAGATGGGTGCCGAGCGGAGAACCGGTCTGCCACTGGTGCAGGGGCGGCATCTCAGAGCCGGTGCCCCAGAAGGAGGCGAAGTAGGTACCGCGCTGGTCGGTGGGGTATTCGCGCCAGCGCAGTTCGCGGGCGAACTCGTGGTTGAGGCCGACCATGTACGACGCCACGAAGGCGGGGTTGGTCACGGCGAGCGCGGCACTGTCGGGCGGCACCTTGGCCAACCCTGCCAGCATCCACTCGGTGGACTGCTCGGCCAGCGGCCGCCACATGGCGTCGGGGAAGGTGGGTGCCCACTGGATGGGCGCGGTGTTGTCACCGGGGGCCGGATGCTCGATGCGGGAGGCGACGACGGCGCCCACGGTGGTGTGGGGGTCGATCCGGCCGGTGACGGCTGTGTGGGCCGCTGCTGCGGGGAAGGTGTCCCGGGGCGGTACGGGCGGCACGTCGGCGGGACGGAAGACCTGGTCGTGCGCGCCGACCACCATCCCGTGGGTCTCGCCGGGGGTGAGGCCGAGGACGGAGGGTGCGGGCAGCCGGTCGGCGAGGCCGGGCAGGCTTCCCGGCCCAAGGAGGCTGCCCAGGGAGATGCCGCCGCCCTGCTGCCAGCCGGTGAGGACCTCGCCCAGCTTCTCGGGTGTCCACACCTCGCCGTCCGGGGGCGGGGTACCGTCCGCGAGCCGTTCCCAGCCACCGGAGCAGTCGGCGCGCCAGATCCCCGCGACGCCGCTCTCGTCCCAGTCCCAGGTGCCGGGGCAGGTGCCGTGGAAGGTGCCCTGGGCGGTCTGCGACCGCCAGATGCCGTTGAACGTGCCGTCGGAGGTGTCTGCCGGGTCGTCCCACACGCCGACGGCCAGGCCCTGCCAGGTCCCGTGGTCCTCGGGGGTCTCCCAGGTGCCGGTGAAGACCAGCCGCCAGCCGCCCTGCCTGCCCAGGGTCGGGTTGTCCCACACGCCCGAGAAGACGCCTCGCCAGCTGCCGGGGCTGGTGCCGCCGGGGCCGAAGGTGCCACGGGCCTCGCCCTTCCAGCCGGCGCCCTCGGTCAACGGCCTCCACGGACCGGACCACATGCCCTTGAAGGTCGTCGTGGTGCCGCTGTCCGAGGTGGTCAGCAGGCCGGTGGGGGAGGTTCGCCCGGAGGGGAAGAGCAGGCTGCCCTGCGGGGTGAGCCGGGTGTCGGCGAGGAACGGGGCGGGTACGCCGATCTCCCGTACGGTGCCGAGCCGGAAGACGGCGTCGAGCGAGGTGGGCTGCAGGGTCGGTACGGCGGCGAGTTGTGCGGTGGTGAGCTCGCGGGTCTGCGCGCGGCGGATCACCTCACCGGCCAGAACCTGCCAGGCGGGCGCGGTGATGGTGGACACGCCGAGGGCGGCCCGGACGGCGGGCAGCCGCTCGGCGAGGACGACGCGTTCCGGTGCGACGGCGAAGGCGACGGTGCCGTCGGGACTGCGGGGTGTGACGGCCAGTCCGGTGCCGACCTCCGCCAGTTTGGTCAGCATGGTGGCGAACGGCTGCTGAGGCGCAGTCCCGTTCTGCTGCTCGGCGACAAGGGTGACCCTTCGGCTGAGCAGGCCCAGCGGACGGACGGCGCGCCGGAACGTGGTCGTGGCCATGGCGGTGGGCAGGGCGCTGGCGTGCACGGTGCTCGCCAGCGTGACCGCTCCGAGCAGCGTGCGGGTGCGCAGCGGCGCCGCGAGGTGGAGGAACTCGTCCGTGGTGAGCGGCCGTACGTGCCGCTCGTGGAGCCGGGCGCCGACCAGCCGGGCCAGCCGGGCCAGGTCCAGGAAGCGGTTGGCGGCCTGTACGTCGGCCAGCTGGGTCCAGGCAGAGGACATGAGCTGTTCCTGCTCGCGCTGGACGGCACTGGTCCCGAGACCCGCGGCGACGCGCCAGCGCGGGTCGAGGTTGAGGGCGTCCAGCCAGCCCGCCGATCCGGGTACCGCCTTGGCGGCGAGGGCGTGGAACCGGCCGTACAGCGGAGGTGCGACTTCCGGGTCGTCGTCGCTGTCGTCGCTGTGGACGCCTTCGAGCGAGGCGGCGAGGGCGCTCTGCCACTGTGTGCTGTGGGCGTCGACCGGCCAGGCGTCGCGAGGGCCGAGGTCGGGGCTGCACAGGGCGCTCTCGACCTGCTGGACGACCTGCCCGGGACCGGGGTCCTGCGGCCTCGGCCGGCTGATGTCCATCGGCCTGCGGCCCGCTCCCCCGATGGGGCGGCACCGCAGGCGGTCGGCGAGGGTCTCGAAGTCCCCGGCCTCCCCGGTGGAGAAGGTCCACGAGTGGTACACCGGCAGGTCGCTGTCCGCGGCGGCACTCCACGCGGGGGCCAGGTCTCCCCCGCTCTCGCTGTGGCCGGCCCGCCGTCCGGCCTCGAAGGTGGGCACCAGGCAGGCCACGTAATCGGTGTGCGGCAGCAGACGGCGCGGGGCGAGCAGCCGGGAGACGCAGGCGCGTGGGTCCTGTTCGTGGCCGACGACGGTCTGGACGTGCGCCCACAGGTGCAGGTGCGCGGGGTCGGGGAGTTCGGTGCCGGGCACGCGCAGCACGGGGAGCGGCCGGCCGGGCTCCCGTCGTGGCCTGGCTGTGGCGGGTACGCAGACCAGCGCGAGCCACGGGCGCAGTTCCCCGCCGGGTGCCGCGGCGAGCGGCGTGAACAGCCAGGGCAGGTCGGTGCGGTCGAATTCGACCATGGGGAACTTGGTCGTCTCGGCGTCGGGGGTGCCGGGCAGCGGGTACATCCGCACGATCTGTCGGGGATCGAGGGCGCGAACGTCACCGGGGCCGTACAGGTGCGCGGGGACGGGCCGTTCGGGGCGTCCGTTGACGGACGCGGCGGCCGCGAGAGTGCCCCGGACCGGCGTAGTGCGCTGCAGGTCGTCGACGTCCGTCAGGGACGCCGCGGCTCCTGTCCGGTCCCACGAGGCGAACGCGTATCGGGTCATGGCGTGGCCTTCAGCTCGTACGGCGGGACGACGTGCAGCAGCTGCGTGCGTCCGGACGGGGCGTCGAACGACAGGGCCGCTTCGGTGAAGGTGGACTTGCGTCCCAGCTCGGTGACCTCGGTGAGAGTGTCGACGTGGGCGACGGCGAACGACGGTGCCTTCAGAGCCGTCGGCGCGGGCGGCGAGACGTACCGGATCCGGTCACCGTGGACCGCGCTGGTCGCCACCGCACCGTGCTGGAGCGCGGCGAGCAGGTGGGTTTCGGCGAGCGTCCAGGGGGCGCGCGGCTGAGGCGGGGCACCGCGCTCGCCGAGCCACTTGGTCTCGTAGCGCACCTCCACGGTGCGGCGGGGCGCACCGCCCCCGGCCGCCGGAGGGGTCAGCTCACTGCCGGAGCGGAGCAGTTCGAACGCGGGCTGGGTGAGCTTCTCGTCGTCGGTGAGGTCGAAGAAGTCCGCGCGCGCGAACTGCTCGCGCACCGGCTGGACCGCCCCGCTGCCGTCGCCGAAGCGCACGGTGACGGCGAAGGCCGTCGGGTTCTGCAGACGTCCGGGGCCGAACCGGGTCACGGTGACGTCGAGGGGCACCACGCGCTGGCTGAAGCGGAGCCGGCCGAGCGGGTGCAGCAACCGGCCGGTGTCCGCGCCGTCGCCCCGTAGGGCGGCCAGGTTGGCCGCGCCGTCGGGCAGCACCGGCTCCCAGGTGCGGGGGTTGTCGAGTTCGTGCTCCAGCAGGGGTGCGACATCGGGAGCGGGCGGAGCCCCGACGGCACCGGTGCAGGCCCAGTGCTCGTCGAACGGGAAGCTGACGTCGATGAAGAACAGGGAGACCGAGGCCCGTCCGGCGACGTGCCAGCAGGGGGTCGGCCCCTCGACACGGACCCGTATGTCGACCGAGCACAGGCTGTGGCCGTCGAAACGGAGGTGGAAGGAGCCGTACAGATCGAGCACGACGCCGAAGCTGGGCTCCCAGCGCAGCAGTGCGTCGAAGCCGAGCTGTCCGCTCACCCCGGTGTCCGACGATCCGATGACCGCGGTCAGCGTTGCTCCCGCCTGGGCGGTGCCGGGGGTGACGGCGAAGTATCCGGAGAAGACGATGCTGAGGGCCGGGGCACTGGCGATGGCGATGGACAGCCGGCGGGGTACCGGGAACCCGGCGGGCTTGGGGAAGCGAGGGTGGAAACCGCCGGCGCTGAGAATGAACGCCGCGTCGGAGCCGACCTTGATCCGCAGCGCGATCCCGCCCTCGATGCCGGCGGTGAGCAGCCGGGACCCGGCGAGGTCGGCGACCATCTCCACGAGTCCGGCTCCCGGGTCCATGACGCCCGCGACGGAAGCCCGCAGGTCGAGGATCGGCGCCTGGGGGGCGGGCAGCGCGATCCTGAGCCGGCCCAGGAGGGCGACGACACCACTGGGCAGTTCCAGGACGAGTCCGAGGTCCGCGGTCACGAAGGACACCGGGCGGCCCCAGCCCAGCCGGAAGGTCGGCCCGACGACCTGACTGCCGCGCCGGGCCGGGAAGACCGACGCCAGCGTCTGAAGGATCTGCGGTGCGGCCCGGGCCGGATCGTCCGGGAACAGAACGTCGTCCAGGTGACCCGACTGCACGGCCGCCGCGAGGCCGGCGCGGTCGATGGCGCGCCCGATGCCGACGATCCCGCCGACCGCGTTCAGGGTGAACGCGAGGCCGAGTTCAACGGCCGGCGTGAAGTGGGCGCTGAGGGCGATCAGGAGCGACGGCTCGCCGGGCCGCAGAATGCCGAACGCCCGTACGTCCACCACCCCCAGGGCGAGCCCCAGGGCGCCGCGGTACTCGTCACCGCGCCGCTCCAGGAATCCACTGCCCCGGGCGGGGCCCAGCGCCATGCTCAGGCCCATCCCGCTCGGGGGCACCGGTGTGGCCGGGGCTCCTGGGGTCAGCTCGCTGCCGATGCCGTCGAGCGTGGCGTCGGCGACGCCCAGCAGCGAGGCGCCGAAGGAGGCGGTGAACCGCAGCGCGCCGCCGGCGGGCGCCAGGTACAGGGCGGGCGCGCGCAGGCCCGGCGGTGCGGCCCTCAGCGGTACCGCGAGGCCGTTCTTCCCACCGCCCTGGAAGTGGACCCCCGTCATGTCCAGCCCGGCCTGGACGTCACCTTCCAGGGCCGACCCGCCCGGGGCGAGCAGGGTGAGCAGCGCGTCCGTGGGCAGGGTGAGCCGTATGCCGCGCACGGAGAGCTGCAGCGCGGCACCCGCGGGGTCGGACGGCACGCTGAGGGTGAGCGTGATGTCCTGCCGTACCTCCAGCACGTCGGCCAGCCGGAGGGTGCCCAGGCGTACGGTGAAGGAGATCTCCGGTGGCAGGGTGACGCCGAGGACCTGGACGTCGTCCGCGGTGACCACGAGGACATCCGGAACGGTGAGGTTCCAGCCCGCGGCCGCGCCGTCCGCCGAGTCGGCGAGCAACGCCAGCAGCTTGGGCCACAGGTCGCCCGCCTGATCGCTCTGCGGCACGCCGATGCGGGACAGCAGCGCCGAGGGCGTCACTTGCGCCCCCGGCAGTCCGAGCGCCTGAGCCAGCTTGGCTCGCCTCTGCGTGACGCCCAGCGCACCCAGCTGGGGCAGGACTGCGGCCAGCCCGGTCCGCAGCTGCGCGGCCAGATCGGCAACGGTCCCGCTCACGGGGTCACCTCCGTGTGCAGCTCGATGACTTCTCACTACGGAACTGACAGTGATGATCGGCCTCGCGGCTCGCGCCGAGCCGGAGTGCCGTCCGTGTGGGCCGCCCGTTCCTGCAACAAGGAAAGGGCCGTCCTCACCCGGCCTGGGTGAACGCATCGCTCCACCCGGCCCGTTCCCCTCCGCCCGGACGACCGGGTGCACTGTGGCGCGTTACCTTGCGAAAGTGCGGCATGCACCACCTTCTTCGATAAAAACACAGGCCGGGATGGGTGTCCACGCGAGAGGGCGGCGCCCAGGTCGGCCCGCAGAGCGGAAGGGGCGGAGGCCGTGGGACGGCCTCGAACTCCCATAAGGAAAGCCATCGGACGTGGCGGCGGGTGACCTGCCAGACGGCAAGGCCGAGGAACAGGGTGGCGGCCGTTTCCTGGGGCCGACAGGTGGCCGGCTTTCGCCTCCCCGTCGGCTCAGTCGCGGGCGCAGTCACAGGTGCCGCAGGCTCGGGGTGCGTCGTCTGCGAGTGCCTCGCCGGACGGCTTTCACACGGTCGCACCGCCGGAGCTGAGTCCGAACTGACGAACCGCCGCGCCGCGCCCGGCTCCCACCACACCGCGCCGAGCACCTGCGCCGCCTCCCAGACCTGACTGGTCTTCAGCTCTTCGACGGAACGGCTCCCGAAGTCGCCGCGCCACCCGGCGGGATGACGAGAGCCAAGGTGCGCACTGCGCCCTGGCCACGCCGTAATCAAGCATTCCGACGTCATCAACCGGAAGGCAGCCATGAGGCC
Source organism: Streptomyces vietnamensis (assembly GCF_000830005.1). Lineage (NCBI taxonomy): Bacteria > Bacillati > Actinomycetota > Actinomycetes > Kitasatosporales > Streptomycetaceae > Streptomyces > Streptomyces vietnamensis. Next base: position 8,511,577 of record NZ_CP010407.1, on the reverse strand, counting down.
CAGCAAGCAGTAGAAGAAGGAAGCGCCGTCGGCAAACTACGGCTACCCGGGAGGCCTCTGGTACGCGATGGCCCGTCTCCACGCAGCCCACCCCGAGCCGGTCGGCCGCAACGTGCCGTTCGAGCGGCTATCGTCACTACTGGCTGCAATCCCGGTGCTGCAAAGACGGGCGATCGGGCAACGGAAGACCGGGAGTTCCCGTTGCGTGCGCCCGTACCAATCATCTTTTGTCACAGCCATTCGTTGACGGCTGCGACGAGAACGGTTGCTTCGTAGCGGACGGCGAGCTTGTCGTACCGCGTGGCGCTCGCGGTAGTCGGCCGGGGCGAAATGCGGCGGCCGGCCGCCGCGGGAGCCGAGCTTCTGGCGGTTGCGGGCCTGGCCGGTCTTGTCGGGGATGGTGCAGCGGATCCCCGGCGGCGCAGGTAGGCACGGTTCTGGCGGGAGGCGTACGCCTTGTCCGCGCGGCCCCGGTTGGGGCGGACACGTGGCCGGCCCGGACCGATGCGAGGCACGCGGACCTTCTCCAGCACGGGTTCGAACTGCAGCGAGTCGCCGCGCTGCCCAGCCGTGACCACGATCGACATGGGCTTCTGGCCCTGCTCGACGGCCAGGTGCAGCTTGGTGGTGAACCCGCCGCGCGAGCGTCCCAGCCCGTCATCACGAGGCTCGGTGAACAGGCCACCCGGCGGTTCCTTCTGCAGATCACCCTGCTTGCGGGCCCCGGCCGCATGCTGATGGGCGCGGCAGACCGTGGAGTCGACGCTCAGGTCCCAGACGATCGCGCCCTTCGCGTCGGCCAGGGACTGGAGCCGGGTGAGGATCCGGTGCCAGGTGCCGTTGCGCTGCCATCGGCGGAACAGGTCGTAGACCCGGTTCCACGGTCCTTACTCGACGGGGACGTCCCGCCACGGGACTCTGGTCCGGACCAGAAACCGTATGCCGTCGATCAACCGCCGCCGAGGCCAGACGGGCGGCCGCCCCGCCTTCGTCCCCCTCGGCAACAGCGGCTCCAGCACCACCCACTGCTCGTCCGTAAGATCTTCCCGACCCATGAACCGTGATCATTCACAGCCCAAGATCCACTTTCGACACACGACCTAACCGTGCATCGACCACAACGCCACCTCCACGAAAATCCGTCGGCGCGAAGTCCACCACACGCCACTGCCAACAGCCCTCGCTCTCCACCTCCCGCGATCGGGCTGATGCCCAGCTCAGGAAGTGTGGTCCCCGCGCGAGCGGGGGTGTAGGGATCACAACTCGCGGTTCATCGTGGCCATAAGGGGGGCGGGGCTGAGCGGCTGTCGTCCTTCGGTGCGAACTGCTCCCGCATGGCGGTCGCTCTTCGGGGCCAGGGACGAGGCCGACCAAGATCCGGGCCAGACACGGACCAGCCGCCTGCAGCCTGGCCGAATCGCAGCCGTTTCCGCTGGTCAGCGGCCACACGAGGCGTGTACCACCAGCACACGAAGAACCTCCTGGTCAGCTACTCGCCGAAGAAGCTCGGCTTCTTCTGAGCGGCTTCGACGAGGCACCCCAGGAGACGCTGCGCAGTCAGGGGTCGATGCCGTCGAGGCGTTCGCGGATCCGGGAGATGAGGCAGGCGACGACTCCATCGCACGTGATGTCGTCGCCTGCCTCGACCGCGTGGGCTCGGCCGCACACCCCGCCCCGGGTCCAGGCCGCACTCGCACGGCCCAGCCGCAACGAACAACGCTGGAATGGTGCAGTCGCTCTCGGCCTTGAGACCAAGCACACCTGCCGAATCATCCAGGCCGTTCCGCCTTCGCCCGGTTCGAGCGCACGGTGACCGCGGCCAAGGAGGCCGCTGCCGTGAGGAAGTCGAACCGTGCCGGTGATGCGCCGCCCGGTGTTACAGCCCGAAGGCACCGTCTTCGATGAGGATGAGCAGGCCGATGGTGATCAGGACCAGGGGCAACAGGATGTGGCCCCAGCGGGCGAGGGCCTCGGCGATGACGGGTCGGGTGGCGAAGAACTTGCCCGCGAAACACCACACGGCCACCAGTACGAGGAACACCGCGGCGTACACGGTCATCCCGCCGACGCCGGCAGTGGCGAGGACGGGCACGTAGACGCCGATGTTGTCGCCGCCGTTGGCGAAGGTGACCGCCGCGACCTCCAGCGGACCCGGACCGCGGCGGCCCAGGGGTCACGGGGTCGGTGCTGTCTGTCCGCACGGGCATCGAGCACGACGCCGCCGAGGTGCCTCCCGAGATACGGAACAACTGCTGTCGAAGCACAGCGCCACGCGGTCGCTGACGCTGTGACAGTCAGTCCTCTCCTGGGGTGTGGGCGGTGCGCAGGATGGGGTACACGGCGAACCGTGTGTCCCACGAGGAGTGCCGTCGTGGGAAGAACTCGCGGCGTGCTTCCGGGTTGGCGGCGAAGGCCGGATCCGTCTCCAGTCTGCTCCGGAACTCGGCAGCCAGTGTCGGGTTCTCGTCCAGCATCTGCTGGGCGAAGATCTCCGTGACGTAGGGCTCGACGTACTCCTTCTGTTCGAAGTGGGCGTTGAAGAAGCCCCGGGCAGCGAGCGAGTCGGGGGCCTGCGGCTCCAGCAGCGCCATCAGAAGTCTCGCTCCGGATTGTGCGATCGACACGAACAGGCTGCCGGCCGGCAGGGACAGTGGCTCCGGTCGCCAGGACCCCTCGACCGCGAGCTGCACGCGCCCTTCGAACGGGACGGGCGGGAACTGCGCGGCGGTGGCGCGGAAGACGTCGGCGTCCGGATGGTCGGTGCGGTGTGCCAGGGTCCGGTGGTCCAGTCCGTGCAGGGTCAGTCTGTCGGCGACCAGTGGCGCGTACGCCCTCGGGACCAGGTAGCCGCCGCGCGGGGCACGTACGGTGAGCGACGGGATGACAGTGCCGCGGTAGGGCACGTACCAGATCTGTGGGGTGGTGGGGTCGTAGACGGTGACCGGTTCACCGGAGATCGGGGACGGGTCACGGGTCACGGGTGTGGGCGTATCCGCGGAACTCGATGGCCGTGGGCGAGCCGGCGTCGTGCCGGTCGACCTCGATGTCCAGGACGACGTCCTCGCCGGCCAGACCGCTCGCCCGCCGGTCGGCTTCGTGTGCGGCTGCGCTCCATTCGGTTCCGTGCGCGGCTGCCCGGTGAACTCGGCCAGTGGGTGGACCATGACCTGGTTGATCACTGGTTGGACGGCTGCGCGGTCCTCGTCGGTGTCGTTCATGAAGACCCGGGGGATGCACGCGGCGATGCGGGTGTCGAACCGGAACACTCCCGCGATGCCGTCCGGGACCGGCTCGTCCCAGTCGGCGGGGGCCAGGAGGTAGCAGCCGGGCTTGGTGTCGTACATGGCGCCCAGCTGCGCGAAGGCCTCGGTGCGCTGGTCGACGATCTGGTAGACCCAGAACCGGCCATCGAAGTCGGGGACCTGGACGACCGACGGGCCGCGGCGGGCGTCGAGGACGCCGAAGCCGTGGACGACGTCCTGGTTCGGACAGGCCACGATCCGCTCATCCGGGGTGATGTGGTCGTGCAGCATCCCGATCTCCCCGGAGGGCCGGCCCGGATCATCCCGCCGATCAGCCCCGGAGCGGGCACCTGCTCCATGATCGTGAGTCGGTTGTGCGTGTTCACCAGCGGCCGGCCCCACAGATGGGCGAACCTGCCCATCATGCGCAGACAGTCGCGGGTCATTCGTTCCCCGGGCACCGGCAGCGCAAGACCCCCGGACGCGTCAGCTGAGGATGTCGACATGCGCCGACCACTAGAACGGAAGCACTCGGGGAGGGGCCATCAGGGTGGCCGAGGTCCACCGGGTCCCGCTGTCCGCGAAGGACCACGCCGCGGACCCGGCCTCGTGACAGGTGTGGCCGGACGCGGCAGGGGAAGCCTGGGGGCCGATGTGTGGGGGAAGGGACTCCGTGGCGGACGTCGACGTGGTGGTCGTGGGCGCGGGGGTGCTGGGCAGGTCGATCGCGTACGCGCTGGCGTGTGCCGACCCCGGGCTGCGGATCCTGCTGTCGGGGCAGCGCGGTATCGGCGCCTCGCGGGCGGCCGGCGCCATGCGCTTCCTCCTCGACGCGGGTCTCGACCAGCTGCATCACGGTCTCTCGGACGCCGAGATCGACCGGGTCCACCACGGCAACCGCTCCGTGGGACTCGACGGGCGTCCCCTCCTCGGAGACGCCGGACGCCCCGGCCTGTGGGGCGCCACCGGCACGCACCGAGACGGCCTGCACGTCTCCCCGCTGATCGCCCAGGAGCTCACCGCCGGGATCCTGCGCGGCACGCCGAGCCCCTGGCCGGCCCCGTGGCGGCCGGACCGGAAGCCGATCGCCGACTGGACGGCCGCCGACGCCGTCGAGGAGGCGGCGGCCACCGCGCGGCCCTCGCCGCCGAGTCCCGCATGCGCCCGCCCCTGACCGGCGACTGGTCAGGTCTGCTCGCCCACGCCTACCGGCAGCTCATGGAGCAGACGTACGCACGCATGCCGGACGGTTACGTCCTCCCTCCGGAGCTCGCGCCGCTCGGCCGCGAACACGGGCCCGCCCTCGCGAGACTCGTCCAGCGTCACCTCGACCGCCTCGCGGGCCGGTCACCCCGCAGCACGCATATGGACGCACATCGAACGCCAGGCCGTGCAGCGCCAGTCCTGTGAGGGAGCGTCCGGCGTCGAGATCAAGCCCTTCCGGGGGCGCGGTGTATGGACCCTCGGGCAGCCGGGCACCGATGCCCGCGTGCCCATCACAGACGAGACACATCGCTTCAGCGCCGTGTCGGCGCGGCTGACCGGTTTCGACGGTGCGGACCTGGAGGCCACCGGCCTGACCGAGGTCTACCGGGCGTTCGCCGCGCAGCGGCTCGGCGCGGAGCGGTACGCACGGCTCCTCGGCGAGCTGCGGGAGCCGTACGAAGTGCTGTTCGACCGCATCGACGGCGACCTGCGGGCGGCCGCCCGGGCGGTCACGTACCTCTGGTACACGGGAAGTTGGCCGGGCCCGCCGCCGGTCCTGGTCTCCCCGCGCGCCTACGCCGAGGGTCTGGTGTGGAAGGCGGCCGGCCTGAATGTCCCCGCCACCGATCCCGAGGGGTACGGGAGTTGGGCGCGAGTCGGCGGACGGGCCGACCCGGCCGACGGGAGCGGCCGGTGACGCGGTACGACGTGATCGTCGTCGGCGCCGGTGTCGCGGGCTCGCTCGTCGCACACCACCTCGGCGGGCGCGGGCGGCGGGTCCTGGTCCTGGAGGCGGGCGCCGCGGGCGACGGCGAACCGGCGCCCGGCCTCCCGTACCGGGCCCATCCGGCGGCCCCCTGGCCCGAGGCCGCGGACCTCGTCGGCACCGACGGACCCCCCGGCTTCCGGGCGGGCGGCCATCTCCTCCAGGACGGCCCCCTGCCGTACGCGAGTGGCTACGTCCGCGTGAACGGCGGCACCGGCAACGTCTGGACCGGTCTCGCGCCGCGCATGCTGCCGGAGGACTTCGACACCGAGTCGTTCGGATACGGGCGGCGGTGGCCGTTCACCTACGACGACCTCGAACCCCACTACCGTGCCGCGGAGCGGGAGCTGGGGGTGGCCGCCGACGCCGACGAGCAGCGCGAGCGCGTCGGCCTGCCCTTGCCCGACGACTACGTCTTCCCCATGCGGCCGCTGCCCGCGGCGCGTCTGGACCGCCTCTTCGCGGCTCGCCTCGACGGGCGGCGCGTCAAGGACCCCGTCGCCCTGGGCGACGTCGAGCTGCGGGTGGTCGGCACCCCGCACGCGCGCAACGGCGTCCCCGACCCGCGCTACGACGGCGGCCGCGGCTACGTTCCGCGCGGGCGGGACGGGCGGCCGGACCCGGGCAGCCGGTGCGTGGGCAACGCGACGTGCATCCCGCACTGCCCCTCGTACGCGAAGTACACCCCGCTCAAGACCCAGGGGCGGTGGAGCGACTCGGTGACGCTCCGGGACCGGTCCGTGGTGAGCCGGGTGCTCGTCGACGGCCGCGGCCGGGCGACGGGCGTGGAGTACCGCTCGTACGACGGGGAGGTGTCCGTCGCGCACGCCGATGTCGTCGTGCTCGCGGCGCACGCCGTCGAGAACGCCCGACTACTGCTGCTCTCCGGGCTCGCCGGCCGCAGCGGCCAGGTCGGCCGGAATCTGATGGACCATCCGGTCCTGCTGACCTGGGGGCTGCTGCCCCAGGACACCGGGCCCTACCGGGGCCCCGGCTCCGTCTCCGGCTTCGAGGGCTTCCGGGCCGGGCCGGGGAGGCGGCTGCGGGCGCCGTTCCGGATCGAGTTCGGGACGTGGGGCTGGATCTGGGCGAAGGGGCCCGTCGACACGGACGTGAACCACTTCCTCACCGAACGCGGCCTGTTCGGGCGGGAGTTACGGGAAGCGGTCGGGGACCGGATCCGTCGGCAGTTCACCTTGCAGTTCGAGATGGAGCAGGGTGCCGACCCAGCGAACCGGGTCTCCCTCCACCCGACCGAGCGCGACGCCCTGGGCCTGCCCCGCCCGCTCGTCACCTACGACCTGGACGAGCACGTGAAGGAGGGCATGGCGGCGGCCCGGGCGGTCTCGGAGCAGATCTTCGCCCTGCTCGGCGCCGAGGACCACACGGACTACGCTCCGGTGGCGGCCTGGCCGGGCCGCTTCGAGCACCGGGGCCGTACGTACGGCTACCGGGGTGCGGGCCACGCCGCCGGCACCCACATCATGGGCGACTCCCCCGCCACGTCGGTGGTGGACGCCTGGCAGCGCTGCTGGGACCACCCCGGTCTGTACGCGGTCGGCTGCGGCAGCATGCCCTCGGTCGCGACCTCCAACCCGACCCTGACCATGGCCGCGCTCGCGCTGCGCAGCGCCGAGCGCGTCGAGGCCGACCTCGCGGCCCGCGACCGCCCCGTCCCCCTCGACTCGCCCTCCGCCCCGCCCATCCCATCGACCGCCTCATCACCCCCGGGAGCCTCCGCATGACCCCTCTGTCCCTGCCGCCCGTGGCCGATCCTTTCCAACTCCCCTTCCATTACGGCGCGTTGCATCAGGTCGGCCTCGACTGGCTGGTCGCCCCTGACCCGGTCCGCGAGCTGCTCGCCAAGCACCACCCGGGCCTGACCGCGGCCACGTTCGACGACGGGCGGGCACTGGTCTCGCTCAACTACCAGCTGTACTTCGCGCAGTACGCGTTCGGCGGGGGCGTCACGCAGGAGATCGAGTTCAACGTCATCGCCTTCCCGACCGCCGAGGAGGCGCGGCTGCCGCGCCTGTCCTACGCCCAGTACGCGCAGGGCTGGGACCAGACGAAGCTGCTCGGCATCGCCCGGGTCCATGTCGTGTGCGACAACCCCTTCGCGATCAGGGCCGGGCGCGAGCTGTACGCGGAGCCGAAGTACCCGGGCTGGTTCGAGGTCGCCCTGCCGTCCCTCAACGGACCGGCGGGCGACACCTGGACCGTACGGTGCAAAGCGGCCGCGATCGGCCCGGACGACACCCTGGAGCAGGACGACACCCCGTTGCTCGACCTCACCGCGAGGCTGGACGGCCTCGCCGCCGTCGCCGCCAATTCGGCGCCGATCACCGGCTACGGCACCGACCGCGAGGGCCGCCTGCTCGCCGGCCCCATGAACGTCTACCAGCCCTACCGCTGGTACGACCTGTCCGCCCCCGAACACTCCGGACGCACCCGCGTCCATGTGCACGCCCCGGACGCCGACCTCGGCCGCGACGTCCGCGCCCTCCTCGGCGCCGACGTGCCCGCGGCCGGCGTCTGGACGTACCAGTCACCGCCGGTGGCCGCCCACAACCGCCCGTACTACCTGCCGACAAGGCCGCGCCTCTGAGCTCTGGAGCAGTCCTTCGCGCGCGCCGACGCCGACGGGGACGGTCAGCCGTCCCCGCAGGAATCGGATCTTCGACGGGTAGGACCCCGGGAAGCGCTCCGCCCGAGGCTCACCAGGGAGACAGCCCACAGGAACAACACCTGAGACCGAGCGGGGAGTTCAGGGACCAGTCCCGTGGGGCGGGAACGATCAGCAGTGGTGGGACTGGTACACGGCCCTCGCCGCGGATCCCGGTGCCGACCGCGCGGGCCTCGAACCCGGGCCGGAGCCGCACGACGCGGCCGGGCTGATCACCTGGGAGGTCAACGTCGACTCCACGATCTGCCGGGCCCGTCAGCATGCCGCGGGCGCCCGCCGCGACGGACAGGCCCAGAACGAACCGCCGGGCGGAACCCGCACCGAGCCCGACGAGCACGGCCTGGGCCGGTCCCGGGGAGGCTTCACCACCAAGGTCCACCTGGCTTGCGAGCAGGGCCGGCGGCCTCTGTCTCTGCTGGTCACCGCAGGTCAGCGCGGTGACAGTCCTCAGTTCACCGCCGTCCTGGAAGACATTCGTCCTGGAAGACATTCGAGTCCCCCGCACCGGACCCGGCCGTCCCCGCGTCCGACCGCTGCGAGTACGAGGTCACCACGGCGACCAGCATCGGCGACATCGCCCGCGACCTCACCATCTGGATGGCCATCCGGCACTTCCCGGACGGCCACCCGGACAAGTCCACGACTTCTAAAACACGGCGTAGGTCCTGTCCGGCGCCACCCTCGGTGAGACAGTCGTGGCCTCGGGACAAGCACCGCGATCGGAGTCGCGAGCGTCGGGGAAGCGGTTCAAGCGGTCGAGGGCCAGGGGGGAGGACGGCACCGGGGCAGGGGGCCCGGTCCGACCGGGCGTCGGGCGTCCGTTCCGGCGTGCGGGGGAGCACACTGGCAGGAGGGGGCGGAGGCCTTGCCCCGTCCGGGGTTCGCCCGCCCCGCCCGCTCGTGGAAGAGGGTGCGCGGATGCCCAGAACCCGGTCCTCGTCCCGCTCGCGCTACGCCCCCGACCGGGGGCTCGCGACGCGCATGGCGACGACTATGTTCCTGATCGGCCTGCTGTACGTGGTCTTCGTCGGCGTCCTGCTGGTACTGCTGCGCGGCTCCTGGCCGATCATCCTGCTGATCACGGGCGCCCTGTTCGTCGGGCAGTTCTGGTTCAGCGACCGGATCGCCGCGCTGGGCATGGGAGCACGCGAGGTGACCCGCGAGCAGGCACCCGAACTGCACGGCACCGTGGACCGGATCTGCGCGCTGGCCGACATGCCGAAGCCGAAGGTGGCGATCGCCGAGAGCGACGTGCCGAACGCGTTCGCCACCGGCCGCGGCGAGAAGACCTCGCTGGTCTGCGTCACGACCGGCCTGCTGCGACGCCTGGAGCCGGAGGAGCTGGAGGGGGTCCTCGCGCACGAGATGTCGCACGTGGCGCACCGGGACGTCGCGGTCATGACCATCGCGTCCTTCCTCGGCGTCCTCGCGGGCATGATGACGCGGGTCGCGCTCTACAGCGGTCTCGGCCGCAGCCGGGACAGCACCATGGGCCTCGCCGTGCTCCTCGTCCCCGTGGTCAGCGCGGCCGTATACGTCATCAGTTTCCTCCTGACCCGCGTCCTGTCCCGCTACCGCGAACTGGCCGCCGACCGTGCCGCCGCGCTCCTCACGGGCCGCCCATCGGCGCTCGCCTCCGCGCTCACCAAGGTGAGCGGCGAGATGGCCCGGATCCCGACGAAGGACCTGCGCAAGGCGGAGCCGTACAACGCCTTCTGGTTCGCTCCCGCCTTCTCCTCCAAGGAGAGCCTGAGCCGGCTGCTCTCCACCCACCCCACCCTGGAGCAGCGGCTTGAGCAGCTCACCCGGATCTCGGCGCAGCTCGGTGGGGCGTGACGGCGGTGGGACTTCTCGACAGCATCCTCGGGCGCAGCCGGCCGGTCCGGCCCGATCTGGACCGGCTCTTCGGACTCCCGGCCGCGGCGCTCACCCTTCAGGCGGGCACGGGCTTCGTCCCGGCCGGCGCCGGGTCGGTGTGCTTCGCCGCGGTGGAGGGCGGCGCCTTCGCGCGCCTGAAGGGAGACGTACGGGACCTCCTCGACGTCGAGGCGGTGGCCGGACCCGATCGGGGTGCGGGCGGTGGCGAGGGCCGGAGCACTGGACCGGGGGCGTACCCCGTGACGTACACCTCGGACGCGTACGGCTACACCTGGCTCACCGTACGACGTCCCTCCGAGGACCTGATCACGCTGGTCAATGACCTGCACGCGGTCAACGCGCTCCTTGAGGAAGCAGGCTTCGGCCCCAATCTGCTCTGCTCCCTGACCGCGTTCCGCGCCCCGGCGGCCGAAGCACAAGGCCCGGGGACGAAGGGAGTCCGGACAGAGGGCGTCCGGACGGAGGGCGCGTGGACGGCTCATCCGGAAGCCGACGGGCACCGGGCACACGACCTCGCACTCGTGTACCTCTACAAACGCGGCACCTTCTATCCGCTATGTACACTGCGTGGCCAGCACAAACGCGACAACGCGCTGGAGCTACAGGTGGCCGGCCTGCTGAAGAACGATCTCCACATCGAGCCGGACTTGGACCGCTGGTTCCCGCTGTGGGACGCCCCCGGCACGGCTGGCTGAGCCCCCTCTGAAGTGCCGTTTGTCAGATCAAAGCGCGGCACCTTCTACCCCTTCGCGCCGCGCACCGACCGCGCCGAGAGCCGAGACAACGCCCTTGAGCTCCAGGTCAGGGGCCTGCTCGCCGGCGACCTCGCCATGGAGCCGGACATGGAGCGGTGGTTCCCGGTCTGGGGCGCGCCGGGGCTCGGCGGGGCGGAGCGGCTCCAGGGGCCTTGATCGCCGTCCGGCCGGGCCGTACCCGGTCGGCCGCTACGGCGTGGGGCCGTGCGCGTCCGCCGCTGCCGACGACGAGGCGGCGGCGGTACGAGGGGCGCTCGCCCGTACGGATCGTGCGGCGCCGTCAGTCGGCGATCGTCCAGTTGAGCTCGGTCCGCAGGTCCCGTGGGTCCGTGTCCGCCGTCGGCTGCGTCACGTACGTCTCCCACCGGTCCTGACCGCCCCGCAGCCCTTGCGCCCGGATCCAGGCCCCAAGTCGTTCCCAGGACTCCCCCAGTCCGTCGAACCCGCCGTGATGCGTCACCCGCGCGACCCGCCCGCCCGGGAGCTCACCGGTGACGACCCCGTCCTCGGCCCGCACCTCCCGCCCCGTGACGAACCCGACCTCCAGGTCCCGCTTCTCCCCCGGTCCCTCGTGATACATCCCGAACGCGGCACTCTTCGGTGGGACCTGCTGCCGCCGCAGCACCCGCCCCAGTGCCGCGAAGGCCTCGTCGAAGAACGTCCGTACTTCGCTGAGGGCCACGACGCCACGCACGACGGCGGTGGTCTCGGGTTCGAGTTCCACGAGCCGGGGCTGCTGCTCGGGGTCCGGGGTGTTGCTGTCGTGGTCGCTACGCATGCCCATGTCGTTCCGACGCTCCGATCCGCGTTGACGGCGTACTGGGAACGTACAGACCGGATGCGCGTCGGAAAGTCATCGCCGCGCCCGGAGCCGCATCCGCCGCGTGCGGCCCGAGGCTTCATGTCGTGAGGCCTCACGGGGTGCGGACGACCTTGCCGGTCCCGTGCCCGTCCCGTGCCCGTCCCGTGCCCGTCCCGTGCTCGGCTCGGCGAACCGCAGCGCCTCGGCGACCCTCGCGAGCGGCAGGACGGCGGCGACCCGGGCCGTGATCTCACCGTGCCGCTGGGCGGCGAACACCTCGGTGAGGTCGGCCCGCAAACGGGTGCGGAAGCGGTCGGTGGCGAAGGCCCGGCCGGCCCGCAAACGGGTGCGGAAGCGGTCGGCGGCGAAGGCCCGGCCGGCCCAGATGGCGAAGAAGTACGCACGGCGCCCGTCGGGCAGCGCGTTCCACAGCCACACCCGGCCGAGGATCTTGAGCACCGGCCACTGCCTGGAGCCGGTGTTGTCGCGCGTGGCGGCACTGCCGTACGACACGAGGGTGCCCCCGGGGGCGAGCAGTCGCCACGAGTCACGCACGCTGCGGCCGCCTATGTGGGTGAAGACGGCATCCACTCCCCCGGGCGCGAGCTCCCGGACCCTGCCGGGCACGTCCTCCGTCCGGTAGTCGACGGGAGTGACGCCCAAGGCGCGCAGGGCGTCGTGGTGCCGGGCCGAGGCAGTGCCGATCACGGTGGCACCCGCCGCGCGGGCGAGCCGGACGAGGACCGTGCCGACGCCTCCGTTCGCCCGGGCACCAGGGCCGTCGCGCCGGCCCGCACCCGGGCTGTGCCGTGCCGTGCAGCATCTGCCAGGCGGTGATCCCGTTGACCACGAGCACCTCGGCCTCCGCCGCGCTGATGCCGTCGGGCACCGGCACCACGTCCGCCGTATCGACGACCACGTGGCTTGCCCAGCCGCCGACCTTGACGAGCGCGGCCACCCGGCGGCCCACGAGCCGGGCGTCGACGCCCCCCACCGACCGACGCGACGATGCCGACGAGATCGTGGCCCGGCACGAAGGGGAACGGCGGCTGGTCGTGGCAGCGGCCACGGAGCAGTGCCGCAGACGAAGCTCCTCGGGCTCGGCGGTGCCGGGCAGAGGGACAGGGCGAGAGCGACGTGTGATGAGCGGTGGGTGAAACGACGGCAACCCCGCGCGAGCGGTACCGGAACCAGGTGCGTGCGGAGATCAAGAAGCACGCCTGGGAGCAGATCGCGAACGCCGGGGCCTCGGCGCTCTCGCTGAACGCCACCGCCAAGCGGCTGGGGATGAGCGGCCCCGCGCTCTACCGCTACTTCGCCGGCCACGACGAGCCGATCACCGAACTCATCCGCGACGCGGACCGCAGCCTCGCCGACACGTTTCACGCCGCCGCGGCGGACGGCGCCGACATCACCGCGCACGCGTTGCGCGACTGGGCACTCGCCGACCCGCAGCGCTACTTCCTCGTGTACGGCACGCCCGTGCCGGGCCACCACACGCCCGAGGACGTCACCGGGATCACCCGGGAGATCATGAGCGTCCTGTTCGGCGCCTGCGCCGCACCGTCGGACGGCGACACCCCCGCCGCCACCCCTTCGACGCACACCTCGCCGCCCACCGGCAGTGGGCCGACCCCCACCCGACCCCACCGGCGGCTCTCCGCCGCGCCCTCGCCTTCTGGACCCGTCTCCACGGGACGCTGTCCCTGGAACTCGCGGGCCACTTCACCGGCATGGGCTTCGATCCGGCCCAGCTGTACGCAGCGGAGCCGGCCGAACTCACCGACACGGCCCGCGCGGACACCTGATCAGGCCCTGGCATCACTGGGGCACCCGGGCACCCCTGCGGGCGCACCGGTCCGACGGACCGAGCAGAAAAGGCCGGACGCCGAGCCGGAGCAGCTGCGGCTTGTTCACGCCGCAACTGATGCGGTCGACGCCGTCGACGGCTTCGAGGCAGCCACCGCCGCTCGCCCCTCGGGCCTCGTCCTGCGCGCCGCCCGCCCGTGAGGCCGTCCGCCGTAACGCAAGCGGGCCCTCCGTCCGCTGCCGCGGAACCGTTCAGCGGAGCCAGGCGCGGGTGAGCGCCTGAACCGCGGAGCCGTCGAGGTCGGCGAGCGTGGTGCCGACGAACTCGCGGGCCCACTCGGAGGTCTGGACGCGGAACGGGGGCCGGTCCCCGGTCAGGGCCTCGATGATCGAGGCCGCGGCCTCGGACGGCGTCTGGGCGTTGCCGAAGGACTTCTGAGTGCGGGCGACGTAGGCCTGGAGGGCCGGGGCGTACGGTCCGGCCGCGGCAAGCAGGGCCGGGACGTCCAAGCCGATGTTGGCGACGAACTCACTGGCCACCGCGCCCGGTTCGACCACGATGACGTCGACACCGACGGTGGCGGCGACGGGGTCGAGCGACTGCATGAAGCCCTCGACTGCGAACTTCGCCGCGCAGTAGGCCTCGTTGAAGGGCTGTCCGACCGCGCCGCCCACGCTGGTGACGGTGATCACCCGGCCCCGGGAGGCCCGCAGGTGCGGCAGGGCGGCACGGGTGGCGGCGACCACGCCGAAGAAATTGACCTCCATGGCGGCGCGGACGTCGTCGAGGCTCATCTGCTCGATGGTGCCGACCTGCGCGGCGCCGGCGTTGTTGACCAGCGCATCGAGGCGGCCGTGCTCGGCGATCACCTCGTCCAGACACGTGGCAATGCTGTCGGGGTCGACGACGTCCAGGCGCTTGACCTGGATCCGGTCGGTGACGGCGTGCTCGGCCGCCGCCTTGAGCAGGGCCTCGGCCTTTCCGGTGTCGCGCATGGTGGCGACGACGGTCCAGCCGGCCTGGGCGGCGGCCACGGCGGCGGCCAGGCCGATTCCGGAGGACGTACCGGTGATCAGGACGGTCTTTTCGCTGGTCATCAAGGGGTTTCCTTGTCTGTCGAACGGAGCGCCGGCCCATAACCGGAGAACTCCCCATTTAACCGAGAGGCTAACCGGGGAACTCCCCGGTTGTCCAGATAGACTGGATCCCGACGAAGGGAGCAGCCTTGACCACCCAGCCGAGCGTCTTGCGCGCCGATGCCCGCCGCAACCGGGAGCGCATCCTCGAAGCGGCCGTACGCGCTTTCACCGAGAAGGGTGCGGATGTTCCGATCGACGCGATCGCCAAGGCCGCCGGCGTCGGCTCGGCCACGCTCTACCGCCACTTCCCCACACGCGAGGCCCTGGTCGAGGCCGCCTACCGCAACGAGCTGGCCCGTGTCTGCGACAGCGCCGCCGAGCTGCTGGCCGACCTCCCGCCGGACCGGGCCCTGCGCCTGTGGATGGACCGGTTCATCGACTACCTGGCCGCCAAGCAGGGCATGGCGGACGCCCTGCGGGCCGCCGTCGCGTCCGGCGCGGACCCCTTCGCCGAGACCCTCGACCGGCTCGGCGCGGCGATCGGCTCCCTGCTCCGCGCGGGAGCCGACGCCCGTCTCCTGCGCTCGGACATCGACCCCTTCGACGTCGGCCTCAGCCTCGCCGGTGTCGCGCTGATCACCAGCTCTCCGGCCCAGCGGGACCGGTCCGGTCGTCTCCTCGACCTGCTCCTCGACGGGCTTCGCCATGGGGTGGACGGGTAACCCACGTCTGCTCGCTCGTGCTCGACGGGCCGGGTGCCGAGGGCCGACCGACGACGACCGTGCTCACCCTGACCGGACTCGCCGCCGACTGGGCCCGACCGGCAGGGCGACACTCCGGCCCGGTCGGCGGATCCTGTCCGTCCTTGCGATGTTCCTCGCGCTGTCGGAGCCGTACTGCTGGAGGTCGGTCTCTCCCCCATCCTGGGAGAGTGGCGCTCGCCCTGCTCGCCGCGGGCGCGGTGGCCCCGTGGCGGCTCCCGGTCCCGGATGCCGGATGGGCGGCGGCCCCGTAGCGGTTCAGCGGGCGGGAGAGTCCCTTAGCGGGTGCTTGCCGAGAATCGAGGTCCGGTCGAACACGTTGATCGTGATCGCCGTCCAGGCCACGGCCGAGATCTCGTCGCCATCCAAGGCCTCACGCCTGTGCATACGCCCGACTCCGTTCTCGGCAGCCTCTTCCTCATGCCACACCTGACCGCACTCCCCCTCCTGCTCAACAGCGCGATCGTGGCCGGCGGCGGTCGCGATCGTGACGGGGACAGCGGCCCGTCCCGTGGCCGCGCCGTCGGGTGCCACGGGCAGGGCCGCTTCTGTCGCCACTCGGCAATTCCCAGCCGCTCCTACCCCGCATACCCCTGCGAGCTCCTCGACGGCTGAGAATTCCTCTACGAATGCGGCCTGTTGGGCATTCATGCGTGCCTTTCTGAATACGACTACTCAAGTCATGGCAGCGATACGACGGCGAGAGCGGGGCAGGCCGAGCGACTGGGGACCATCGTGCACATGTGCCGCAGAATCAGCGGGCCCTCCATTGCCCTGCGTCCTGGGAGGGTTCGCTTCGCGACTGCTGCTCTCGCCGGCGCGGGCGCAGTCGTGGCCCTCACCGGATGCGCCGGCATCGAGCACCAGGAGGGCATCTGCGGCAGCGGCGAGTACCCCGCCATGTCCGTGGGCGGTACCGGGTCCGCTTGCGTCTCGGACGAGCAGAAGCCTCCGGTCGGTTTCGTGCGGTACCCGGAGGGCAAGGTGCCGCAGCAGGTCGGCGACAAGTGGGACGTGTACTGGGACACCCACTAGGGGGTGTCCGGCGGATCATGTGACGGTCGGATTAGCGGCTCGTTGTTCCCGGATGAGGCGGGGTGATCTGACGAATGCCGAGTGGGGCCGGTTGGAGCCGCACCTGCCGGCGTCGGGGTAGCGTGGCGGCCGGTGGAGCGATCACCGCGGGGTGATCAACGGGATCTTGTTCCGGGTCCGGACCGGGGTCCCGTGGCGTGATCTGCCGGAACGCTACGGCTCCTGGAAGACCGTTTATGAACGGCATCGCCGCTGGTCGGCGGACGGAACGTGGGAGATGCTCCTGCGGCGGGTCCAGGCCGAGGCGGACGCGGCCGGCGAGATCGACTGGGACGTCTCGGTCGACTCGACGTCCGTGCGCGCACACCACCAGGCCGCAGGCGCCCGGCGCGCTCCGTCGCCCGCCATCAAGGGGGATCCGCCCAGGTGGTCAGAGCCGCTCGGGTTTGGGCGGAACTGATCGACCGACTGGCGGAGGTGGTGAGGGAGGTGAGGCGCTATGCCGATCGGGCGGCGGGTTCACTACCAAGATCCACCTGGGCGCGGACGGCCGCTATCGGGTGCTCTCGCCGGTCATCACGCCCGGGCAGTGCGCCGACTGCACCCGTTCGAGGCGGTCATGGACCGGATCTGCGTGCCACGGCTGGCCTGGGGTAAGCCGCGTACGAGGCCGGACAGCGTCAGTGCCGACAAGGGCTACAGCAACCGCCGAACTCGCCGCTACCTACGCAGACGCGGAATCCAGCACGTCATCCCGGAGGAGGCCGACCAGGCAGCCAACCGGGTCCGACGCGGCAGCTCCGGAGCCGACCGCCCGGTTTCGAAAAGGACCGCTACAAGAAGCGCAACACCGTCGAACGGGCGATCAACACCCTCAGCGACCACGGCCATACCAGCATCACCTCCGGCTGCCGCACGACCACCGACCCGGCCCTCCTCGAGCTCGGAATCTCGTCTGCGGACGCCGAACTGCTCACGACCGGCTGGTCCGTCGTGCGCACCGCCGACCTCGACCTCCTGCGCTGCTACACACTGCGCCCCTGACCGCCCGCCGCACGAACGGAAGGAAGCACCTCGTGCCGGACATCGAGAAGCACATCGCCGAGATCTGGACTCTCTACGGCCGGCACCAGCTCACTCGTACCTTCAACCTGCCCGAGTTGGACGACTGGGCCTGGGACGTCCCCGGGTCGGCCCCGGCGTCGACGTGCTCGGCGCCGTCGTCGGCTTGCGCGTCCCGGACCTCGGGGCCGGGGCCGGTCGGCACGCCACCCACCTGGCAGCACTCGGTGCCCACGTCACCGCCGTCGACGCCTCCCCCACCCAGCACCGGCGCGCCCTCGCCCGCTACCCCGGGGCTGCGCCTGGTGTGCGCCGGCGCCGTCGACCACCTGCGGGAAGCTCCCCCTTACGACCTGATCCACTCCGTCGGCGGCGTTCCCTTGACTATCGACTCCCCGCAGGCCGACCAGCCGCTGTCGTACCGGCTGCGGACGGCCACGTCGGGCCGCAGCCCGGGCCCCCGGCCTGCGCGTGGGCCGCAGTCGACGCCTCCCGACCGCCTCCGGGTCGGGCTCGTCGCCTCCACAGGCTCGGCGTGAACGTGCGAGGCGCACCGGCCGATGCTGCAATGGGGACAGGACTGCGTCCGGGGCGTCCGTCGAGACGCGGCACGGACGGGACGGGGTCGGTCAAGTCCTTCCCAACTGCGTGTGGAGTGGTCATGAGCGATGAATTCGAGGACATGGGGCCGGTGGACTACCTGGTCATCGAGTTTCCCGGCAACCGTATGACGGGCAAGGGACTGCCCCTCCTCCTCGATCTGGTCGACAGAGGCATCATCCGCATTCTCGACCTCACGTTCGTCCGGAAGGACGCCGACGGCAGTGTCGTCGGCCTGGAACTTGGGGACTTCGACGCCGACGGCGAGCTGGACCTGGCCGTGTTCGAGGGCTCCTCGTCAGGGCTCCTCGGCCAGGACGACCTCGACGAGGCGGGGGCGGCCCTGGAGCCGGGCAACTCGGCCGGCATCATCATCTACGAGAACCTCTGGGCCGCGCCCCTCGCGCGGGAACTGCGGCGCGGCGGTGCGCAGCTCGTGGCCGGTGGGCGCATCCCCGTGCAGGCCCTGCTGGCCTCGTTGGACGCCATGGAGGAATCGGGCGGCAGCGCCGCCGCCTGACGCCGACGGACGACAGTCAAGGAGGATCGACATGCCAGGACTTCTTCGGGGCGTGGCGCGCACCGCGGTGGTGGCCGGGACGGCGACCGCCGTCTCCAACAGGGTCTCGCGACGCCAGGCGGGCCGCTGGGCCCAGCAGGAAGCGGCTCCGGCGCAACAGTACGCACCGCCGCCCCCGCCCCCGCCGCCGGCCGCGGCCCCCGCCCCGGCCGACGACATGAGCAGCAAGATCGCTCAGCTCAAGGAACTCGGCGAGCTGAAGGAACAAGGCGTGCTGACCGAGGCGGAGTTCGCGGCCCAGAAGAGCAAGCTCCTCGGCTCCTGACGCCCGAGTCGGCTCCTGACGCCCGAGCGAGCCGCCCGCGCCCCTGCGGCTTCCGGCCGCCGGAAGGAGCGCGCCCGCTCTCCGTCCCCTACGGCTCGGCTCCTGAGCCCGCCGGAGCCACCGCGCCGTCCCTCGTCCCGAACGGCTCATGGCCGCCGGGGCGAGGGACGGCGCGTTCGGCCGCTCGGGCGTTCGGTGAAGGCGGGGATGCGCGGGCCCTGCGGCAGAAGCTCGGTGACGACGAAGGACAGGACGGCGGCCAGTACCACCAGAGCCACCGTCTCCACGTTGCCCAGCAGGAGCACGACCAGGATCACGCCGCTCACGGGCAGCCGCAGCGCCGCGGTCACCGAGGCGGCCATGCCGATCGCCATCGCCGGCACGAGACCGAGGCCCGGCAGGGGGGCGAGCAGGACGCCGGTGGCTCCGCCCAGGAACAGCGCGGGAAAGACGGGGCCACCGCGAAGACTGCCCAGACACAGCGCGTACGCGAGGCCCTTGAAGACGAGGATCGCGACGAGGGCGCCCACCGACCAGGTGTGGGGGCTCTGCGCCAGTTCGGACAGCGTCGCCTCGCCGGACAGGGCCGCCTCGGCGGGCGAGCGACCGGTGGTGAGGGCGTAGAGCGTGATGCAGACCGCCGCGCCCGCCGCGCAGAGAGCCGTGTTCCGTACGATCCGGCTCACCACGAAACGGGCCGCGAACCGGCCGCCCACGAGGGCCCAGTGGACGACGAACGCGACGGCGGGCGCCACGACGAGGACCCACAGCACGTCCGCGCCGTCGAGCGGCGGCGGCTCGGGCAGCCCGATGTTCAGGCTCCCCGTCTCCAGGCCCGTCCAGTGGACGAACCCGGTGAAGATCAACGCTCCGACGCCGCTGGCCAGCAGGGCCGGCAGCATCACGGCGAACAGCTGCGGCCCGCCCACCCCGGCCACCTCCATCAGCAGCACGGCGCCGACCACCGGGTTCCCGAAGAGCGCGGAGATGGCCGCCGCCGCCCCGGCCGCGCCGAGCAGCGCGGTACTCGCTTCGGTCTGCGGGGCGCGGACCAGGCCCGCGAAGAACAGCGCGAGGCCTCCGCCCAGGGCGATCAGCGGCGCCTCGGGGCCCAGTACGGCGCCGAGCGGAAGACCGGCCGTCGCGGCGAGGACGACACCGGGCAGGGCCTGCTTCGTGACCCCGCCCGCGTGCAGCCCGCCCGCCGGGATGTGTCCGCCCCGGCCGGGCAGGCGTGCGACCACCAGACCGACGACGAGCCCGGCCACCGGCAGCAGCATGAGCCCCCACCACCAGGGGGCCTGCTTCCAGCCCAGGTCCTTCGGCCAGTCCGTCCAGATGAGGCCCTCCAGCTCGTGGAGCGCCACGAGGAACCAGAAGGCGACGAGCGCCACCGGAACGCCGATCAGCCCGGAGAACACCAGAGCCTTGCGGTACTCGGGCCGCCGCAGCATCGTCCGCAGCAGGTCGGCTTCCTGGGGCTGGCTGCCCTGCTCATCGGTCGCGCGGCTCGGGGGTGGGGTTCCGGTGATGGGGTCCTCCACGGCTCGACA
Source organism: Streptomyces vietnamensis (assembly GCF_000830005.1). Lineage (NCBI taxonomy): Bacteria > Bacillati > Actinomycetota > Actinomycetes > Kitasatosporales > Streptomycetaceae > Streptomyces > Streptomyces vietnamensis. The sequence goes on along the minus strand of NZ_CP010407.1, from coordinate 8,491,497 downwards.
CCACGTCAGGCGCCCGGGTCGGCGGGACGCAGGATGGCGCTATGGGTATATATCGGGGCGTATATACCGTGAGGGCGGCGCGGTTATGCGCGTGCGCCGCGGTTCAGCCGTTGAGCGGAGCCGACGAAGGCGACCCGGGGCCGCCCCCGTACGTCAGAGCGCGTCCGGGCCGCGCTGCCCGGTGCGGACGCGCACCACCGTCTCCACCGGCACCGCCCACACCTTGCCGTCGCCGATCTTGCCCGTGTGGGCGGCGCGGACGATGGCGTCGATGGCGGGCTCCATGTCGGCGTCCTCGACGACGACCTCGATACGGGCCTTGGGGACGAGGTCCACGCGGTACTCGGCGCCCCGGTACACCTCGGTGTGGCCTCGCTGGCGCCCGTAGCCGCTGGCCTCGGTGACCGTCAGCCCGTTGATGCCGAGTTCCTGGAGCGCGTTCTTCACCTCGTCGAGGCGGAACGGCTTGACGATCGCGGTGATCAGCTTCATGCGGAGGGCTTCCTGTCCTTGGCGAGCGAGGTGACGGGGGACGCGGCGTGCAGCGGCGCGCCGCCGTGGCCGAGCACGCCGTGATCGTAAGCGGTCTCCGCGTGCACCGTCTGATCGAGTCCCGTCAACTCCTCCTCGGCGGAGGCCCGCAGCCCCATCGCCCGGTCGAGGGCCTTGCCGATCCCGTACGTGACGAGGAAGGTGTACGCCGCCACGGCCGCCACGGCGAGGGCCTGCCGGCCGAGCTGGCCGAGCCCGCCGCCGTACAGCAGCCCCTCCTTGCCGCCGGTCATCGCCGAGGTCGCGAACAGGCCGATCAGCAGCGTGCCGACGACACCTCCGGCGAAGTGCACGCCCACGACGTCCAGCGAGTCGTCGTAGTCGAAGCGGAACTTCCAGGCGACCGCGTACGAGCAGACGACGCCCGCGGCGAGACCGACCGCCGCCGCGCCCGGCATGCCGACGACGCCGCACGCCGGAGTGATCGCCACGAGCCCGGCGACCGCGCCGGACGCCGCGCCGAACGTGGTGGGGTGGCCGTCGCGCCTCTGCTCGACGAAGAGCCAGCCGAGGAGACCGGTGCACCCGGCGACGAGGGTGTTGAGGAGGGAGGCGGCGGCCAGACCGTTCGCGCCGAGCGCCGAGCCGCCGTTGAAGCCGAGCCAGCCGAACCACAGCAGACCCGCGCCGAGCAGGACCATCGGCAGGTTGTGCGGCCGCATCGCGTCCTTCTTGAAGCCGATGCGCGGACCGAGTACCAGGCACATCGCGAGGCCGGACGCGCCCGAAGCGATCTCGACGACGAGTCCGCCCGCGAAGTCGAGGGCGCCCAGCGAGTGGGAGATCCAGCCGCCGGGGCCCCACACCCAGTGCGCCACGGGAACGTATACGAGAAGCGTCCATACCGGTACGAAGACGAGCCAGCCCGCGAACTTGGTGCGGTCCGCGACCGCGCCGCTGATCAGCGCCGCCGTGATGATCGCGAAGGTCAGCTGGAAGGTGCTGAAGAGGAAGGTGGGAACCGTGCCGGTGAGGGTGTCGGGACCGATGCCGGCCAGGCCGAGGTGTCCGAGGCCGCCGATCAGGCCCGCGAAGGCGTCGTCGTCGAACGCGAGCGAGTAGCCGGCGACCAGCCAGACCACCGTGACCAGGGCGATCGACACGAAGCTCATCATCAGCATGTTGAGGACGCTCTTCGTGCGGACCATGCCGCCGTAGAACAGAGCCAGGCCCGGGGTCATCAGCAGAACCAGCGCGGTGGCGGCGAGCAGCCAGGCGGTGTCGCCGGTGTCGAGCCGGGGTGGGGCGGCGAGGGGCATCAACGGTCTCCTCCTACGGGGTAGGGGGAGAGCCTCGTGGCGGCGCGTTTCGCGATGCGTACACAGGCGTTTCCGCTGTGTTTCGTATGACGCGAAGATTGCCGGAACCTCACGCCGCACCCCGCTCGTTCCGATGACGACTTCCCCGCTTGGGAGACATACGGCATCGACGAATGCTGGCGCTGCCGGCTGCCGGCGAACCCCGGCACAGCCATCGGCCGTCGCAAGCACCCTCGGACGACTGCGGACCAAGATCCGGGCCATTTCCGGACCAGGCCCTTCCCAGAAGCCATGGAAACTGTCGTTTTCACTGGTCAGCGCGCATCCCGCGCCTGTACTACCAGCAGACGAAGAAGCTCGGGTTCTTCCAGGGCAGGGCATGGGGCGTCCGGCCAGGCGAAACATGCGTCCGGCGCCCCCTCGACATGCGACTGAATCAACGCCTGCGGCGATCGTCACGCACAGCTACACAGCGGTTGGGCGCCATGAACGACAGGGCTGAAGTCCCCGATCGCGGCGGATCGGGGACTTCCGCCTTTACGGGCCCGGCCGGAGGGGATCTGGGCGGGGCCCTGCTGCCGCCCCGGGTGCCGGGTGCCTCCTTACGCGGCGGGGGTGAGTTCCGCGCGGCCGAACAGCAGCGCGTAGCCGGTGGGGAGCTGGTGCAGGATGCGGGTGATCAGGTCGGGGCCGGCCCAGGCCGCGACGGCGGAGAAGACGGAGCCGGTGTCCCAGCGAGTGGTGGCGAGGGAGGCGCCGGTGCGGGCGGCGAGGTCCTTGACGAAGGCCCAGCCGGTCAGCGGCTGCGGGTCGGGGATCTGAGCGGTCAGGACACGTGCGGCCTCCAGGGGCAGCCGGGCGGCCAGGTCGACGCGCTCGTCGCCGGTCAGCGCGCGCCCCAGGCCCGACAGGACCAGGCGGACGGCTTCGTCTGCTTTCTCGCGGGTGGGGTAGGCGCCTTCGTAGCGGACCTTCTCCAGCATCTGCTCGTACGCCGTCCCGTACGGCTGCTGGTGCTCAAGCGGTGCGCGCACGTCGGTGATCACTGCGGTGCATGCCTTTCGTAGAGCCAGGATGGGCGGTGCCGGTGTGCGGCACCGAGTCAGTGGTCAGATGGGCTGGGGGCGGCCGAAAAGGAGGTCGTAGCCGGCGGGGAGCTGGAGCAGGATCTCCTTGAGGAGGTCGTCGCCGGCGGTGTCGGCGACCGTGGACAGCGCTGCGCTGACGTCCCACGCCGCGGTCTGCTCGGTGGCTCCCTCGATCCAGGCTGCGGTCGCCCGCACGAATCGCTCTGGCGACAGCGGTTCGGCGCTCTGGAGCGGGTTGAGGAGGATCAGGGCGAAGTCCTCCGGCAGGCGTGCCGCGAGCTGGGCGCGGACTTCGCCGACCAGGTGTGCGCCGAGCAGGGCGAGCACCACACGGGTCGCTCGCTCGGCTTCCTCCACAGTGCCGTACTCACCGCGTTCCTTCACATGGTCGAGGAACGCCTCGCGTCGCAGAGCCATCTCAGCCACCACCCCTTGTTCTTCGGACTGCCCATGGGGGGTGCGGAGGGCGGAATGAGGGGGAGATCAGTTGCCCTCCGCACCTGTCCGGCCGATGTCAGCCGGAGATCTCCTTGCGGCCGGAGCCCGCGCCGATGGAGATCTTGCGGGGCTTGGCGCGCTCGGCGATCGGGATGCGCAGGGTGAGCACGCCCGCGTCGTAGTCGGCCTGGATGTGCTCGGTGTCGAGGGTGTCGGCGAGCACGATCTGGCGGGAGAAGACGCCCAGCGGCCGCTCGGACAGCTCCATCTGTACGTCGTCGGACTTCGCCACCGGCCGGCGCTCGGCCTTGACGGTCAGCATGTTCCGCTCGACGTCGATGTCGATCGCGTCCGCGGTGACGCCGGGAAGGTCGAAGGCCACCACGTACTCGTCACCCTCGCGGTAGGCGTCCATCGGCATCGCCGACGGCTTCGACCAGGTGCCCGGGCCCATCAGCTGCTGCGCCAGCCGGTCCAGCTCACGGAAGGGGTCAGTGCGCATCAACATCGTGAAAACACCTCCAGCAGGTTCAGGCAGTTACTGCCAATGCGCCTCACTGACACCGTTGTAACATGTCATCCAATGGATGACAAACACGATGTCGTCAGCTTGATGACAACCCGAGGGAGGTGTCCGTGACCCCGGCCGACCAGCCGTCTCCGTCCCGCGCCGATGCCCACAGCCCGGTGTCGTTCCTTGCCGCCGCGGCGGCCCTTGACGCCATAGACGCCGCCCTGCGCGAAGCCCGGCACAAGACCTCGGACGCCCCCGCCCCCGGTCCGGAACAGGCCCTGGCCTCCTTGTCGCTGCTGCGGCAGGTGCGCGAGCAGCTCGCCGGGTGGGAGACCGGCCTGATCGAAACGGCCCGCGACGCGGGCGCCAGCTGGGCCGACCTCGCCCACCCCCTCGGCGTCGCCAGCCGCCAGGCCGCCGAACGCCGCTACCTGCGCGGCCGTCCCGGCCCGGCCGGGACCACCGGCGAGCAGCGTGTCCAGGCCACCCGTCAGGCCCGGGCCGCCGACCGCAGCACCGCCGCCTGGGCTCGCCGCAACGCGGCCGACCTGCGCCGCCTCGCCGGCCAGATCACCGCTCTCACCGACCTTCCCCCCGCCGCCCGCCGCCCTATCAGCGAGCTCCACGCGGCCCTCGCCCACGACGATCCCGCCGACCTCATCGCCCCCCTCACCGCTGCCCGCCCGCATCTGGCTGCCGCCCACCCCGACCTCACCGCCCGGCTCGACTCCCTCACGCCTCCCTGACCCCGCCCGGCACACCGCAACAGCAACCCGGCCAACGTCCGCCCCCCGGGCGAACGAGGGGAGCCCTGGAGACCGACGCGGCCGACCTGCGGATCCATCTGGCCTGCTCCCTCACCAAGTGGAGGAGGAGATCGCACCCTCACGGACGGAGACGGCCACCCGCATCAGGTGCCGGAACTGGGACTCGATCAGGTCCCAGTCGATGACGTTCGTGCCCGGCTCGCCGAACAGGGCGTCGAGGTGCTCGTACTCGGCCTGCTTGCTGGACCGGTAGAGGACCGAGCCCTTCCAGTTCCTGGTCCGGGGCACCAGGTCGAAGCCCAGCAGATGCGCCAGCGCAAAGACCAGACAGGAGCGGCCCTGCGTATCGGCGTGCACCGTGGTCGGCTGGACCAAACGAAACGCGTGCAGTCGCGTCTGCGAGAGATCGACTCCGAGGCGCGTCATCGGCTGAGGGGGCGTCCGGGGGCAAGCGTTCCGAGCGACTTCGCCCGCCTGCTCCTTCTGCAGACCGGGCGGATAGGCTCGACAGCGTGCGGGAGATCATCAAGGCCCTGGTTCCGGGCACCGAGGAGTCGTCGATGCACCACCTGGACCCGCGGCATGCCGCGCGGCTCGCCACTTATGGGACCGTGGCCACGCGCCTGTCCCTGCTGAGCGACCGTCGGCTCGGCGAGGTCGTGGCCGCCGCCGACCCGCTCGGATCCGGCATCGGCGGCAGGTCGGCAGAGCTGGACGTCGAAGGCACGCGGGTGTTCGTCAAGCGGGTCCCCCTCACCGACACCGAGTTGCGGCCGGAGAACGCGCGGTCGACGGCGAACCTCTTCGGACTGCCGATGTTCTACCAGTACGGGGTGGGCTCGGCGGGGTTCGGAGCCTGGCGAGAGCTGGCCGTGCACGTCATGACCACCAACTGGGTCCTCAGGAACGAGTACGAGGGCTTTCCGCTGATGTACCACTGGCGAATCCTGCCCGACTCCCCTCCCCAGGGTTTCGTCGACGAGTTCGGGGGCATCGACGGGGCGGTCGCGCACTGGGAGGGATCATCGGCCGTGCGTGAGCGGCTGGAGGCCATCGGCCGTTCCTCTTCCAGCCTGGTGCTCTTCCTGGAACACGTTCCGCAGACCCTCGCCGACTGGCTGCACGACCACCGGACCGCGGCGCCGGAGGGCAGCGAGGGCTCGCCGCACCCACGGGTGGAGGAGGCCCTGGCGCGCGGGAGTGCCTTCATGAGCTCGCGCGGACTCGTCCACTTCGATGCCCACTTCGCCAATGTCCTGACCGACGGCCAGCTGCTCTATTTCGCGGACTTCGGACTCGCCCTGAGTTCCGGCTTCGAACTGTCGGCGGCCGAGGCGGAGTTCCTCTCCGACCATCTCGCGTACGACCGCAGCCACACCGCGAGTCATCTGCTCCGCCACCACCTGCCCGATGGCCTGCGCGGCGGGATGGAACACGAGGCGTTCCTGCGCGAGTGGATCGCCGGCCACCGGCCCGATGGCGTCCCGGACGAGATCGCCGCGATGATCGACCGGCATTCCCGAGCCGCCGTGGTCTTCGGCGAATTCGCCCGCCGTCTGCTCACCGAGAGCAAGCGGACGCCGTTCCCGGCCGCCGAGATCGAGCGGGCCTGGGGCACTGCGGTCCCGGCGCCCCACTGAGGCCGGCCTTCGGCAGGAGACCGCCGTCAGGACGTCCCGCGACGGGCGGTGTCCCGGGGGCCGAGGCGACGCTGCGGTTCGATGTTCTCGCCCTGGGCGGCTTCCGGGGCCTGCCGCAGGGCCTGGACCTCGTCACGGTGCCGCCGCTTGAGTTCGGCCATGGTGTCGCGTCCACCGGCAGGGAACATGAGTAGTCGGCCCATGTCTCGTCGCCCGGGGCGTGAGTCGGCAGCTTCTGCTTGGCGACCGCGATCGGTGCGTCGCCCACGACGGCCTGGTGCAGCGGGCAGCCTGTCATGACCTCGGAGACGGTCCGCGTACCGGAGCCGAACCGGTCCTCAGCGTCGCCGTACAGCGCCTCGGCCACCCCGGAAAGGGGGCCACGGAGTGGTTGAAGCCCTGATGCCGGAGGTCCTCGCAGGGCCTGCGTGAGAGCCAGGGGCGCCCTCGACCGGACCGGCCGTTGTCGTGGCCTGATCTCTGAGACCGGAAACAGACTGTTACGGTTCGCGGACACACCGTAGAAACGGGCTGTCGTTTTCCGCTGATCGTTTTCCGATCCAAGGAGCCCAGCATGACCCGTTTCCGCACCACCACCATGGTTCTCGCCGCCGCCGCGATGTCCGCCCTTGCCGCCGCGCCCGCCCAGGCGGCCCCCGGTGACGTGACGACCACCTGCGCGAGCACCGCTACCCCGTACGGCTACGTCGACGTCAGCTGGGGTTACAGCGCCAGCTGCGGCACCCAGAACTTCGACCCGAACATCAAGCAGATCAAGCAGCTCACCGGCCTGCCCATAGGCACCGTCGTCCAGGCCTGCGGGTCCACGTACTACCCGGCCGGCTGGGTCCAGACCAGCTCCTACTACTCCAGCTCCTGCGTCGCGTGGCCGAACTCCGGTTTCAACAACAACGCCTGGACCCTCAAGCGCGTCTCCTGACCGCACCTTCCGAAGGCGGCCCCGCCTCGCGAGCGGATCGGGCGAGGCGGGCGCACCTGTCGATGTCGCCTCCAGAAGTCGTGTAATCGACCGTCTGGCTCCGGTGGTGAGATGCGCAGGGCCAGGTGATGCACGTTCGAGGACGTGTGCCGCTTGGTCGACCACGGCTTCCGACTCGGCAGCCGGTCCATGCTGATCTTCCACCCACTCAGGGAACTGGAAAGCTCCGTCAGGTCCGTTCTCCTGGCGCCCGTGGACCGGCTGGAGAAAACGGCCGCCGCACCGCAACCCACCACCGGGGACGCGCAGCGCCTGCGTACGGATTTTCCCCAGAACCGCCTGACCTGGCAGACGTTCCGGTGCTGCGGCTCCTCGCCCCGGCCGCCTCCGAGCTGCGCCCGCACTCACCGACCACGCGTCCGAGAACCACGCGGGCCTGCGGCGCGTCGTCATGCGCTTCTTCAACACCCACGGGTGACGGCAGTGGTGCCGGTGATCGAGCGGATCGCCGACGGGCTCCTCGACACGGTACGGGCAGAGCTCGACGCGACGGGCGAGAGCGACCTCTTCTCCGGGTTCGCGCACACGCTGATGGAACTCGTGAACGACCCGATGGCGTCGACGGACAGCTTCGTCTGGGAGCCGGCCCGGACAGCCCATCTCCACCGTCCTGCGCCGCCAAGCCCGGGGTGTGGCCGCGCACCGCCCATGACCAGGGCTTCGCCGGGGCGTGGGTCGAGGAAGTGCTGCGGCGCGAGCCACCCGTCGCCTCGTGGCGCCGGGTCACCGCACGCCCGCTGGAGCTGGGCGGCGGTGTGGAACTCCCCCGGTGCCGAGCTGCTGCTGATGCTCATGGGCAGCGGCTCGGCCCCGGACGTCTTCGACTCCCCTGGGCGGATGGTTCCCGGCCGCGCGAACATCCGCCACCACCTCGCCCCCGGCGCGTACGGAGGCGGCGGGGACGCCCGCGCCCGGTCCGCTGTCCTCTGCCCTTCCGCGCTCCGCTGCGGGCCTCCGTCGTCGAGCCGTCACCGACGGGGTGATCACAAAGGCGGAACGGTGATCACCTGGTCCGGTCGAGCACGTACGTGAACAGCATGTCCAATTGCTGTACGGCGGTGTGCGCGAGGGACGCGTCGCGCAGCGCGCGGCGGGCGATGTCCAGGTGTCGGCGCGCTTCGTGGCGGGTCGCGGTCCGCCCGCCCAGCTCCTCCACGAGTGCCGCGACGTGTGCGGCGGCCTCGTGGTCGAGCAGCTGGGGAGGGTCGAGCAGCGCCGCCAGTTCGTGCGCGGCCCTGCCTCCACCGGCCAGTGCGGCGAGCATCGGGTAGGTCTTCTTGCCCCTGCGCAGGTCGGCGTGGACGGGTTTGCCGGTCACGGCAGGGTCGCCCCATATGCCGAGGATGTCGTCCACCGCCTGGAAGGCGAGGCCGAGATGGCGGCCCGCCCGTTCGAGCGTGGTCACGGTCCGGTCTGGGGCACCGCCGAGGACCGCGCCGAGCGCAACGGCGCAGCCCAGCAGGGCACCTGTCTTGTGTTCGGCCATCGACCGGTACTGTTCCGGTCCGACTGCGCCGGGGCCGTACCACGGGCGGTGTTCAAAGCGCAGGTCCTGCGCCTGGCCGGACACCAACGCGTTCAGGGTCCGGCAGAAGCAGCGGACCGCGGACGCCGCGTGCCGGCCCGGGGCCTCGGCCAGGGTGGTCACGGCCTGGGCGAGAAGCGCGTCGCCGGCGAGAACGGCCGGGCCGGTCCCGTATGCCTTCCACACCGCGGGCCGCTGCCGGCGCAGGGCGTCGCCGTCCATGATGTCGTCGTGGAGGAGCGAGAAGGTGTGCACGAGTTCGACGGCCACGGCGCCGGGAACGGCCTCCGCGCCATCAGCCCCGACCGCCTCCGCCCCGAGCACGGCGAACGCCTGGCGCACTCCCTTGCCCTCGGATCCGCCGGAATCCGGAGTACCGGCCGTGTCGGACCAACCCAGCGCGTACGCCGCCATCTCACCGGTCCACGGATGGAGGCTGCCCACCGCCTCCACCAGCGCAGGCCGGACGAGTTCACGACAACGCTCCAGGACACGGGCCGGCGCTGCGTCGTGATCGACGTCGTGATCGACGTCGTGATCGGCCTCATGATCGACGTCGTGATCAATCTCGCGATCAATGTCGTGATCACGAGAGGAACGCACCGTGGCCACGACCGCAGCGCCCGGCGAGAACGGTGTCGGGACGGCGCTCACCGCAGGCCCTCCACATCGGCGGCCTGAAGCGCCTCGGCCCCGACCGCCGGCAGCACGGGCCTCGCGGCGCCCTGCTCGTGGCCGCCGTGGTCCGGCAGCGGCCCGACCCCCAGTTCGGCCGCTGCCTTGTCCACCATGTCCCGGGCATGCCGCAGCCCGATACGGTCCAGCGTCGAGCGCAGTTCGGCCAGGTCCGCGGCAGTGTGCGCGGCGTCGCGGCCCAGATGGGCGGAGGCCTTGACCAGTCCCAGTCGCGACAGCGCCGTCCCGCGCGGCTCGTCCATCTCCTGGAACTCCTCAAGGGCCAGCGCGTACATCTCACGGGCCTGCTCGTAGCGGCCCGCCCGGTACAGCACGTTGCCGCGCATCTTGTGGTTGTAGGCGAGCGCGCTGGACAGCCGCATCTCCCGGCAGGCCTCCTCCGCCTGGGACAGCAGCGACAGGGCGCGTTCCACGTCGGCGTCGCGCACGGACACCACGTCCGCGATGCCGCGCAGCGCCCATGCCCACCCGCGCCGGTCCTCGGCTCGGGACGCTGTGTCGGCCGCCTCCTCGAACAGGGCCAGGGCCTCGTCGTATTCGCCGGTGTTGCGGTGCATCTGCGCGATGCCCTCCAGCGCCCACACCGTATGCCGGGCCTCGCCTCGGCGGCGGGCCTCGGCAAGCAGCTGCTCGTGCAGCCTCCTCACCGCCGCGTAATCGCCCTGGATACGTCCGGTCTCGGCGAGCCCCGCCAGCGAGTAGCCGCGCACGACGACGTCACCACCTCGCTCGCCCGTCTCGGCGGCCAGCCTCAGCAACCGGTACGCCAGCCTGAATGCGCCCCGCTGTCGGGCCAGCGTGCCGCCGCTCCACAGAGCCCATGCCATGGCCCCCTCGTGACCGGCCGAACGCGCCGCTCGGTAGCTCGCCTTCCAGGCCCGGTCGGCCTCCTCTATTCGCCCGAGCCTGCGGCAGGCCTCCGCCACGGCCAGCCCGCAACGCGCCTCCTCCCGCCGGTCCCCGGCCCGTTCCGCCGTCCGCAGCTCCTCCATGCCCCGGGCCAGCACCTCGGGCAGTGAGGCGTTCACCGACAACGATTCGAGAGCACCCTGGTACTCCGGCGCCGATGCCTTCGCCCGCCTCGTCTTACTCACCTGACCTGCCATCACACCCCTCCTCGTGTCGACTCGACGATCAAGTCGACACGAGGACCAAGACGGCGACCGCGGGCCGGGGTTCCCTCTCGGCCGAGAAGTCCGCCTCCATACGGACACGGGGTAGTCCTCAAGTGCTACGCGGCTGTCGACGACTCGTCAGCGAGATGTACGCCGGGTCTCCCGGACCGGCAGGTCCGGCCAACGCGGGGTGAGGCTCGAACGGCGGACGACCAGTTCCGGCCGGAGCACCACTTGGTCGTGGCGGTCGTCGTCCGCCTGGTCACCGGTCTCCTCCAGGAGCAGCTCGGCCACTCGTGTGCCCAGGGGGACAGCCGGCAAGACTGCCGGTTCCGGCGGCGGAGGCGCCTGACCCGGATTCCGGCCCGGCAGGCGCTGGCGTCCCGGGCGTCCTGGGTCACCCGACGGTGGACCAGGTCCAGCTGGTCCCGGACAGGGACCAGGTCCAGCTGGTCCCGGGACAGCTCCGGAGCCTCTGCGACGGGGCCCTCGGCGGCACCTGCGGCGGACGGGCGGCGCAGCAACCTGCGCGTGGCACCGGCCAACCGTGCGTAACCCGAATCGACCGAGGACCGCACCGCGGAGCGGCAGGCTTCGTCGACCGCCAGCCACACCACAGGGGTCACCACGGCGACCACCTCGGCGAAGCCGAAACCCAGCGGTTCGATCTTTCGCCGGCCGCGTAAGATCCTGACCACGTCAGCGTCGTCGACATGGGCCAGGGCCGCCGGCACCGGGGCCTCTTCCGGTGCGTACTGTGTCACCACGTCCACGACCACCGCTCGCACTTCTGTGCTCCCCATCCCGCACCGCCCCCCGTTCCGGCGCCCCCTGTCCATACGCCACTGACAGTGGTCTGCCCACAAACCCCTCCAGTTGGAGCGGTGTCGGGGCATGATCTCGGGACGGGCTGCAGCGGTCTCACTCCTCCATGGACTGCTCGATGAGACGGTTCGCCTGCTCTCGAACGCAGTCCAGGAACTCGGCGTGGAAGCGGAAGAGGACCTCGGGTCGGCGGACACGCCGACCCGAGGTGCGCCCAGGTGTGCCGAGGTGCCGCTCGGGCCGGCGTCAGCCCTGGCAGACGCCGCGCGTGTAGTCGTACGTCGCCGTGGCCTGCGAGTACTTCCACTGCGGCGCGAGCAGCCCGTCCGCCAGCTGGCGTGCGGCAGCGGGGCTTTCGATCACGTAGCCGAAGTCCTGGAGCCAGGAGGGGTACAGGTTCTTCGAGCCGATGTAGAAGGCCGAGTCGTCCACCGAGACCAGCTTGTGGTGCTGGGCGTACGGCTTGCCGTCCGCCCATGTCGGCTTGTCCGAGGCACGGAAGGTCGCGAGCTGCAGGTTCTGGCACATCGCGGCCCTTGCCTTCGGCACGTCACCGGTCAGGGCCGTGAGGCGGCCGCGCAGGACGTCGCTCACCTCGGACAGCGACTTGATCTGCGAGTAGCCGCCGCTGCCGATGGCGCCCCGGTTGGCCGGGTCGCTGACGACGATGCGCACCTTCACACCGGCGGCGAGTTTCGCGGCGAGGGTGTCGTACAGCCGGATGTCGTAGCGGGGCAGCGGCGGGCAGGTCGCGTTCAGGTCCTGCTGCGAGATCTCGACGTGCTCGGTCGCGCTCGCGACCAGTGCCCGCAGGGCGCTCTCCTCCGGGTTGACCGTGTCGTAGTCGCGGTCGGAGTTGGTGCGGTCGGACACACCGAATCCACAGGTGGTGTCGGCGGCCTTCGGCAGGACGGGCTGGAACGACGAGGACGGGTCGCTCTGTCGGATCCCGACGCCGAGGCCGCCCACCGCGAGGGCGGGAACGTCACCTTCGGCGGGCGGGGCGGCAGGCCGGGGCAGCGTGGGCAGGCAGCCCGCGCCGTTGGAGGAGGCGAACCAGACGGCGGTCCAGTTGTTCTTGTTGCGACAGGTCCAGTCCCACAGCGTGTCGAGGTAGCGTCCGGCGGAACCCGCCGCCGGGCCGGACAGCGCGAGGTCGACATCGTTCACCGGGTGGGTGGTGTCGAGGTAGTCGTCCTTCCAGCTGTTGATACCGCCGGTGATCACCGAGTTCCCGTCCACCACCACCAGCTTGGAGTGGTTCCAGGAGAAGCCGGTCTTCGACGTCGTCATCGAGGCCACGTTGAGGGTGACGCTCTCGGCCGCCGGGCCGAGCTTCTTCACCAGCTCGTCGCGGTAGGAGGACGGGATCACGTTGGCGTGGTACACCGGCGCGGCGCCGACCAGGATGCGAACCTGAAGCCGATTGCCCTTCTGCGTGGCCTCCTTCAGGCCGGCCACGATCGCGTCCTGGAAGGCTCCGTTGGGGAACGGAGCCAGAGTGGATATGTCCACGCTGTACCGCGCGTTCGCGATGTCCTCGCGCACCTTCTCCAGCAGGCGCCGGGATCCTGAGCGGTCGGCGCAGGTGGGATCGCCCCAGCAGCCGGGGGTCTGGAGCAGCCAGTCGGAGGCGCCGGGGGCGGAGGCACCCAGCCTGTTCCCCGACGTGCGCTCCCAGACGGAGCCCTCCAGGCCCGGAGAGACCTGACGCAGGGACTGCTCCACCGCGTCCAGGTGCGGAGTGGGCGCGTCGGCGAACGCCGGGGCAGCGGACAGCAGGAGGGCGGAGAGGGCGAGTGGAAGGGCCGTCGTGCGGATGGTGCGGGCCAATGCGATTCCTTGCTTTTTTTGGGGGGTGGCTCGGGCCGAGGGCTCCGTCAAGGGGAGGCCTCGACCTTGATCAACTCCCGTAAGTTACCAGTGCGTATCTCCTGGTTCACCCCAACACACGCTGCTTTCAGCCATAATCGCGCCCTGCATCGTCGTCGGGGCTTCCCGGCCATGGCCCGCTCGTGGCCCGACCGGGGCGCGGCCGTGAAAGCCGGCCTCAGGGGCACCCGTGGTCCGGCAAGACGCAGACGAACTTCTCCTCGGTCGCCCGCAGCCGGGTGAACAAGGCCGGGTCGAGCGGGACCTGGCTGGTCACGGAGTCCGTGACGGTGCGGCGGCCGTCGGGCGGTACGCCGGCCGGGCGGTACGCCGACCGATCCGGGCTGCGGGGCGGATACGGATGCGGGCACGCGTTGCCGCCTCGAGCGCGGCGTTGGATGCCCGCGTGCGCGACGGGGCGGCTGATGGACCCGGCATCGGCTCCCTCCCCCACTGCCGCTGTCCGGCCGGGCGGCCCCTACGTCATGACGAAGACCTTCCCGCTCGCGGCGCGCGCGGAGGCGCTCGCCCCGGGTCGCCGGCTAGGCCGTGTTTTGAAAGTCGGCTCGGTGTCTCGTCCCGCATCGTGATGATCTCGGTGTGGGGCGAGGGGATCTTTCTGACGGGCAGTGGGCGGTGCTGGAGCCGTTGCTGCCGGTCGCGGTGTTAGGGCGGCCGGCGCTTGGTCGACGGAGGCTGATCGACGGGATCCGCTGGCGGGTGCGGACCGGTGCTCCGTGGCGGGATCTGCCGCAGGAGTACGGGCCGTGGCAGACGGTCTATGGGCTCTTCCGGCACTGGCAACGCGACGGCACTTGGACCGTGCTGCTGACCAGGCTGCAGGCCCGGGCGGACGCGGCCGGGCTGATCACGTGGGAGGTCAACGTCGACTCCACGATCTGCCGAGCCCATCAGCATGCCGCGGGCGCCCGCCGCAACGGCCAGGACCAGAACGAACCGCCGGGCGGAACCCGCACCGAGCCCGATGACCACGGCCTGGGCCGTTCACGGGGAGGCTTCACCACCAAGATCCACCTGGCCTGCGAACAAGGCCAACGGCCGCTGTCCTTGCTGATCACTGCAGGCCAGCGCGGTGACAGCCCTCAGTTCACAGCCGTCCTCGAAGGCATCCGAGTCCCCCGCACCGGACCAGGACGTCCCCGTGTCCGACCGCTGCGAGTGCGAGGCGACAAGGCGTACTCCTCCCGCGCCAACCGGGCCTACCTGCGAAAGCGGGGGATCGCGTGCACGATCCCGGAGCCTGCCGACCAGGCCAGAAACCGCAAACGGCGCGGGAAGGCCGGCGGTCGGCCTCCGGCCTTCGACCGCGAGGACTACAAGGCCCGGCACGCGGTCGAGTGCGGGATCAACCGGCTCAAGCGCAACCGGGCGGTGGCCACCAGGTTCGACAAACTCGCAGTCCGCTTCGAGGCCACCGTCCTGATCGCCGCGATCGGCGAATGGCTTTGACCGGCCCGAACTGTCAGTTCCTCATGCCATGCTGACCGCGACCAGGGTCGACAGGGTGAGGGAGAGGCGACGATGGGGGCTCAGTACTACGGCGCCGACAGCGAGAACGGCGACCGCATCGACGACCCTTCCGAGGACGCGCTGTTCATGATGATCAGCGACCTCAACGACACCGACAACACCTTCGTCGTCATCCAGCCCGACGAGGACGCCCCCGTCTGGTTCGCCTCAGTGGCCGTCCTGGACGAAGGAGGCTACGAGGTCGTCCGCCGCGATGCCAGCCGCCGCGAGCATGAGGTCGCCACTTCGACCAGCATCGGCGACATCGCGCGCGACCTCACCATCTGGATGGCCATCCGGCACTTCCCCGGACGGCCACCCAGACAAGTCCACGACTTCTAAAACACGGCCTAGAGGCCCGGCGCGTTGGAGGTGTCGAGATACCAGAAGGCCGCCGAGTACCAGACCAGTGCGATCGTCAGGACCAGGGTGCCGCCGGCCACGGGCAGGACCCAGCCCGGCAGCCGGCGGTGCCGGACGACGATCACCTTGGCGACGAAGGCTCCGTAGAGGAAGCAGCCGCTCAGCGAATGCAGGGCAGTGCGGGCGTCGGTCAGCTCCACCCCGTAGGCGACCAGGCAGTGCCGGGCGATCGGCAGGGAGAGCAGGAAGGCCGCGAGGCCGACGAGTCGGTGGATCCGTCCGACCGGCCGCGGCGCCGTCCCCAGGCCGGGCAGCCGGCCGTACAGCCAGAGTGCGAGCAGCAGTTGGATCAGCGCGAGGCCGAGGAGGGCGGTACCGAGCTCGGCCTTCAGCTGCTGGGCGTCGCCGAAGCGGGTGCCGAAGAGGCTGGTGGCGTAGGCCGGAGTGTGCGCTCGTCCGAACCAGTACACACCGACCACCGTCGCGACCGGCAGAAGCGCCCAGAGCACGACCCGTACCGCCTGCCCGCGCCGCGTCCCTCCTCGCATCGGGCGTTCGTCGTCGGCCATGCGGATCAGTCGCCCTCGACCTTGTTGCCGGCCGGATTGACCACGTACCACTTGGCACCGAAGGCGCTGGGTTCCTCGCCGTTGGTGTCCCCCTTGGCCTGGTCGCCCTCGAAGTAGTACAGCGGGTGTCCGTTGTAGACGATCTGGGTCTTGCCGTCGGTGCGTGCGGTGGTGATGGACGGCTTGGCCCGGTCGGCACCGTTGACGGTGGTGGGCGCGCTTGCGGTGAGGGCGGGTGGCCAGGCCGTGGCGCAGACGTCGTAGCAGGTGGAAGTGGACGAGCTTGCCTCACCGGTGGTCTTCGTGCTGCTGGAGCAGCCGCCGCACACCGCGGTGCACAGGGTGACGGCGGCGAGCGAGACGACCGCGAGGCGGCGCTGATGCATGGTGTCCTCCGACGGATCGGGGGTTTCCTCTCCCTTTCACTAGGGCCGGTGCCGCGCGCCGCTGACTCTGCGGCGCGCCGCAGAGTCAGCGCGACGGGGGACGCGGATGAGGCCGCCTGGGCGATGGCGTGTGCCGAATGGACGAGCACGGCTGCCGGGCTCCCGGCGGACAGCAGGTGCCGTTGAACCAGGTGGAGGAGAGGACGCCGAAGGTGGCGAGCTCGGTCGTGGTGGCGGCCGTGAACGCGGCGTACGTCCAGAACTCCCTCGGCAGACGTCGGTCCCCGCCTGATGATCCGCCGCCAGTACGGCCGTGGCAGCCGCCTCCCGCTCGTGGGCTTCCGGCTCCGGCGCCCGTGACCACGCCGACGACCAGCGCCGAGGCGCCCAGCGACGCCGCCAGCGGCCCGGCGACCGAGGCCGACGGCGGAAGGGTTCCATGCCGATGGTGCCGATGGTACGGCGAGGCCGCCGACCGGCTGCGGCTCCATCGACGACGGCCGATCCGAGAGCGGGTCGTTCCCGGGCGCCGGCGGCCGACCCTCTCGCCGAGTCCGCCGCCGTTCGACATCCGAGGCGGTAGGTCGCGTCAGGTGGTGTCCGGCCTCTCGGGGTGGGCCAGGAGGAGAGGCGAGCTCAGGCGTGCGTCGGGGTGCATCCGGAGCAGGTGGTGCACCACCCCGGACAGCCCGGGGAGCAGACCCGGTGCAAACGCCTCCTTGGCGAGGCCACCGACCGGACCGCGCTGCTCGATGCCGGTGATCAGCTCTGCGTCGGCCTGTGCGGCGGACGGTCCCTCGTACCCCTTCAGGCCGCGCAGGTGGTGCAGGAGCTCCCAGAGTCCGAGGTCGCCGTGACAGAGGGTGTGGCTCCAGCCGAACCCCTCGCGCAGGCCGGCCGGCCCCGAGCGGAGCGCGGTGTCCAGGTGGCGGGGATCGCCCGTGCGCCGGTGGAGGTCGAGGGCGGCCAGGCCGATGCCCGTGCTGCCGTGGCACCACGCGGTGGGATGGTCGACGTCTCCTCCGATCCGCGCATCGACCCAGGCGCCTACCTCCGGCGTGTACAGCGACTCCTCGAAGTCGTGTGCCAGAGTGCCGAGTTCGTACCACCGACGCCGGTCGGCCGGGCTCCCGGCGGACGAGAGGGCGAGTCTGGTGAGCGCCCACCCGGCGCCGGTGGCGCCATGGGCGAATCCGCCGATGCCCTCGGGGAACATCACCGTGGACCACCGTGCTCCGCGGTCGTCGACGACCACGGTCCGCTCCAGATGCCGACCGGCCTCCGCGGCAGCTTCCAACCACCGCTCCTCGCCGGTGAGTTCGGCGAGGTCGAGCAGGGGGACGACCGCGCCGGCCGCGCCGCTGAGCACGTCGAGGGCACGGTCCTCGGCGATGGCCTCGGGGGTCAGCAGCGCGGCCCTGGCGCGGGCGCGGTCGAGGAGGCCGGGTGTGCCGAGGAGGTGGTGCAGTGCGCTCCACGTCCACACTTGTGAGGCGATGCCGGTGAACCCGCCGAGCTGGCGGGTCGGCGTGGTGTCCTCGGTGGCGGACAGTACCTCCAGGGTGCCGGCCAGCACCGACTCGACACCGGCCACCGGATCGGCTCGGCCGGCCCGCTGTTCCCGCTGGTACTCCGCGAGGGCGAGGGCGACGCCGCCCTGCCCGGTGTAAAGGTCCGCGCCCAGCGGGCGGACGGCCCAGCCGTAGTCCGTGAGCACGGGACTGATCCAGGTCGCGGTGGCGTCGGCACCGCGCACGGCCGCCTCGCAGACCGTCCGCACGGCCTCGGCCGCCAGCGTGCGGCGCCGCCTGTCCAGGTCCTCGGCGTGCGGCGTGCGGGCGGGCGTCCGTACCCGGTCGGGAAGCCTGCGTTCGTTCAGGTAGGCGCCGACCAGGGCGCTGCGGATGGTGTCGCGCTCACGGGTGAGGTCCGCCCGCCGCCACCCGGTGAGGAAGGCGTCCAACCGCTGTCCGTCCACCCGTTCGCCGAACGCGGGGATGTCTCCGACCAGGAGGTCCGCTATCTCCTGGTCGATCACGGCCGGTTCGCGGGGCGCGCCCGGGGCGGCGAGGGCATTGCGATGGAGGATGTCCCGGGCCCGGGCCAGGGCGGCGTCGGGGTCGTGCAGCGAAGCCGGGTGCCAGAGCATCCGGCCGATGTCCGTGTACGTCTGCGTGGGCCGCCGGATCCTGCGGACCCGGCAGCCGTCGAACACCCGCAACAGCGCGTCGAGTCCACCGCCCGCGTCGAGCTCCGCCAGGGCCGCGGTGAGCCCGTCGAAGCCGGTCAGCACCTGGTTCCAGTGTCGGATCAGCACCGGCTCGGGGCTGGGGTGGTTGCGGGCCGGCGGCAGGTCCACCGCGGCGATCTCCATGCGGGCGGTGTCCCGTCCTCCGTCCGTGATGACCGGGACGCGGATCTGCGGCTGCTGACCGGGCAGACCACCGGCGGCCGAGAGGTCCACGCCGGCGAGGGCGTAGCCGTCGGTGCGCAGCGGGAGGATGCCGGTGCGCAGCACGGTGTTGCGGATCGTCCGGGCCGCCCGGTCCACGGCGTCGCCGCGCCCGCTCGGCGGAACCTCGACATCGGGGGTGAACAGGGCCTCGGCGTCGACGACGGCGGGCACCGGACCGTGGGCCACCAGGTTCTCGGCGTGCAGGTCGGTCCCGCCGAGGAGCCGCATCACCGCCAGCCAGCCGCCCAGGGCGCGGTAGAAGCGGGCGAGTTCCGCCTCTCCTTGGCAGTGGCGGTGACCGAGGTGCTCGGCCCAGCCGTAGCCGTCCCGTACCACCACCCTCGGTACGCCCAGGTCCTCGGCGCCGGGGACGGCGGCGACGAAGGAGCGCAGCGCGGCGTCCACCTCCACCGGTCGCGGCTTGTACATGACGCAGGCGGTCTCGAAGACCAGCCGCGCCACCGCCCGGCCACCGTGGTGGGTGTCCCCTCGGGCTAGCTCCAGGGCGCGCAGCGGTCCGGGATCGCCCCCGAGCAGGCCGGCGACGGCCCGCCGGTCCGCGGCGAGCCGCGCACCCAGCTCCAGGGCGCCCTCGGTCAGCAGGCGTCCGGAGGCGAAGGCCCGTCGGCGCAGCGCCGGGTAGCGCCGGTGCAGGGTCTCGGAGAAGCCGGGCGCGGAGGCCTGCCGGAGGAAGGCGTCCCATCGCGCGGACGGGTCCGTACCGGGCAGGTCGCCGGCGAGGGCGGCAGCCCGCAGCTCCAGCAGGAGCACCCGGTTGAGCCGGAGCTGAAGGGTACGACGGAGGGCCTCGCGTGTCGCCTCGCGCAGGACTTCCCGCTCGTCGGAGGCCAGCCCGGCCATCCCCGGGATCCGGTCGTCCAGCTCCGCGAACAGCGGGGCCGCGAAGGCGTCCACGGGGCCCGCGAACCATCCCTCGGGCGGCGGTCCGTCGGCCGCGCGGGCCGCTGCCACCGGTTCCACCATGCTGAGTCCTCTCCTGACGTCTGGGTCGGGTTTCCGCACACGGGGCCGGCTGCGCGTGGTCGGGCCTCGTCGGGCCTCGTCGGGCCTCGTCGGGCCTCGTCGGGCCTCGTCGGGCCTCGTCGGGCCGGGGAGCCCCTGAGGGCTCCCCGGGTGGTGCGTCCGGTGCCGTACGACGGTTCGTCAGCAGCAGTAGCTGTGCAGCGAGCCCGTACAGCTGCTGCACCCGGTGAGCAGCGCCTCGGTGCCGTCGGTCAGCGCGGCCTCTCCGGCCGCACCGCCCACGTAGAGCGGGCCGGCCGGGTTGTCGGCGCCGAAGGCCGTCTCGGCGCCCTGGAGCCAGGCGGTGACGATCTCGTCCGCGCGGGTGATGGACATGATGGACATGTGGTACCTCCTACGATTCGCCGGGAGTGCACGGGCTACAGAATCCACCGGAGGTGGTCCGTCCGGGATCTGCCAAAACCGGCCAATCGTCGAGCGGGATTCCGGGCACGTACCTGCCGATCGGCGCCATCCTCACCTCGTAGCTGCGCGGCACCAGCAGCGATGTCGACGTCTCCGGGAACTACGGGAGTCCACGGCGCCCGAAACCGGCAGAGGGCGGCGACCCGGCCGTCACCGGGGCCTGTGGCCCTTCTCCGTCGAACCGACCGGCGTCGCCTCGAAGACCGGCTCGTTGAGAACGCTCAGGAGGTCGCGCTCCCTTCCTCTACGACCGGGCGACGAGTTCCGCGACTGACACCCTGCCCACGATGGTGGTGGGCGCGTACGGCACGGGGCTGCGGGCTTCGAGGAGGACGGGGTCGACGCCTCGCACGTCAGGGGCCGCAAAGACATCTCAGGGACCAGGAAGCCAAACTGGTGGCTTTGTAGTCGAGTTACCGGGGCAGCCCTGCCGCATCGTGATGGAGTCCGCTTATACGATCAGGGCGAAGACGGTCATGGTGTCCGCCGACGCGGTCTCCGTGGCCAGAGCATCCGCGACGTACCGGCCAGGCCCGGTCGTAGGACGTCCACGAGCGACGTCCAGGAGCCCGGACAGTACGTCAAACCCTGCGAGGCACCCCTCGACAGCAGTCCGCCGGCAGCGGTGACGCGCAAAGAACCACTGAGCCGGGCCCATGCCGATCAGGGGTGCAGGGGACGACTGCGGCTCGTCGAGGGCGGCGAGCACCCCGTATCCCACTTCGCTGACCGTCCAGCAGGCGGCACTCACGAGTGCTCTCGTTCCAGGACACCGGCCGCTTCAATCGCGCGGTCCGACGAGGGCTGCCCGGAGCTGGGCGAGGGTGAGTTCTGCGGCCTTCGCCGGGGTCGGTGCCGGGGTTGGAGTTCTCTAGAGCAGTCCCGCCCGCCCCCTTGTCAGCGAGTCCACCCCTCCCTACTTTTGTTCAGCAAGTCCTTGGCCCGGCGGGTCCACCGGCCCACGTCGGCCATTACCTGCTCCTCAGCGCACGACACACCATGGAGGCGTCACATGCCCTTAGCCGTGCCGGAACTTCTGGAAGCCGACGGATTCCGCGACGCGGGTCCGCTCGAGATCGACGACGAGGCGATCGCGTTCGAGGACGACGACCGCAGCGACCGCGAATACTCGGCGTGTCTCTCCGACCCCTGGGTGACCGCCACCACCCGCTTCGCCTGCGACCTGAACTCGTAGCGGTGGCCGTTTCCATCACCGGCCGAAGCGGTTGGTCCGACGGCACATGGTCGTATCTGAACGATCCGCGGATGCCGGTGATGGAACACGGCTGGAAACTGCACGTATCGGCGCGTCCTGGCGACCTCGACGCCGTGATCCGGCTCGTCCTGCCGGTGCTGTCCCGACACGTCTGCCATGCGAAGTTCGCCCGTGACCCCGAGACGCTGCGCCGCCTCAACTCCGGAGTGGTGAGCGCCGGAGCCGTCGGCAAGGCGATCACCGTCTATCCCCCGGCCGACGCCGTGGTCGAGATCGGCCGGGAACTCGCCGCCGTACTGCGTGGCCGGGAGGGCCCTCGGGTCGTCAGCGATCGGCGGGTCGACCCGAGGGCCCCGGTCTACTACCGCTACGGCCCCTTCACGGGCGACTACCGGACCGGCCGGAGCGGGCGGCTCGAATCCATCATGACCGGGCCGGACGGCCGGATCTTCGACGGCCTGGCCGTCGGCCGCTACAGGTGCCCGCCCTGGGCCGAGGACCCCTTCGCACCCGACTCCGGACACGGTGACGAGCCGTCCGCGGCCGGCTTCGGCGGCGGACGCTACACGGTCACCGCCGGCATCGCGCGTGCGCCCCGGGGCAACGTCTACCGCGCGGTCGACCGCACCCTCGGACGGCCGGTGGTGGTCAAACAGGCGAGGGCCTTCGTGGGCGAGGACGAATCCGGTACGGACGCCCGCCACCGGCTGCGCAACGAGCGCACGGTCCTCACCGCGCTCGACGGCGTCACGGGCGTGCCCCGCGCACTGGACTACTTCGCTCACCAGACGGACGAGTACCTGGTGATGAGCAGCTGCGGCGACCGGGACCTGCGCAGGGAGGTTCTGCGGAACGGCCCCTACCGGGACGACGACACCCGGCCGGCGCGCTCCCTGTCCGTCCTCGCCTCCCGGCTCCTGCGCGTCCTGGACGCGATCCACGGCAGGAACGTGGTCGTCCGCGACCTCAAGCCCGACAACGTCGTGCTCGACGACTCGGGCCCCGACCACTGCCACGTGATCGACTTCGGGATCAGCGAATGGGACGGCGCCGGCCCGGGCGGGGCGACCCCCGGATACAGCGAGCCGGTTCTGCGCGCGACCGGACCGGCCGCCCCCGCCGACGACTACTACGCCCTCGGCGCGACCCTCTTCTTCGCCGCCACCGGCATGGACCCGGTGATCGTCGACACCGACCACGGGGTCAACCGGGACCGGACCCTGGCCTGCCTGGCATCGGCGCTGCCCGGGCGCGCCCACCGGGAGATCCGGTCGTCGATCACCGGCCTCCTGAGCTTCGACCCGGCCGTACGGACCACCGCCGCCGACCGCCTGCGCACCGGCACGGCCGTCACCGCACCCCGGCCCGCGCGCCCCCGGATCGACAACGACCTGCTGGACGAGATCATCGAGCACACGACCTCGTTCTGCGTCGGTGAAGCGCAGGCGATCATGGACCCGGTACAGGCCGCGCAGCTGAACGTCCCGACCTCGATCGACGTCTACGGCGGCAGTTCGGGACTCGGACTGGAACTCCTCCACCATGCGCACCGGCCCCATGTGCGCTCCACCGTCGCCGCGTTGGCGCAGTGGACGGCGGAACAGTCCAGGAACCTGTCACCCGGCTTCTACACGGGGCGCACCGGCGTCGAACTCTTCCTCGCGGAGGCAGGGGCGAGTACGGGGACGGACGCGGCCCCGCGGTCCGGGTACCCCGTCCTGCCGGAGCGCGCACCGGACGGCGGACCGCCGGAGGCGGACCTGATCGCGGGCGCCGCCGGAATCGGCCTCGGCCGGCTGCTGCTCGCCCGCCACGCCCTCCGGTCCGGTCACCGACACGCCGCGGACCGGCACCTCGCCATCGCCGCCGGCTGCGACCGGATGCTCGCGTCGGGCGCCGCCCGACTGACCCCGACCGGCCCGGACACGGCGGGCAGCGCCGCACTCCGCGAGGGCATCGCGCACGGCGAGGCCGGCATCACCTGCTTCCTGCTCGAGTACGGCGACGCGACCGGGGACCCTGACGCGATCAGCCGCTCCGAGAAGGCCGCCGCACACCTGGCCGCCGTGACACCGGACATCATCGCAGCGGCCGCCGAGCCGGGAGCTACACGCCGCTACGGCTCGTGGTGCCGGGGCCTGGCCGGCATCGGGACCGTACTCGTCCGGGCCGCCGAACTCCTCGATGAGCCCGGGTACCTCGACCTCGCCCAACGGGCCGCGCGCGCCTGCGCCGCACTGGCACCGCGGATGCCGCTGGTCACGCAGTGCTGCGGACTGGCCGGAGTGGGCGACCTGATGGTGGACGTCGCAGAGGCGTCCGCGTCCGAGGAGTTCTGGGACGCGGCCGAGACCGTCGCCCTGCTCATCCTGAGCCGCAGCGGCGGCACCTGGTCCCGGCCCGTGTTCCCGGACACCGGCCTCACCCGGTCGAGTGCCACCTGGGCCGGCGGCTCCGCGGGCGTGCTGGCCTTCTTCAGACGACTGCACGACCGGGGCGGTCCGCGGCTCGGCCTCGTCGCCTGACCGCTGCCACCGGCGGCGCGGTCGCCCCCGCCGCCCACGTCGTACCGGACATGCCCGACGGTCAGGCACGACCGGCCCGGGTCCGACCGCGGACAGCAGTGCATCAACCCGGCCGTGGTGGCACACGCCGCGGTGTCCTCCGGCAGGGTCGCACATGGTTGCCGCCTACACAGGTGACCTCAAGAGCACGGGGCCGGGGGCGGAAACGGAGGGAGCCGTCGGCTTCGAACACTGACATCCGCCAGCGTCGCCCCGATGTCGAAGAAAAGCACGGTCATCTCGGCGTCTCCGATGGTTGAACGTGACGCCGGGCCTGATGGGCGCCCTGAGACGGTCCTCCCCACGCGGTGGCCCGCAGCCGTGCACACTGCTCCGCTCGCCCCACTTCATCCTCCGTCCGCGGTGGGCTTCCGTGCCGGGCCATCGCCGGAGCACTGGCCCGGCACGGTGGCTCCGGCCGCCTCACCACGCCGGCTTGCGGGTATGCGCATAGACGAAGGGGCCCGGCGGGTGGTCCTCGAAGTGGAGGTGCGGGCCGGTGACGTTGCCGGTCGCTCCGACCTTGCCCAGCTGTTGGCCCGCCCTGACCTGCTGGCCGGTGATGACGCCCCGTTGCCAGAGGTGGCAGTAGACGTACACCCGGCCGTTGTCGGCCTGGAGGCCGACCCAGCGGCCGTAGGCGCCGCCGTTGTCGTTGGACCACTGGATGGAGCCGTCGCGGACGGCGACCACCGAAGTTCCCTGCATCGAGGCGTAGTCGTCCCCGGTGTGGTAGCCGGCCAGGTACCGCGGATTCTGGATGCCGTAACGGTAGGTGACGCCGTGCCCGGGCACCGGGGAGGGCACCCTTCCCGACTCCCCCTCGCCTCGGACTTCGAACCCGAAGCGGGCACCGAGCTTCTTGAGCGACTGCATTCCCGGGAGTCCGTCCGCGTCCGCGCCGGAGAAACCGAGGTGCTGCTGCCACTTGGCGTAGGCCTCTCTGGTGCGTTCACCGTAGACACCCGGGCCCGAGCTGAAGTCGAGTCCCACCGCCTGGGCCAGGGCCTCTTGGACCACCAGGACGCTGTCATTGTGCGCGCCTGGGTACAGCTCCGACAGATTGACGACCTTGGACATGATGGGCGTCCCTTCGGGGACCGTGATCAGTAGCCGCACGGTCCGCGGTTGGGGTCGAACTGGCAGACGCGGCCTGCGAGGTTCGTCCCGTCGCGGTACACGCCGTATCGAGCCATCACATAGTTCATGGCTGCGCAGATGTTGGCCACGCCGTCGTAAATGACCTCTGAGGTGCCAGGCTGGTGGTGCGAGGCGAACGTCGGCGGGATGACCTGCATGACTCCGCGGGAGCAGTTGCGTGGATGGCCGTCGCTCTGCTTGGGCCCGGTGGCGTTGCTGTCCCAGTCATTCACCGCGTTGAACCGGTACGACGACTCGCGCCGGGCGGCGACCAGGATGCCCGGCACCCAATGAGTCTCCGGCACGCGGAGGATGCGGCAGGCCTCCTTGGCCGCCGCCGTGGTGCTTCCGTCCTGCACGTGATCGAACTTGACGCTCGACAGGGGGATGGCGGAGTGCCCTGCGACCTCGCCGTCCGGCAGGGCAGGCCGGTCGAAGAAGCTCAGCCCGCGGACCGTGAAGCTCTGCCGACGGCCCAGTTCGGTGAGCGAGAAGCGCCCGAACACACCGTCCGCGTCGCCGTCGGTGAAGCCGAGCTTCCGCTGGAAGGCGGCCACCGCCGCTTTCGTACGCGGCCCGAACGTGCCCGGTGCGGCAGCGTAGTCAAGCCCCACTTCCTCGGCGAGCGCGCCCTGGACGATTCTCACCGAGGTGTTCCGCGCGCCGAACACGACCTCCGAAGCTGTCACCGCGATGTCCGAACGCGGCAGTACTGGACCGGGCCAGCGCCATGAGGCGACGGCCGTGCCGCCCCGGTGATCGTCGGGGTCGGCGGTGGGCGGGCAGCCGTCCTCGAACTCCGGCGCGAAGTAACCCACGACCTTCATGTTGCGCCGCTCCGTACGGTGCGAGTAGACGCCGTAGCCCTGGCCCGCGTCTTCGGCGTTCTCGGGAACGGTGTTGCCGCCCTTGGTGTAGACGTGGGTCTCGTCGAAACCGACCACGACCTCGGTGTGGCCGCCGTGGGACAGGTTCGTCCACGCCCCGATGGAGGGGTAGTCGGACCACTGATCGCGCGTCCTGGCCCATTCGGTGAAGACGGAGACGTTGTCGACCTTGGGAACGATGTGGTCCAGGCCGACGTCGGCGTACATGTCCCAGTTGAACATGACGCACCACGGCTCGCCGTCCTCGCCGAACTGCCTTCCGAACTGTGTCCTGTTGTCGTAACCGGTCCCCGGCACGTTCGTCTCGTACACGCCCTCGGGAACGCTCTGGATGTGATCGACCAGTCTCCGCCATTGAGGTGCTGCCATCGTCCGCCCATCCTTCCGATGAGTCGGCGTTCGGGGAAACCGAGAGGACTTTGGTACGGAGGCCCACCACTTCCAGCGAATCAGCCACGGCTGGTGATCGCCACCGGAGAGGGGCGGTTGCCCCAGCCGGCTTCGCTGACGTCGATCGGTCCTGATGCGGCGCCCATGACCCTATGGCCCTCGGATGTCCTGCGCTGTTGATCTGTCGGTCACTTCCGCGGCGGGGTCGATGCGGCCGTCGGCCGACCAGGAATCCGGCCTCGGCACTGCCCGCACCGGTCAACGGCCTGGAGTTCGCCCTGTGCGCCCTGTTCACCGTCCTCACCCGGGACGCGTTCCGCTCACGCCGAGAGTTCCCCTCCCTGATCCTCGCCGGAGCGAGCGTCACTGTCGCGCTCGTGCTGACCCGCGCGCCGTGCCCTAGCTGACGCGGTCCTACTCCCGCATGCTCGATGAGGCGATTGGTGTGCTCCTGGACGCCGTTGAGGAACCTGACGTGGTGACGGAGGAGGACCTCGATGGCCTGGCCCGCTTGCCGAGCACACCCGGTCGGGTCCACACCGAAGTGCAGCCGAAAGGAAGACCGGCACCTCCTCGGCCACGGCACCGGCAGCTCGCAGGTCGTCCAGCGCGGCGGACAAAGCGCGGCGGGTCTGCGGGGCGATCGGACCCTGATCGCGATCGAAGCCGGCCGCGATGCGGATGCCGGCGAGGTCGCCGTCCGCGGTCGTGGCCTCGGTGTAAAGGCCCCTGGCAGAAGGGAGGGCGAACCGATCCCACGGGTGCGGACGGACAGTGGCGTCAAGCATGAGGGCGGCGTCCACGACACGGCGGCTGATCGGCCTTTCCCTCGTGTCAGGGTCCGTGTTGCCCCTATGAGGGCTGCGTCCGGTGGTCGGTTTGATGCCACGGCTTCGCAGAGCGAGGCCGGCGCCCGGATGGAGCCTCCCCGTCCGATCCCCAGATCAGCGGGGCAATGCCGGCCACGGTCGAGGCAGCCGTGCCACCGCCGTCGCCGACGGCCGAAGCGCAGGAGCCAAGCGCTCAGTCGACTGCTCGATGAAGGGGTTGGTCTGCTGCCGGACCCCATCCGCTGGGCGTCCGCGAGCCTGACGCGGCAGAAAGGATGCTCCTGGCAGACGCTCCTGGCACTCGATGACACTGTCCGTGACCTTCCTGTTCCTACGCGTCAGTGACGCATCACGCGGGCGCGTCCTCGCAAGCCGGCAGGCGTGCTCTGTCGCACACGGGGCCCGCTCGTCACGTCGCTGAGCGGGCCCCTCGCGGATACTCTGGGATTCATGATCGAGTCCGGACGGCCGCGGCTCCGTCGGAGCCACGGCTACGGCAGGCTCGTGCGGCTGTCGCCGGTGATTCTGACCGTCGTGATCGCCAGTCTGGCCTACGCCACGCCGCCGGAGCTGGCCTTCAGCCGTCTCCTGCCCTCGGCTCCGGCTCTGGCCGCCGCCATGTGGCCGGTCCTCCCGACCGTCCTGCTCGGGACCGTCTGTCTCTTCCTGATGATCGGCCTCAGTCTCGTCTTCCCCGATCTGGGGACGTGGTGGACGTGCGGGGGGATCGTCGCGGTCACCGTGGCCGCCGCATACGGAAGCCATGTCCGGCTTCAACGGGAGCGCACGCTCTTTCAGGTACGGCTCGTCGCCGACGCGGCCCAGCAGGTGGTGCTGCGGCCCCTGCCGCACCGTTTCCGGAACGTCGAGATCGAATCGCTGTACCTGGCGGCCGCCGCAGAGGCCCGCATCGGCGGGGACTTCTACGAGGTGGTCGACACTCCGTACGGGGTGCGGCTGCTCATCGGCGACGTGCGGGGCAAAGGCCTGCCGGCAGTGGGGGCGGCCGCAGCGATCGTCAACGCCTTCCGGGAGGCGGCACACGGCGAGGCCTCCATGGCCGCCATCGCCCGCAGGCTCGATGCCAGCTGTGCCCGGCACAACGCCGCCCATCCGCCCGAGGCACCGATGGAACGCTTCGCCACCGCGCTGCTCGTCGAGATCCCGCATCAAGGCAGCCGCATCACGATCGTCAACTGCGGACACCCCCCGCCCTTGGTCCACAGCCTGAAGACCGTACGCGTCCTCGAGCCGTCCGTCCCCTCGCCCCTGCTCAGCCTCGCGGAATTGATCGGCGACCAGTACCGTGCGGACGCCTTCGACTTCGCTCCCGGCGAGCTCCTCCTCCTCTATACGGACGGGATCGCCGAAACCCGCGCCCGAGACGGTGAGTTCTTCCCGTTGACAGCATGGATGCGCCGACAGCCCCTCGCCCCTCCCCGTGATCTGCTCACGACCCTGCACCGCGACCTCCTCCGTCACAGCAGAGGCAGCCTCGACGACGACATCGCCGCCTTGGCCGTGCGCCTGCACACGTCATGAGCCAGGCCCGTGGGCGAGGTGTCGCCCCACGAGCCCTGGAACCTCTCACCGACCGGGCCTTCGCCGCCTTCCGGGGCGGCGGCCCGGCATGCCTCGAACTCCTCCACCCACGGCGGGCGGCGCGTGGCCGTCAAGGCACGGGCAAGGCCTGTTCCGCCCAGATCGTCTTGCCCGTCGGCATGTAGCGCGTACCCCAGTGCTCGGTGAGCTGGGCGACCATGAACAGTCCGCGTCCGCCCTCCTCGTCGTTGCCTGCGTAACGGGCGTGCGGTGAGGTGTGCTGCGAGTCGGAGACCTCGCAGATGAGGGAACGGTCCCGGATCAGGCGCAGCCCGATCGGGCCGGAGGCGTGACGGATCGCGTTGGTGACCAGTTCACTGACCACCAGTTCCGTGGTGAAGGCCAGCTCGTCCAGTCCCCACCGCCCCAGCTGTTCCGCGGCCATCGAACGTGCGCGTGCGACGAGCGCGGGGTCCGAGGGCAGCTCCCAGGCCGCCACCTGGCGTGCGTCCAGCGCACGGGTACGCACGACAAGGAGCGTCGCGTCGTCCCGTACGTGGTCGGACACCAGATCCGCGACGATCTGGCCGCACAACAGCTCCGACGACGAGCCTCGCTGCTCCCCGAGTACAGCCGCCAGGCGGCCCAAGCCCACGTCGATGCCTTGCCCCCGGGCCTCCACGAGGCCGTCGGTGAACAGGACGACCAGGCTTCCCTCGGCGAGCGTCACTTCCGCACCCTCGTACGGAAGCCGTCCCACACCCAGCGGAGGCCCCGGTGGCAGACGGAGGAAGCTGACGGGGCCGTGCGGCTGCACCACAGCCGGCGGCGGATGTCCTGCCGCCGCCCAGGTGCTCGTCCGGGAAGCCGGATCGTAGATCCCGTAGACGCACGTCGCTCCGACGGCGCCGCTGCCGTCCGGGCCTTTCACGTTCTGGTCCGACGCGTCCTTGCCGACTTGATCGTTCAGCCGGGCCAGGAGTTCGTCGGGCGCGAGGTCCAGCTCGGCCAGGGTGCGCACCATCGCGCGCAAGCGCCCCATGGTGGCAGCGGCTCCCAGCCCGTGGCCGACGACGTCCCCCACGACGAGTCCGACACGTGCGCCGGACAGCGGAATGACGTCGAACCAGTCGCCGCCGGCGCCGAGGTGGCTGTCGGCGGGCAGATAGCGACTCGCCGCCTCGACCGCGCTCAGCTCGGGCAGCGATCGTGGCAGCAGGCTGCGCTGGAGCATGAGCGCGGCGGTGCGCTCCCGGCGGTACCGCCGGGCGTTGTCGATGCACACAGCGGTCCGCGACGCCAGCTCCTCTGCCACCGCCCGGTCGCCGTCGTCGAAGGGTTCCGAGTCCTCACCCCGCACGAAGGTGACAAGGCCCAAGGGCGTCCCCCGCACGATCAGCGGGACGTACAGTCGCGTCGGCGCGACCACGGCGTCCGCGGTCGCGCGGCCCCCGGCCAGGCTCTCGGCCTGCGACGATCCGGCGGCGTACGCGACCCGCTCGCCCACCCGGGAGGGTTCTCCGTCGGAATCGGCCACGCGTACCAGGTCCCACGCCGTGACGGGCTTCGGTTCCTCTCCCTCGAGCACCTCTGCCGCCACGTCGACCAGCACGGCGTCGGCGTACCGCGGCACGGCGACCCTGGCGAGCTCCGCTGCCGTTCCGGACGGGTCGAGCGTCGCCCCGATCCGTGCACCGGCCTCCGCGAGGAGCGCGAGGCGCTGCTGCGCACGGTAGTGGTCGGTGACGTCGATGGACTGTTCGCACACGCCCACCGGCTCTCCCCGGCCGTCGAGGAGGCGGAAATAGGACGAGGACCAGACGCGCTCACGCCGCGGGTCGGCCGGGGCGCGCCCTCGGAAATGCACGTCGATGACCGGCTCACCGGTGTCGAGGATCTGCTGGACGAATTCCTCGGGCGGCGCCAGATGCTGGGTGGTGAGGACATCGCCGGGAAAGAGTTCGGTCATGGAGCGGCCCAGCGATGCCGTGAGGTCGCCGCCGAGCTCCCGGACACTGGCTGCGTTGGCCCACAAGAGGCGCGCGCCGGGACCGTAGATGGCCAGTGTCACCGGCGACTGGGTGACGAGCCCCTGCAGCATCGCCTGTCGGGTCTCCCACCAGCGGAGCCCCTCCAGCTCGGCCGCCATGAGGACGGCGGAGGGGACCCGGCCGGTGGAGTCCCCGTCGGAGGCGGGGGTAAGGGGACGCAGAGTGACCGCCACACGCACGGTGTGTCCGCTGCGGTGGCGCACGTCCACGACGGCACTGCGTGTCCCACCGAGCCGCAGCTGCTGATCCGGCCACTGCTCTTCCGAGCTGCCGCGATCGGCGTGCGGGGTGACGAGCAGATCCGCCGCCCGGCGTCCCAGTACCTGCGAAGCGGGATACCCCAGGAGGGCCTCGGCCTCACGACTCCACCCGACGAGCACTCCGTCTGCGGCAAGCAGGGCGAAAGCGGCCGGGGGCGGGCCGAGGTGCCCGCCTTCGTCCGCCCCGGCGGGAGGAGTGAAAGATAGCCCTTCCATGGTCCCATCATCCTTCCGAGCGGTCGCGACCGCAGTGCGCTCGGTCCGGTCCGGACGGCCACCGCACAGCGCGAACCGGGGCGGCACCGCCTCGCCGCCCTCCTCCGGGTACTCCTCCGGGAGGCGGACCTGTGCGCCGTCGCGCGAGACCGGTGCCGTCGATCCGGACTCGGCCTGTCGGCCGCCGTACGCGACCGTGTGTGTCCGGTCCCCACGGAGGGGAGAGGAGCCGGTGACGCGAGCGGCCGACGAGGCCGGACAGCGGGCCGGCGTCGTAGCCTGGTGACCGCCGCGGACGACCGGCGTGGCCTGGACGTTCCCCGGCAGGAGAGCAGCATGGACAGCTCCCTCTGGCTCATCGTGGCCGTCGTTCTCGTGCTCGTGGTGGCGGGATACGCGGCCGTTCTGCTCATCCGCGTCTTCCGGACTCGGAGGTTGCTGCTGGACGCCGGTGTCCCGTTGCAGTCCAAGGCCCTGTTCTGGGCTTCGGTGCTCTACACGGTCTCACCGATCGACCTGATCCCGGACCCGGTCTACTTGGACGACATCGGCGTGCTCCTGATCGCCCTGCGGGCGTTGCACGCGGCTGCCGCCCGCAACGGGGCGGGGCCCGACGGGCTGCCCGAGGGTTCGAAGGACATGGGCAGCGGTCCGGCGGGGCTGCGGCCGCCTCGGTGAGGGTGGATTCCTGTGGAGGTCTGCGCCGGATCGTGCGGTGCGCCCCCCGGTGCGGCTCCATCCGGTACGGCTCCATCCGGTGGCCGACTAGCGGCGTCGTCGCTCTCGTCACGCCGGCGTCGGTGTCCGTCCTCAGGAGGGAAGGTTCTGTTCCGCCCAGACCACCTTGCCGTTCACGGTGCGGCAGGAGCCCCATCGGCGGCACAGCATGTTGATGAGCTGGAGGCCTCGGCCGCCCTCGTCGCTGAGATCCGCGTGCTGGATCTGGGGCAGGTCGGGGCCTGTGTCCGAGACCTCCACGACGAGGCGGTCGCCACGGAGCAGCCGGAGTCTGCCCGGGCCGTTGCCGTAGCGCAGGGCGTTGCCGACGAGTTCGGAGACGACGAGTTCGAAGACGTCGCCGAGCTCCGTCAGATCCCATGCGGCAAGCTGGTCCGTGACCAGGCTCCGGGCCACGGACGCCGCTCGCCCTTCCTGCGGCAACTGCCACTCGCGCACATCGGCCGGGTCTTCCGCGGGGGCCGTCGCGACGAGGAGCACGGCCTCGTCGAAGCGGGCGGCGTCGGCAGGGGCGCACCCGATCAGGCCGCCGCCTTCGAGGACGTCGGGGGCCAGGCCGCGCGCCGCGGAGCGCAGACAGTCCAGCTGGTGGTCGATGTCCGCGTGGCGGGACTTGACGAGGCCGTCCGTGTACATGACCAGATTGCCGCCCCTCGGTACTTTCAGACGGATCGGGTCGTACGGGATCACTCCCGCACCGAGCGGCGCGCCGACCGGTACGTCCACGAACTCGGCGGAGCCCTGTCCGTCGAGGAGCAGCGGCGGCAGGTGCCCGGCGCTGGCCAGCGTGTACGTGGAGTCGGCCGGGTCGAACACGGCGCAGAGGAACGTGGCGACCTGCTCGTCCTCCAGGTCACGGGTGGCGAGGTCGAGCCGGGCGAGAACGCGCTCCGGGGCCATGTCCAGGGTCATCAGGGTGCGGGCCACCGCCCGCAGACGCCCCATGGTGGCGGCCGCGGGCAACCCGTGGCCCATGACGTCGCCCACCATGAGGGCCGTACGTCCGCCGGGCAGGGCCATGACGTCGTACCAGTCCCCGCCCACGCCGTGGTGGGCCGTCGAGGGCGCGTACTCCGCCTGTACGCGCAGCCCGGGCGTCACCGGGGTCACGCGCGGCAGCAAAGCGCGTTGCAACGAGACGACGCGCTCACGCTCGCGTCCGTACAGCCGGGCGTTGTCGATGTAGACGGCGGCCTGGGAGGCCAGCTGTTCCGCCAGTGCCAGGTCGGTGGAGGAGAACGGTGGCCTTCCGGGGCCGCGGACGAAGTCCGCGCTGCCGAGCAGTAGCCCGCGGGCGATCAGCGGTACGGCGAGGTAGCTGTGCACTCCGGCGGCTCGCATCTTCGCCGCGGCGCTCTCCGTCGGCGCGACCTTGAGGAAGTCGTCCCTCCTCATGCGTCTCACCAGCACCGGCCTGCCCTGTCGCAGACAGTAGCGGTGGAGCAGCGTCTCGTGCGCCTCTTCGGCGCGAGCGGTGGTCTCGCCCACCGGGGTCGGTTCGAGGGAGGACAGCTCCTCGACGGCGCACAGCGCGGTGGCCCGCATGAGCGGGGCGCCCGTACCCGTCCAC
This sequence comes from Streptomyces vietnamensis, assembly GCF_000830005.1. NCBI lineage: Bacteria > Bacillati > Actinomycetota > Actinomycetes > Kitasatosporales > Streptomycetaceae > Streptomyces > Streptomyces vietnamensis. Next base: position 8,458,050 of record NZ_CP010407.1, on the reverse strand, counting down.
CGTGCGCCTTCCTCGCCCTGCAGGACGCTCTCCAGAATGTCGACGGCGGTGCCGTCGGCGAAGCGTGGCACGGTGAACTCGGCCAGCTCCTGGGCAGTGCGTTCCAGGTCGAGGGTGGTGCCGATCCTGGAACCGGCGGAGTTCAACCAGGCGAGCCGATCGCGTGTGGTGAGCCGGTCGAGGGGGACCTCGCCGCCGCTCCGGGCGAGCCGCCTGCGGGCACCGGCCGGGCCGTGCGCCGCAGCGCCCTTGCCGGCCGAGGCGCGGCCGGGCACGCGTCGTCTCCCCTCGCCGCCGTTCACTCTTTCGACCTCCAGGCAGGTACTCGATCGCTGTTCGTGCCCAGCATGCACCTTTTTCCGGCCGATCGGCCGACTCCGGGCCGAGAGCTTGCCCAGGACGGCGCGGAGATCTGAGCATCTTCGACGAGACGCGCCCCCGAAGTCGGCGAGCCCCGGGCCCTCCGACCTGTTCGACGGCGTCGCCCTCCGCGTGGCGATCGAGGGGGCCGCGCTCGGCGCGCCGGGCCCAGGCCCGTACCCGCTCCGGGGACGCGGTCGAGAAGGCGGCCGAACTGATCCGTCGAAGGGCCGCTGCCGAGGTTCAAGAGGCCGGGGTGTACAGCTCGCTCGTGCGCGTGAGCCGATGATGGCCGCCCGTCGGCGTGGACGGGCCCGTGCGGACCGCGCCGCCCGCCACCAGGATCCGCCCGTCGGCCAGTGCCACCGCTGCGAACTCGGCGCGGCCCACCGCCGTCCCGGCCGCCGGCGACCAGCTCCGGGTCAGCGGGTCGTACAGCACGGCACTGCTCAGGCCCGCGTCGCACAGGGGCTCCGTGCCGCCGCCCACCACCAGGACCTCGCCCGAGGGCAGCGGGAGGGCCCGGTGCAGGGAACGGCCGCAGGGCATGTCCGGCTCGCGGGTCCAGGTGCCGGAGCCCGGGTGGTAGCGCTCGGCGGTGGCCAGGCTGTACGGGTCGACGCGCCCGTCGGGTCCGATGTCCCCGCTCGTGCCGCCGCCGGTGGCCAGCACGGAACCGTCGGGCAGCGGCGTCAGTTGGTGGGCTGTGCGGGGCACGGCAAGACCGGCCGTCCGGGTCCAGGTGCCCGTGCCCGGGTCGTAGCGCTCGCAGTGCGCGAGGGCGGCCCCTCCCGACCCGTCCCGGCGGGTCGAGGCCCAGCCGCCGGCCACCAGAACGCTGCCGTCGGCCAGGGCCGTGGCGGGATGGTGCGTCCGGGCGTCGGTGAGGTCGCCGGTCGCGGTCCACCGTCCGCCGCCTTCCGGGTCGAACACCTCGGCCGAGGTCAGTGAGCGCTCGGAGTCCCCCGAGCGGCGGTCGCTGCCGCCCGCCACCAGGACCCGGCCGTCGGCGAGCAGTGTCGCGGAGTGCCCGCAACGGGCCTGCCTCATGGGCACGGTGTCCGTCCAGCGACCGGTCCCCGGGTCGTACACCTCGGCCGTGCCGAGTGGGCGCACGGGGAAGGAGAGCGGGCCGGTGTAGCCGCCGGTCACCAGGACCCGGCCGTCGGCGAGGACGGTGGTGGTGTGCATCCGCCGGGCGGTGCGCAGGGGCGCCGTCTCCGACCAGGTGCCCGTGGCCGGGGTGAACAGGGCCGCCTCGGCGGTGGCGGCGAGCAGGGCGTCCGCCCCGCCCGCGAGGAGGACCCGGCCGTCGGGGAGCCGGACCGCGCCGCTCGCCGCGCCGAACAGGTCCTGCTCCCAGGGCAGTGCGCCGACCGGTGCCCAGTGTCCGGTGCTCATGGCGTGAACACCTCGGCCTCCCCCGCGCCGACTGCTGCGGCGAAGACCGCGGTGGCGGACCCGGCACGGGAGACCCCGCCCGCCGCGAGGACCCGGCCATCGGCGAGCGAGGTCGCGCCGAACGCCCAGCGTCCGGTCCGCAGTGGCCCGGCAGGGGACCAGCGGCGGGCGACCGGGTCGAAGCGCAGCGCGCTCGGGAAGCCCACGTCCAGGGCGGCCTCGTCCGCGCCACCGAACACCAGGACCTCGCCCGAGGGCAGGGGCAGCGCCCGGGGGTGGCTGCGGGTCCACGGCAGCGGCTGTTCGTCGTACCAGGTTCCGGTCTCCGGGTCGTAGCGTTCCACCCTCGTCGTGCCGTACGGGTCGAAGCGGGCGTCGTCGGAGCGCGACCGTCCGCCGCCCATGGCGAGGACCGTGCCGTCGGGCAGCGGGACGGCCTGGTGGCCGTACCGGGCGTCGCGCAGCGCCCCGGTCGCCGCCCAGCTGTCGGTGCGCGGGTCGTAGACCTCGCAGAGGGCGAGTGCGGTCGGCAGCAACTGCCCGGTGGCGGCCAGGCCTGCGACCGCGAGGAGGTGTCCGCCCGGCAGCGGGGCCACGATGTGGTGCCAGCGGGCGTCGGCCATCTCGGCGGCGGGCGACCAGGTGCCGGTGTCCGGGTCGAAGAGCTCGGCGGTCGTCAGGGTGACGACGGTCCGTGCGTCGCGGAGCCGGTTGCCGCCCGCCACGAGGACCCGGCCGTCCGGCAGCAGGGTGGCCGAATGCCCGTACCGGGCACCGGCCATGGGCGCGGCGGGCGTCCAGGTCCCGGCCTCGGGGTCGTAGAGCTCGCTGCCGGCGACCGCGCTCGGCGGGAATGCCTGCGGGCCGGTGATGCCTCCGGCGGCAAGGACCCGGCCGTCGCGAAGCACCGTCAGCGAGTGGATGCGGCGTGCCTCGTGCAGCCTGCCCGTCTCGGTCCAGGTGCCCGAGGCCGGGTCGAACACCGCCGCGTCGGCGAGGGCTTCGAGGAGCCGTCCGGCGCCACCCGCGGCAAGCACCCGCCCGTCGTGGAGGGTGACGGGACCCTCGTACTGACCGTGCCAGTAGACCAGTGGGACGGGCAGCGTCCCTGCCGGTGCCCAGTGTCCGGTGACCGCCGTCGCGGGCGGCGGCCGGTCACCGCCGTCCGTCACGAGCGTGCGCACCTCGTCCTCCTCGTCGGTTCACCGCGTGCTCGCGGGCGTGTAGATCTCGGCGGTGGCGGTGACCTCGTCCTCGCCGAGTACGGGGGCGGCGGGCCCGGACCGGGTCAGTCCGCCGACGGCGAGGACCCGGCCGTCCCCGAGGGCGACCGCGGCCGGGGCCCAACGGCCCTCCACCGTGCCGAACTCCGTGGACCAGGTGCGCGCGACCGGGTCGTAGACCATCGCGTTCTGGTAGCCCACGGCGAGCGAGATGTCATCGGTGCCGCCGATCACCAGCACCTGGCCCGACGGGAGCGGGACCGCCCGGTGGTGGCTGCGGCCCCACGGCATGTCGGTGTCGGTGCTCCAGGTGCCGGAGCCGGGGTCGAAGCGCTCCGTCACCCACTGGCTGTACGGGTCGAACGCCCAGTCGTCGGGGCGGAATCCGCGCATGTCACCGCCGGTCACCAGCACCGTGCCATCGGGCAGGAGGGTCGCCTGATGGCCCTTGCGGGCGCCGGCCAGCGTGCCGGTGGGCGCCCAGAGCCCGGTGGCCGGGTCGTACGTCTCGCAGTAGCCGAGCGCCCCGTAGCGGCCCCGCCCGACCGCGAGGACCCCGCCGACCAGCAGTACCCGGCCGTCGCCGAGGAGCACGGCCGGGTGGCCGAAGCGCGCGTCGGTCATGGGCCGGGCCAGTGTCCACTGGCCGGTGACGGGGTCGTAGAGCTCGGCGGTCCGCAGGGTGTACGGAGTGGGCCCGGGGCGCGCGGTGGCGCCGCCCGCCACCAGGACCCGGCCGTCCGGGAGCCGGGTCGCCGAGTGGGAGAAGCGGGCCTGGCGCAGCGCCCCGGTGGGCGTCCAGCGCCCGGTGGCGGGATCGTGGACCTCGGCGGTGGCGAGCCCTTCGGCGGGGCCGTCGGGGGCGTGGCCGATGCCGCCGACGGCCAGCACCCGGCCGTCGGCGAGCGGGGTCACGGTGTGCAGCCTGCGCGGGGTCCACATCGGGGCGGCGGCCGTCCAGGTGCCCGCGCCCGGGTCGTAGAGCGCAGTGGCGTCGGTGGGCGTGCGGCGGCCGTCCTCCCCGCCGGCCAGGAGCACCCGACCGTCGCCGAGGAGCACTGCGGCGTCGGCGGGCTGGCCCCAGAAGCCGGCGAAGGGCAGAGATCCCGTGGCGGCCCAGGCGCCGGGCACGGCGTCGTCCGCGACCGCGTCCCGGCGCGCGGCGGCCTGCAGCCGCCGGGCGGGCCGACCCGGCCCCGCCACCCCGCCACCGGTCCCCGGCCGGCCGGGGACACCCGGACCGCCGGGGACACCGGGCCCGCCCGGTCCGCCCGGTCCGCCCGGTCCGCCCGGTCCGCCCGGTCCGCCCGGTCCGCCCGGCGGGAGCGTCATCGCTCCACCTTCGCCACGGTGTACCGGACCACGAGCAGCAGGTCGAGCACGGCCTCCGGGGCGAGTCCCGAGCCGTCCCGCAGGTCGGCGGCGAGCGCGGCGATCCGATCGGCCGGCACGGTCAGTTCCCACTCCTCCCCCGCCTCGGTGACCACGCCGCCCGCCCCGTCGACGGCCCCCTTCGGCAGGCCGCCGAGCGAGGGATCGGCCGCCAGGCCGATCTCCGCGGAGTGGCCGCGGCGGGCGACGAGGGTGCCGGTCAGCGGCTCCCCGTCGCCGTAGCAGTCCACGTACCGCCGTCGGCCGTCGGGCCGCAGCTCCCCGGACAGGACGAGGACCAGTTCGGGCTGCGCCACCGTGATCCGCTCGTCCCGGAAGACGTACGGGAAGCGGTCCTTGGCCACCGTGAAGCGGAGGCTCGCCGCCTCGCCCGGCTGCGGGGCGAGGAAGCGGCTCCAGCGGTCGCCGAACTCCCGCCGGGCGCTGAACACCCGGAACAGGGAGGAGGCGCCGTCCGCGTGCGCCCATTGTGTGAGCGCCGCGCGCAGTTCGGTCACGGCCCGCTCGGCGAGCGCGCTGCCGCCGTCGCGTGCGGTGTAGCGCAGGTGGAGGACGACGTCGCTGATCGACTCGTAGTCGAACTGCCGGAACTCCTCGGGCAGCGAGAGCCGCCACTGGCTCACCGCGCCCGCGCCCTCGAACGGCAGGAACCGCTCGTCGCGCAGGCTGGTCTCGAAGAGGCCCGAGTCGTCCTGGCCGGTGCTGGTCACGATGGACCGGCCGGCTCCGGTGCTGTCGCGGAACCGGGTGTCGGAGCGCTGCCGGGCGTACTTCCCGTCGGTCAGCCGCGGGTCGACCCGTACGGTGCTGTCGAGCAGGGTCGCCGTCAGGTTGACGGAGGTGTACGGGCCCGCCACGCACGGCACGGTCACGGCCAGGTTCTTGATCCGGCGCAGGTAGTGGCCGGGGGTGTCCAGGTCGAACAGGGCCTCCGGCAGGGAGACGTACGCGCTGCCGGTCTCCTTCAGCCTGAGCAGGGCGACCGGGTCGATCTGGGCCAGCGAGATCCGCTTGGTCAGCTCGAACTCCCGGGCGTTGGCCTCGTGGTACGCGGCGTCGAGCCGGCCGAGGTCGACGCTCAGCCGCTCGCCGGAGAGCAGCCCCTTGTACAGGGTGTCCCAGTAACCGAACCGGATGTAGTCGGAGTCCTCGACGCCCAGTTCGTGGCGGAAGGCCCGCTCGGCGCGCTTGGCCAGGTCGTACGCGAGTTGGTACGCCTGGAAGTAGCCGGTGGCCAGCCGGCCCGCCATCCAGTCGTACAGCTCCTCGTTCGTGTACTTGTCGTAGAGGAAGGCGTCGGCCTCGTGGGCGTCGGCGAGCTGGAGGTCGTGGTTCTCCAGTTCCTTCCGGGCCACCTGGAGGCGGATCTCCGCCGCGATGATCTGCCGGTCGAGCTGCTGCTGCTCGATACGGCCCTGGGCGGCCTGGAAGTCCCAGTCGTCCTGGCGCCGGTCGTAGCCGGCCATGGTGGCGGCGAGCGCCCCGGCGCCGTTGAGGCTGTTGGCCACCTTCTCGAGGGAACCGGAGAGCCCGTGCAGGGCCTGGCTCAGGTTCTGGCCTCCGAAGGTGAGGCCCATGGTGGTGGGCGTACCGGTCTTGACGTCGGGGATCAGGCCCATGGCACTGGCGGTCATGTCCACGCCCGCGGCGACGGCCTGGTGCACGAGGGCGGCGGCCGAGAGCACGGTGTGCGCGATCTCGCCGGTGTTCATGTAGGACCGGGTGGAGTAGTACTCGACCTTGCCGTCGGCGGCGTCCCGCTGCTTCCGCGCGGCCTGGAGGGCCGCGTCGGCCTCCAGGACCTGCTGCTCGCGCACCGCCCGCGCCGCCTTGAGCACGGCCGTCTCGTGGCGGGAGCGGAGCCGGGCCAGTGCCTCCGCGTCACGCTTCTCCAGGGCGTTGAGCAGTGCCGCCCCGAACGCCTTGACCTCGCCGGTGAGTTCCTTCGCCTTGGTGAGCATGGTGGCGAAGCGGTACGGGGGCAGGGGCGCGCTGATGTCGTCCAGGACGCTCTCGACGCCGAGTCCCGCGGCCGCGGCCCGGACGAGGAGCGCCGGGTCGATGGCCGCGCCGAACAGGGCGGCGCGCCGCTGGACGCCGGAGATGTTCTGTCCGGCGCGGATCTTGGACAGCCGGTCGGCCACGGTGTCCCAGTAGCGCAGGAGCTTGTCGTTGCGCGGGATGACGAAGTAGTCGAGCCAGTTCGTGCCGAACCCGGGCGCGATCCGCGGTGCGGCGTGCTCCGTGGCGGTCCGTGCGGGTCCGGTCGGCACCAGGTGCTCGGCCCGGACGACGGCGGCGGCGAGCCCGGGCGAGCCCTCCACGACCTGCCGGTAGTTCTTCGGCACCGGCGCGGTCCGCCCGGTCACCTCGTCGGGGCGCCGGCCGAGCAGCTGCGAGGCGAGGATGTAGAGCTGGGTGGCCTGGTTGACGGCCTCCATGGTGTCCTGCCGGAACAGCTGGTCGCCCCAGGCGATCAGGTTGTCGAGGTACTTCATGACCACCGCCTTCTGGTAGGCGGTGGTGCGCAGACGTGCCACCACGTCCGGCTGGAAGGGGTGCGTCAGCCACTGGTAGATCTCGGGGGTGTCGTGCCAGCCGCCCTCGGCGAGGCGGCGCAGGATCACCTCGATGCGTTCCTTGGTGTAGTCCTGGGTGAGGTAGAAGGGCTGGGTGCGCCAGTAGCGCTGCGGTTCCGGCAGATCGGCGCGGTCGGTCGGGTCGAAGATCCGGTGCAGCCACTGCTGCGCCTCGGCGAACCGCTGGTTGGTGGAGAGACGGCCCCCGCCGAGGAGGGGGGCGTGGAAGAACAGCTCCCAGTTGTAGTCGGCGTAGGCGCCGGCCCGGTCGAAGTCGAGGGTCTCCTTGGGGAGGTCCCCGAGGATGACGTCCGTGTTGGGGCCGTACCAGTCGTTGAAGTCGAACGGCACGCCGAACTTCTCGGGGTCGAGCTGGATGTCGCGGTCGTAGAGCCCGTCCATGCCGTCCTGGGCCAGACGGGAGGCGAAGGTCTGGGTGAACGGGTGATAGACAGGCAGGATCTGTACGTGTGCGGTGCCGTACGGCTGCGGCACCAGCAGGAAGGACCGCATGTCGTCCGTGTACGTCTGGAAGAAGCGGGTGGGCGTGTCGTTGCGGTCGTGCGAGCAGCGCAACCGGGGCACTCCGGCACTCACGGGGCGCCGCATCAGTTCCACGTGCGGACGGGTCCAGGGGTTCTGGACGTCGAACATGAAGGAGGACGCGAACGTGTCGCTGCGCCCCACGAACTCTCCGTAGTTCGGCCGTGTCTGGGGAGGCGCGGGCAACGTCCCGTAGGGCGAGTAGTAGTCGAAGAACGCCCCGTACGTCGTGGCGTCCAGACGCGGAGTGAGGTAGTAATTACCGCCGATGTACGTCTCGCCGGCAGCGCCCTGTCTGTTGCCGAAGAGGAAATCCACCACGAGGTCGTGGGAAAACCTCTCTCCGTCCGGACTGGCTGTGGCGAGCGCGTAGAGCTCCGGCTTGAGGACCCCCTCGGCCCCGAACATCACGGCCGGCCGCGCGTACAGGAGGTCCTTCGAGACGGTCTTGTGCTGCCACTTGCCCGAGACGTACTGGCTCCAGTTCAGCTTGAACTCGAGGTGCTTCGGGGGTTCCTCCAGGGGGTCGCCGGACTGCGGCATCTTGAGCTGCTGCTGCTCCGACACCAGCTCGTGCGTCGCCCAGAACAGGAACAACCGGTCGTTCCACAGCGCGGGGATCACCGGGTCGCCGTCGACGTCGAGTTCGATCCGCTCCCACGGGGTCCAGTAGCGGCCGTCGACCCTCCGTCGGTAGTAGTGCTCGCGGGGCGTGGCCGCGCTGCGGCCCACCAAATGGAGGTCGCCGTCTCCCTCCTTGTTCTCGTGGCACAGACCGGCGGGCTGCAACCGAGCCACCTTGTCCAGGCTCTCCAGGTAGCCCTTGACCGCGTCCTCGACGGCGGTGGAGGTCACCTCGCGCTGCATGAGCGCGTTCTCGAAGTCGGTGAAGAACGGGGTCTTGTCCGCGCGCAGTTCAGGCTCGAAGTAGTTCTCGGGGTAGAGGAAGACCTTCTGGTTGGCCTCCCAGAGCCGGTACTGCTTCATCCACTCCCACTGGGCCCACAGGCCGTCGCCGTGCCAGGTGTAGGCGTGCTCCAGGTTGAGCTGGAGGCGCTGGACGAACAGCTGCACCGAGTAGACGGCCTGGGCGAGCCGGGTGGTGAGCTGGGTGGGCCCCATCTCCACGTCGAGCAGGAAGTGGTCGTGCAGGTCGTCGGCGTCCTTCCAGCGGGGCCGGCCGTCGCGGTCGAGCAGTGGATGGGCGACCAGGTACGACACGAGCGCGGACCGCTGCCGTTCCCGCAGGGCGTCGCGCAGCGGGGTGGCGGCGGCCGTCCAGTCGCGCGGCGCGTGCCGGGACTTGGCCGTCAGCCAGGCCGCCTCCGCGGCCTCGGCGGTGAGCTCGGGGCGCTGCCAGGGCTGGGCCCGCTCGGCGGCCACGCCGAGGCGGCGCAGCAGGGCGATGCCGGCGAGGACGGCGCTCAGCGCGGCGACGCCGCCGTACTGGGCGGCCGTGGTGATGCCGTGGTCGCGGGCGACGGCGGTGATGTCGGCGGCGTTCCAGCCGGTGCGGCGGGCGAGTTCGGCGGCGGCCTCGCGTTCCTGGGCGCCGGGGGTGCGGGCCACGTCGAAGACGGCGCGCAGGGTGGGGACTCCGCCGCGGACGGCGGAGCGCAGCCGGGCGAGGTCGAGCAGGGTGCGCAGGGGGGCGATAGGAGCGGCCGGCACAGGGGCGAGGGGCAGTGTGTTCGGGTCGAGCCAGCCGCCCTGGGCCGCGTACCCGAAGACGTACGGGATCTCCTCGGCGGTCACCCGCAGCCGGCCGAGCAGCAGCGTCACCCGGTACAGGAAGGCGAGCATGCGGAACTGCCGGTCGAAGGCGGTCCGGGTCACCGAGACGCCGGGGTCGCTGTCGGTGAACTCCGGTTCCAGGAAGTCCTGGAGGGCGGGGGGCCGGCCGGCGGGGCGCAGCCAGGTGCGCAGCAGGGTGTCGGCGCTCGCGGAGTCCAGGCCGGTGGCCTGGCCGAGCTGCTGGACGACGGCGGTCTCGCTCAGGGTACGCCGCAGGTAGGGGGCGAGGCGTTCCAGGACGAGGTGGAAGCGGTCGGCGGGGGTGACGTCCGCGCCGTTGAAGAGGGTGTCGGCGGTCTCGGCGTCGAGGAAGGCGTTGCCGTCCTCGGGCGGGGCCTGCTGGGCGGTCATGAGGTCGGCGACCGCCCGCAGGATCTCGGTGGGGGTGCCGTCGGGCGTGAGGAGCGCGTGCTCCGCCTCGGTGAGGTAGCCGCGGCTGCGCAGGGCGCCCAGGCTGGGGTCGTGGAAGACCTTGGCCGTCAGGGTCGGCGGGATGCGGTATCCGGCGGGCAGAGCGGTCAGGGGCGCCGCGAAGACGGGGACGCGGAGGAGTCTCATGCGGTCGCGGACGAAGGCGCGGGGCGCGTCGTGCAGGGCGTTCACCGCGGTCCGGAAGGCGGTGTCGGTGCTGAGGGCGGTGATGCGGTCCAGCTGCGCCCGGGTCATCGGCCCGCCGAAGGTGAGCAGGCCGTCCTCGGGGCGCTCGGCCGGCTCGTGGCGCAGCGGCAGGTCGGGGGGCAGGACCAGTCCCGCGGGCAGCGCGGGCAGGGGTGCGGTGTAGGTGACGGTGCCGAGCAGGGTGGCGACGGCCTGCTGGACGAGGGCGGTGTCCCAGCCGAGCAGGGCGAGGTTCTTGCGGGTGAGTTCGCCCTTGTCGTCGGTGGTGCGGGCGGTCTGCTGGTGGACGGTCTGGACGGCGGCGCGCAGGCTGGTGAGGGTGGCGGCCAGTGACTCGTCGCGGGGCACCGGGCTCTGGTCTCCGGGGCCGGGCGGCGCTGCGAGGAGCAGGGCGTCGAGGTCACGGACGGTGAGTCCGGTCTCGGCGAGCCGTTCGGCGAGGTCCAGGAACTCCTCGGTGCGTGCGATGCCCAGGTCCACGGGCTGCGCGGGCGCGTCCGCCGCGGCCGGGCCGCGGTCGTCGAAGGCCAGGGGTGCGCCGCCGCCGAGTTCGGTCTCGCCCGGGGTGTACGGGGGGCGGGCGGGCAGGCGCACGGGGGCGCCGCCGGCCAGCTCCGTCTCGCCGTCCGCGCCGTCGTCCCGTACGGCCGCCGGGGCGGTGATCCAGCGGAACGGCCGGCAGTAGCGGGCGAGCCGGAGGGTGTCGGGCACGCTCAGGGAGGCGGCCCGGGCGAGGGTGACCCAGGCGACGAGCTTGGTGAGGGCGAGCAGGTCGAGCCGGTCGCCGATGACGGCGTCGGGTCCGGTGGTGAGGGCGGCGAGTTCGTCGTCGGTGACGCGCAGCACGGCCAGCAGGGCGGCCGTGACGGCGGGCCGGCCGGTGAGCGGCCCGACCTCCTGGAGTTCCGTACGGTCCGGGGTGAGCCGGAAGGGGTGGGCCTGGCCGGGCGGGACGGTGACGACGGCCGGATCGAGGAACAGCCGGTCGTACAGCGGCGGCCGGTCGGCGCCGGGGTACGGATGGGTGTCGAGCGGCTGGGAGAAGGCGAGGACCTGGTCGGTGTCGAGGCCGAGCCGGGCGGCGAGGCCCCGGGCGGCGGCGATGGAGCGCAGGGCGGCGACGTCGAGGCGTCCGCCGGAGCCGCTTCCGGCGATGAGCCGGTCGGTCTCCTCGTCGGAGAGTCCGAGCGCACGGCGCAGCCGGACGAAGCGGTGGAACCGTTCGAGGAAGGCCGCGTCGACACCGTTCAGGGTCATCCTGTCCGTGGCGTACGGCAGTTTGGGGTCGAACTGGATGGTGACGGTGCCGCCCGGGTTGACGAACCGGGTGCGCAGGGCGAGGTCGAGCTCCGTGTAGCGCAGGTGGCCGGTGTCCAGGAGGGTGCGCACGCCGGTCATCTCGGTGACCAGGTCGGCGGGTGTGAGGTCGGCGGGCCGCCCGTAGAACTCGGCGAGGGTCCGGGCGGGGGTGAGCGGTTCGGCGGCGATGGTCCGGTGCTGGGCGCGGCTGAGGCCGAGCCGTTCCGCGGTGCGGGTGGCGCTCGCCTCCTCGGGGCTCGCACCGGACACGCCGAGGGTGGCGAGGAGCGTGTTCCGGCTGACGCCGAGGTGGTCGAGGCAGGCGCCGGTCTGCACGTGCCAGAGGTCGAAGGGCTGGTCCCAGGGGTAGACGGCGGTGCGCAGCCTGTCGTAGGCGCCGGGGTTGACGTGCTGGGGGCGGACCCGGAGCTCGGCGGCGTCGCCGGTGGTCTGGCGCCGTTCGGCGAGGACGGCGGTATCGGGGGCGACGGCCGATTCGAGGAGTTCGTTGACCAGGTCGACGTAGGGCAGGGCGAGTTCGGTGTTGTCCTTGCCGAGGTGGAGCTCCCACAGGTCGGGGCGGCGGGCGAAGAGGACGTCCGCGACGGGCCCGTCGCCGGAGGTGGTGGGCGGCGGGGTGCCGTAGTTCTCCCCGAGGCGGCGCAGGTAGTACAGGAGGTCGACGAGATAGGCGGGCAGGCCGTGGACGGTCTGCCAGTCCTCGACCGACGGGTAGTCGGCCGGGCCGAACAGCTCCTCCCAGTCGGGGATGCGCGGGTCCGCCTGGGCGACGGCGGGCAGCCAGGGGACGTCGAAGTGTCCGGCGGTCCGCAGGTCGGCGACGAGGTTCACGGCGCTCGCGTGGATGCGGGTGGCTCGCTCGTGGAGCGCGTGCGCCTCCTCCTCGCCGACGTGGCCCTGCATCCGGCGGGCGAAGCCGGCGCGGTCGATGCGGGCGATGGCCTGGGCGGAGTCGAAGCCGTCTGCACGCAGCGCCTGCAGGGTCTCGAAGCGCGGCGCGATCTTGAACACGCGTTGTACGGGGGCGAGTTCGCGGCGGGCTTCGGCGTCCGGGACGGTCGCGCTGTTGACCGGGGTGCCGGCGATGTCGAAGTCGGGGTTCTCGGCGAGGAAGCGGGCGGCGGGGGCGTCGCGGTGTTCGGGCAGGGCGGCGAGTTTGTGCGCCACGTAGGCGGTGGGGTGGGCGGCGGCGACGGCGGCGCGGACCGATTCGGCGTACTCGGGGGCCTCGCGCCCCGGCGGCGGTCCGCCCGCCCGGTCCACGAGGTGGGGCCACTCCTCGTCGAGTGTCACCAGGTCTCGGGGTCCGGTGAGTTCGCCGGAGTCGAAGCGGTCGAGGAGGACGGCGACCAGCTCGGGGTGGTCGGCTGTGGTCACGGCCAGGTCGAGGGCGAGGCGCAGCCGGTCGGTGTGCGGGGTGGCCTCCGGTCCGGCGACGGCTTCGGTGTGCCAGATGTCGTCGTCCGTGCGGTCGAGGTAGGCGCCGTAGAGGCGCGCGCGGGCCGAGGGGTCGGGGACAGCGAGGGCGAAGATCCGGGCCAGGGGGGTGGCGGAGTCCTGGCCATCGGTGAAGCGGGCCTCGGCGGCGGCGAGTTGACGTGCACGCAGCGCGGTGAGGAAGGCGTCCGTGTGCGCGGAGAGGTCCTGGTGGGGCACGGTCCGCCGGGCGGGCTCGGGCCGCGCGGGGTCGGGTTCCCCTGCGGGCGGGCCGAGGACCCGCCGTACGTCCTCCGCCCGCAACTGCGCCAGGGCGCCGAGGTCGTCCGGGTGTCCGTGGCGCAGCAGGGCGTAGAAGACCTCGGTGGGCTGGCCGGTGGCCCGGGCGTGCCGGGCGGCGGCTGCCAGGCGGGCGACCTGGTCCTGCTCCTGCCCGGAGGCGCGGGCGAGGAAGTCGACGTCCTCGGGGGTGAGTTCGGCCGGGTCGGTGCCGTCGAGCAGCGGGGAGAGGTCGGCGAGCAGCCGATCGTACGCGCTGCGCCGGTCCGCCGGCAGGGTGAGGTCGAGCGGGGTGTCGGGCCGTCCGTCGAGTGTCCGTGCCACCCGGGCCGACGTGCCGTCGAGGCTCACCTCGACCAGCAGGTCCACGGGCCCGGCCGGTCGCGTGAACTCCACGAGGAAGACGCCGTCGCCGTCGGTGCGGGTGGCGCCCAGCGGTTGACTCGTGCGCAGGCGCCGGGCGCTGACGTGGACGGTCGCTCCGGCGCCGGGTACGCCGTCGGCACGCAGGACGCGCCCGCGGAGCCGGCGGACGGCGTCACGCTCACCGGGGGCGGGGACGCTCGGGAGTTCGCTGGTCATTGCCTCACCATCCGAAGAACTTGTTGACGGCGATCACGTGGTTGCGGAAGCCCTCGGACTTCGCCAGGAGCGGGATGCCCACGTGGTCGACGAGCTTGTCGACCGCGAGGTCGACGACGGAGACGACGGTGCCGACGCCTGGTGCGGCGCTGATCATGTTGACGGCGGCGTGCATGTATTCGCCCTTCTTGAGGTCCGTGAATGCGCCGACGAGGGCGATACCGGTGCCGACGAGCGGGGCGATCTTCACGGCGCCCTTGGCGTTCTTGGCCAGGGAGGCGGCCTCGGGCGCGGCCTTCGCTGCGCCGGACGCGGCTGTGGCGGCCTTCGTCAGGGCGGCCTCTCCGGTCTTCGCGGCGCCCTTGAACCAGGAGGCGGCGGCCGCGCGGAAGCCCTTGGCGGCCTCGGCCGCCCGGGCCGCGGGCTGTCCCCGTACGCCCAGTTTGATCGTGCCGCGCCCGGCGCCGTAGAGACCGTCCTTGCCGGCGGCCCGGGCGGCCGCGTCCACGGGGTTGGCGACGCCTTGGGCGGCCAGTTCCTCGGCCGTGTGCAGGATCCCGTGCGTCGTGCCGGACACGGCCGCCTTGCCCCGGGCCAGCGCCAGGTTGGCGGTGTCGAGGGCCTTGCCCGGCGCCTTCGCGAGGTGGTCGAGAATGTGATGGATCTCGATGCCCTTCTCCATCCCCGTCACGTACCTGAAGCGTTGCCCGACCGCCGAGAAGATCGAGCGGGCGTGGTTGATCGCCGTGCCCTTGGCCTTGTTGGAGCCCGGGCCGCCGCGCATCTCCGTGAGCCACTCCACCTCGTCCCGGAAGCGCTGGAGGTTCGTCTTGAGGTCCTTGCCTCCGTACCGTCCGGACAGCACGTGCTGGACGGAGTCCTCCCACGCCTTCGCCACCTTTCCGCCGAGCATCCCTTCGTGGGTGACGGCCGGCAGTGTCGACTCCAGGCCGTGGGGGTCGTGCAGGGTGACCGGGTTGCCCCGGGCGTAGGCGTAGAGGTTGGGCCCGTCGGCGCCGGGTCCCGCCGGGTCGGGGCTGGTCCAGCGGCCGAGCCAGGGGGCGTAGTAGCGGGCGCCGTGGTGGCCGAAGCCGGTCTCGGCGTCGGTCTCCCGGCCGGTGTAGCGGTAGCGCTTGAGGCTGACCCGGGCCGCGCCGGCCGCGGACCGGAAGGAGGTCGTGCCGTACGGGTGGTACTCCTCGTACGAGAGCGGTTCGCCGTCCTGGTCGATCTCGACGGTCGCGCTGCCGAGCAGATCGGTGAGCTGGTAGCGCAGCACCGTGCCGTCCGCGGTGCCGCCGCCGGTGGTGGTCTCGGCGAGGGCGATCCGGCCGTGTTCGTCCTCGGCGCGCACGGTGGTGCGGGTCAGGGTCCCGGCAGGGGCGCCCTGCCTGACGTACCGCTCCCAGGCTCCGCAGTACAGCCGGGTCTCGGTCAGCGGCCCGTTCTCGACGGTGGCGCGGACCCGTTGGCCGTGTTCGTCGTACTGGTAGTGGGCGGTGCCCCCGCCGCCCAGCTCGGCGCGGGCGAGCCGGTCGTCGGCGTCCCAGCGGAGTTCCGGCAGGTGGGGCATGGAGGTGAGGCAGCCCTCCTCGTCGTAGGTGTAGCGGGCCGAGTGGGTGCCCTCGGGGTCTCCGGGGAGACTGGAGCCGAGCAGCCGGTCGGAGTCGGCGGCGATCTCGTGACGCCGGGTCCAGCTGCCTTCGGGGCCCGCGCTGTGGACGAGGGCGAGCAGGTTGCCGCCCGGGTCGTAGGTGTAGCGCTCGGTGTAGCGGCGCATCGCCGAGGCGTCGTTGACGTGGGGAAGCGGGTACAGCGGCGGCCCGTCGGGCTGCGGCATGCCGGGGGCGGTCTGGCCGATGTGCTCGCGACCGGTGGCGGCGGTGAGCCGGTACGCCGGGTCGTAGGCGTAGTCGCGGGAGGCGGGGACCACGGCGTTGGCGAAGAACACCGTGTCCTGGGCCCGGTCGGCGGTGGCCGTCACGTTCCCCACCGGGTCGTAGGTGTACTCCAGGAGCTGGAGCGGTGTGCCGTCGGCGGCCCGGGTGGTCACGGTGGCCAGACGGAAGGTGTCCCGCTCGTAGGTGGTCAGGGTGGTGGTTCCGCAGCCGCGTTCGAGCAGGGTGCGGCGGCCGTGTTCGTCGTAGTCGAGGTCGCGGACGAGGAAGCGGCGTTCCTCGCCGGGCCGTTCCAGTTCCAGGGTCTCGGGCAGTCCGGCCTCGTTGTACGCGGTGAACAGCCGGCTGCCGTCGGGGTGGGTGACCCGGGTGGGCCGGTTCAGGGCGTCGTACGCGGTGCGGGTGGTGTGCTCCTCGTCCTCCAGGAGCGCGGCGGCAGCCCGCAGGGCCTGTTCCGGGTCGGTGTGGTCGGCCAGGGCCGACCAGTCGGGCTCGCCGCGCGGGTCACGGGCGAAGCGGCGCACGGTCTGGAGGGTGTTGCCCTTGAAGTCGGCCTCGGTGGTGCGGGTGACGCCCGCACCGTCGAGGACCAGGCAGGCCCGGCCGCGCAGATTGCCCTCCTCGGGCCGGGGCAGGGACTCGCCGTAGAACCAGCGGGTGCGCAGCCGCTCGGTGCCGCCGGGTGCGGTGGCGTAGGCGTGGGTGGGACGCCCGGGGCCGTCGTGGCGGTGCCGGAAGGCGGTGCCCCGGGCGTCCCAGGCGTGCGCCGGCCGGCCGGCCGCGTCGAGCAGCGTGCGGCGTTCGCCCGCGCCCGCGGTGCGGACGTGGGCGGGCCGGCCGAGCATGTCGAAGCGCTGTTCGCGGACGCGGATGCCACGGGCGTCGAGGGTCGACGTCTCGTTGCCCTGGGCGTCGAGTTCGACGGTGGTGACGAGGGTCTGCCCGCCGCCGAGGTCGACGACGGTGACGCGGGGGCGGCCCAGGGCGTCGAGCCGGACGCGGGTGGGGGTGTCGGCGTGGGCGTCGGCGAGGAGGGCGGCCCGGTGCCGGGGGTGGGTGTCGGGCAGGGCGAGGCGTTCGCGCTGCCAGCGGCTGCCGCGCACGGTGTCGTTGCGGTCCCAGTCGGTGCGCTCCCAGGCCCCGGTGACCGTCCGTTCCTCGGTGCCGTCGGGGTACTCGGTCCGCTCCGGCCTGCCCAGGGGGTCGTGGTGGACGACGGGGGTCACTCCGCGCTCGACCATCTCCGGCTCGGTGTCGTAGCCGGGGTCGGGAGCGAAGTACGGCTCGTACTTCTTGACCGGGTTGCCTCGGGAGTCGTACACGGTGCGGCCGGTGCCGACCCAGCGGGGCTGCCCGGAGACGGCCTCCGCCCGCGCTTTGACCAGGGCGACGCGACCGGTGCCGTCGGCGTAGGTCCACGACTCCTGGTAGGGGGTGCCGGGGTCGCCGTGGCGTTCCCTGGCACGTTGGCGGAAGCGGGCGGGGACGGTGTCCAGGGCGTAGTCGAGCCGGGTGGTGGGGTCGTCCTCCCGGGCGGGTTCCGCCCGGGTCAGGTCGAGGTGGTCGCCTTCCGCCCCGTCGGGCTTGCCGAGGACCGCGGTGGCGACGACGAAGCCGAGGGGGTCGAAGCGGACCCCGAAGCGGTTGCCGTTGGCGTCGGTGAGCAGCCAGGGGCGGCACACCCGGTAGTTGAGGTCGGCGCGGGTGCGGTTGCCGGCGGGGTCGGTGACTTCGGTGGCGTGCAGCAGGTGGGGGTCGTAGCCGATGGTCCAGCGGGCTCCGAGGGGGTCGATCTGGGCGACGGGCAGGTAGGTGCGGTCCGGGTCGAAGATCTGCCGCGGGGCGGGCGCCCACCAGAGTCCTCCGTGCCGTACGTAGCCGGCTTCGGCGAGGGTGGTGTCGGTGACGCGGTCCCCGTACAGCGCCTGGACCTGCCCGTCGGCGAACGCCTGCCGGTAGACGCCCCAGGGCAGGGCGCGCAGTCCGGTCGAGCGGGGCGGCAGCTCCTCGGTCAGGTCGTCGGAGCAGTACGTGTACCGGGTGCGGGCGATCAGCCGGCGCTGCGGGTGTGCCCCGGACAGGGGCTGGTGGTACGGGATCTCGTCACGGGCGGCCTCCTCGAGGAGGTCCGCGAGGGCGGCGGCGGAGAACGGGCCGGTGGGCGTGACCGGTTCGGCGAGGCCGATCTCGTAGCTGCGGTCCTCGACGGGGGTTCCGATCCGCCAGGGGCCGTCGACGGTGGTGTCGTGGGCGGGCAGGTGCTCGTCGACGGTCAGCCACAGCCGGGCCTGCTCGGGGCCTTCGGGGACGGCCCGGGGGTAGGCGATCCGGGCCGAGCGCCGCACGGTGCCCCAGTCGTCGAAGTCCAGGGTCACCTCATGGGTGGTCCGCGGGTCGTCGGCCCGGCGCTCGGTGTGCACGGTGAGGGTTTCGCCGGGTACGGCGAGGACCACGCAGTGGGGTCCTTCCCCCTGCGGCTGGAGCAGCCGCAGCAGGTGGTTGGTCTCGGTGACGGCGTACGGCACGCCGAGGGCGCCGTCGCGGTCCTCGGCGAAGATCTCCTCGCGCAGGGGGTGGCCGCGCAGGGCGCGGGCGGCCTGGCGGGCCTCTTCGGGGGTGAGCCCGGGCGGCAGGACGGTGTCGGGGAGGAGTGGGCCGGTGTCGGACGGGTCGGGGCCGGGGCGCCAGTACTCGTGGGCGAAGCGGGTGGAGAGGTGGAGGTCGGTCCAGCCGGTGTGCTGCCAGCGGCGGGTGACGGCGGGCGGTTCGTACGCGCGGTCGTCGCCGTCCGGGTAGGACAGGGCGTCGCGGTGCTCGACGTATCCGAAGCCGCGGAACTCGCGTTCGGTGCCGTCGTAGTGGCCGTGCCGGTAGCGGTAGGTGGAGACCTGGACGGTGCCCGCGACCCGGTCCTCGGTGCGGACCTCGGTGACGACCTGGACGGGGAAGGGGAGCCGGGTGAGCCAGGGGCGTCCGGCGGCCTCGTCGGCGAGCCGCTGGGCGGTGGAGGACGCGTAGCTCAGTGCGGTGTGCAGGCCCATGCCGTTGGAGACGGTGCGCAGCAGATGGGGTTTGCCGTCGGCCATGAGGTCGACGTAGCGGACCTGGGGCTCGGTGTCGGGGCGGGGTTCGGTGAGGACGAGGCAGGCGGTGCCGTGGCCGAGCAGGTCGGTGACGGCGACTGACGTGGCGGTGGGCGTCGCGAGGTGGAGGGTCTCCGGCGGGCTCCAGGAGTTGCCGGCCTGGTTGAACCAGACCCGGACGCGGTCCGGGCCCGCGTAGACGAGGTCGGCGGGGGCGGAGCCGTCCACGTCGGCGAGGTGGACGCGGCGCGGATCGAAGCGGTCGGGGTGGTCGAAGCGGGGGGCGCCGGCCATGGTCACCTTGGGGCCGAAGCGGCCGTGGCCGAGGCTGGGCCAGTAGACGATCTCGCCGTTGCGGACGCGGACGAGGTCGGTGAGGCCGTCGCCGGTCATGTCGGCGAGGTGGACGGTCTGTTCGGGGTCGGCGAGGAGGAGGCGGGGGCCGCGTTCCTCGGTGCGGGCGGCCGGGGCGGTGAGTCCGTCGCCGAAGCCGTCGGTGCCGAGGGACGGGTGCCAGGTGAAGCCCTCGTCTCCGTCGAGCAGGACGTCGGCGAGCCCGTCGCCGGTCAGGTCGACCAGGTGGACTCCGGGGGCGTTCCAGTCCAGGGCGGGGAGCCGGGAGAAGGGAGCGAAGGGCGCCCAGCCCCGGTCGTCGGTGCGGCGGTGGTGGCCGGGTGCGGGGCCGGCGAGTTCGGCGAGCGAGAGCCGGCCGTCCCCGGCCAGGTCGAGCAGCCGGCGGCCGCGGGCCAGTCCCCCACCGGAGGGGAGCGGGTCGACCGGGACCGGGGCGGCGAGCAGCCCGTCGCCCCGGTTGGCACGGTAGTGCCAGGCGCCGTCCGTCTCGGTGAGGAGCCCGGCGATGCCGTCGCCGTCGAGGTCGGTCCATCGGGTGCCGGGTCCCATGGCCGGGGGCGGATCGCCGGGGGCCGCGCGCAGCGGGCGCGTCTCGGAGGTGACGGTGCGTTCGGTGTACGTGAAGGTCAGCGGGGGCAGTTCGGCGGTGGCCGGCCCGTCGGAGGCGGGGGCGTGCCCGCGGTGGGTGACCGAGGTCAGCGTGGTGACGGCGGGGTCCTCGTGGTGGGCGAACCGGGTGGAGCTGACGAGGACGGGGTCCGGGCCGAGTTCGGGAATGCGGTGGAAGAGCAGGACACGGCGGCAGAGGCGGGCCGTGCGCACTTCGAAGCCGGGCCTGCGGGTGGAGAACGGGTCGGCCCGGTCGGCCCAGGGCCGGACCTCCTCGGGGGTGGGGGCGGTGTCGTCGTGCTCGCCGTAGTCGAAGACCACCTCGAAGCAGAATCGGGCTTCCGGTCCGGGGGTGTTGCCGTAGTGGATCCGCTTGAGCAGCCGCTCGGCGGTGACGGGCCCGTCCTCGGCCTTGTAGGTGTACCGGACCAGGTTGCCGCGGTCGTCGGCGGTCTCCTCCAGGAGCCAGCGGAAGACGCGGGAGCGGTCGGCCGGGTCGGCGACGCGGGCGGCCGGGTCCCGACCGAAGACGCTGGTGACGTTGGACCGTGAGGTGGTGCGCCAGTGGGTGGCGCCGGTGGCGCGCTCCCGCCACCGCTCGATCCGCGCGAACAGCCCCTCGGTGCGCGGCCGGTAGCAGGTGATCTCGTACGGCCCGTCCGTGCGGGGCGGCGGAGAGACGGCGGGGACCAGGTCCTCGGCACCGGACAGCTGAAAGACGTCGCTGTCGTCGAGGTAGCGCGGCAGTCCCTTGTCGGTGGTGCGGGAGACGGAGGCCACGTCGAGCGACCAGCCGAGCCCGAAGGGCCCGTTGCCGGATCCGGAGTCGTACGACAGCGTCAGCTTCGGCTCGACGCCTCCGCGGGCGGCGGTGAGCGCGAGCGGCACCGAGAGCGAGGCCGTGCCGGTCGCCGAGGAGGCGCCGAACTTCTCCCCCATGCCGCGGATCGCGCCGCCGGCTTTGGGGAGGGAGAGGGCTGGGGAGGTGGGGGTGGGCGTGGGGATGGCAGAAGGACCGGGGACACGGGGGTCGGCGGGCACGCCCTTCATCCTGGTGGGCGCGGTGGCCTGGGCATATCCCCTGAAAGTGGGAACCGTTCCCCTCCCGACGTGTCCGCCGGCGTTCGACGCCGACCTCGTGGAGGTGCCGGCGGATCGCCCGTCGACACTCCGACACCTCCATCGGGAATCGCGGTCGGTTCAGGACGCCGCGGCGGGCACGCGCCGGCCGTTGCGCGCTCGCGAGACGAGCACGGCGACCACGATCAGCAGGGCCAGGCCGACCGAGATCCAGTAGCTCGTGCCGTAGAGGCTCTTCTCGGCGACCTCGACCTCCGTTCCGGGAACGGAGACGACCGAGGCGCTCAGCACGCCGGTGATCAGTGCTGATCCGAATGCGATGCCGATCGCCATGGCGGTGCCGGCCACGCCGGCGGCCATTCCGGCCTTCTCCTCGGGCACCGCCATCTGGGCGATGCCGAAACCGGCCGCGTATCCCATGCTGCACCCGAGGCCGATCACACCGGCGCCCACGAGATAGTGCCACGGGCGGTCGTGGGCCGGCGCGAGCCAGGCGAGTCCCACGGCGCTGAGGAGCGCCCCCGTCACGAGCACGGAAGCACCGTGCCCCTTGGCGGCCAGACGGTCGACCACCTTGCCGCCCACCACGAACATCACCGCGAAAGGCACCATGAGCCAGCCCGTCTGCAGCGCGGTGCGCCCGAGACCGTACGCCTCCCCGGGCGGGAGGGAGGAGGGAACGACCTGGCTGTACGTGCTGAGCAGCAACAGGAAGGCCGCGTTCACGGCACCGAACACCGCCATCGACAGACACGCCACGGTGACGAGGGGCGACTTCAGCAGCACCACGTCGAACACCGCGGCCGAGGACTTCCGCTCGACACGCACCCACAGGACTCCACCGACGACACCGGCGATCAACGGGATGACGGCCGCGCCTCCCCACACCAGGCCCTGTGTCAGAGTCAGCAGCACGGCCCCGACCCAGGCGATCAGCCACACCGTGCCGAGCAGGCCGATGCGACCGCCGGACTCCGCCGGCGGGACATGGGGGATGGCCGCGAACGAGGCGATCGTGGTCGCCACGCACGCCGCGGCGAGGATGCAGAAGAACGTACGCAGGGACAGGGTCTCGACAATGAGCCCGCCACCGATCATGCCCACGACAATTCCGACTCCTGACGCGACGACCAGGACGCGGACCGCCGTGATGATCCCCTCCTCCCCCAGGTTCCGCCGCAGGAAGCCCAGGGGCAGCAGTTGGGCCGCACTGCCGAAGCCCATGATCGTGGACCCCATGAGCAGGGCCGGGTACGAGTCGCCCACGGCGGGGACGAGCGCTCCGACGGCAAGACACCCGGAGGCGAACACGGACGCGTTGCGATCGCCGGACACGTCGGCGAGTCGCGGAAGCAGGATGTAGCCCGCGCCCCCTCCCAGCGTGAGCAGAGTGAAGATCCACATGACGGCGGACACGGTGGTGAGTCCGTACTGCGCCTGGATGATCGGCAGGAGCGGGGGCAGGATGAACATGATCGCGTTGGTCAGGATGACGAGCAGGGCGCCGACTGCGATGAGCGCCCCTCTCCGCGGCGCACTGCGCGGCCTCAACTCCCCTGCCAGGCCGACCGGTTCATTGATCTCAGTCATGTCAGTCTCCGAAGTGATCGTTTGCGGGACCACGCATGCATCGGTACGGCCTGCCGCCGTGATCGGCGGGCCGTACGCACGGACGGCCGCCCGGTCGGGACCGGGTCCCGGCGATGCCCGGACGGCCTCTACCGGTGCGGCGGTGGACCGTCGGGCCCACCGCCGTGAACTGCTTCACGCCGCCGTGACCGGCTACGTGTCGTGGTGCGTCTCGGACCGCCGGCGCCGACCGCCGCCGTCCCCGACGGTCACGGTGCCGTCGTCGCGGCGTCGGCCGGCACGACGGCCGTCCCCCGCGCCCGAGTGGCCACGATGGGCTCCGCCAGCACCTCGGCCCGGCCGCTGTCGTCGACGGACCTGCAGATGATCCGCAGCTCGAAGTCGACGGTCCGGCTGCGCCTTCCCTTCGACGCCAGGCGCGCCTCGGCCTCGACCACGTCGCCGCCGCGGACCGGGGCGAGGAACTCGACCGACCCGTACCCGGCGAACAGGCTCTCGTGGCCGTCGATGGTGATCGCCAGGTGCGTTCCGGCGTCTCCGAAGAGCTTCAGCCCGAAGGCCCCGTCGACGAGGTTCCCCGCGTAGTGCGCCTCGGAATGGGCGACGTAGCGCTGGTGCACGACCTTCATGCGATCTCCCTGTCGATGCGGCCGAGGCGGCGGCCGACGGTCTCGCCGTCGAGCTCGATGCCCGGGTAGCCGCGCTTGGCGAGTTCGGTACACATCCGGCGGTACTTGCCGACACCGCCCACGTAACCGAGAAAGGTCGCCGGCTTGCCGGCCACGTTCGAACCCCGGTACCAGGAGTCGGCGGTCGCGTAGAGCGTCTGGTTCACCGTGTCCTCGGTGATCTTCACCCAGTCGTCCTGGGCTTCGGCCGTCGGCTCGATGACGTCGGCCCCCACGGCCTTGGCGTGCCCGATCAGATCGGTGATCCAGTCGACGGCCTGCTCGATCGTGACCACGACGTTGCTCGCGAGCGCGGGGCTCTGAGGTCCGGCGATCATGAAGAAGTTGGGGAACCCGGCGGCCATGACGCCCAGGTACGTCCGGACTCCGTCGCTCCACGCGTCCTGCAGCCTGCCGGCCTCCGGGGTGGAGACGTTCAGTGCGAACAGCGGGCCGGTGAAGGCGTCGAACCCGATCGCCAGCACGATGGCGTCGACCTCGTAG
Source organism: Streptomyces vietnamensis (assembly GCF_000830005.1). Classification (NCBI taxonomy): domain Bacteria; kingdom Bacillati; phylum Actinomycetota; class Actinomycetes; order Kitasatosporales; family Streptomycetaceae; genus Streptomyces; species Streptomyces vietnamensis. The sequence goes on along the minus strand of NZ_CP010407.1, from coordinate 8,434,736 downwards.
GAGCCGCCCCTCGTGACGATGCTGTCGCTCGTCATGGTGTCGATCGGCTCGTCGCGCAGGGAGACCACCGAGACGTCGGGCCGGTTGAAGGTCTCGTAGTAGTCGGTGCCGAAACAGCTGCGCTTGGCGCCGAGCGGGTGGAAGCGGGGTTCGAGGACGGCGGCGGTCTTCGGGTCGTGGACGATCTGGCGGATCTTCTCGCGCACGAACTCCGCCGCGGTCTCGTTGGCCCTCGCGTCGGTCAGCAGATCGGAGAACTCGCCGCCGACGCCGTTGAATCCGCTGCGCACATAGGCCCGTTCGTAACGCTCACGCCGTTCCTCGTCGGAGACGTCGAACGCCGCGGCGTCCGGGATGCGGTCCGGGATGCCACCGAGCGAGTGGCGGCACTCCTCACGGATCGCCGTGTAGTTGCTCTTGATCTCGTCGACGTAGTCCGCCGACAGCGGGGCGTTCCGGGCGGGGAACACGTAGTTGGGGGTGCGCTGGAACACGGTGAGGTGCTCGGCGACCTCGGCGATGAGCGGGATGCACTGCACCGCGGACGACCCGGTGCCGATCACGGCGACGCGCTTGCCCGCCAGGTCGCTCAGCGGAATGTTCCACCGGCTCGTCGAGACCGTGGTCCCGGTGAAGTTCTCCAGGCCCGGCACGTCGAAGTCCTTGGGCGTCGAGAGACCGCCCGAGGCGGCGAGCAGATGGCGGCCCCGCCGGGTCTCGCCGGAGCCGAGGGCCACCTCCCAGAGCCGCTCGTCCGGGAGCCAGGTCGCGGACGTCACCTGGGTGTTGAAGCTGAAGTGCCTGCGCAGGTCGAAGCGGTCCGCGACGTGGTTGATGTAGCTCAGGATCTCGGCCTGCGGAGCGAAGCGCTCGCTCCACGTCCATTCCTGCAGAAGCTCCTGACTGAACGAGTAGGAGTAGTAGACGCTCTCGACGTCGCACCGGGCGCCGGGGTACGTGTTCCAGAACCAGGTGCCGCCGACATCGGGCGCGAGCTCGAATCCTGCGAATGTCCAGCCCTTCTCGACGGCCTTGTAGGCCGCGTAGAGGCCTGAGAATCCCGCACCGACACAGAGGAGGTCGACGACGGGTGCGGTGGGTGGAGCGGTCTCAGTCATGCGTGTGCCTTCGGATAGTCGAAATGCGGATGACATCTGGCCGTCAGGGCTTCGCCTCGGCGGGGGCCGTTCGCCCTCGGCGCATCGGAGCGCAAGTCATGGTCAAACGACTTAGTCGTATGACCAACGGAATCTAGCCATGTGCTCGAGTGCCGTCAACAGTCGGGTGCGCGTCGGTTCGCCCCGGCTGCGCGCACTCAGGAGCCGGCGACGCCTCGCAGGTGGCGCGCCACCTGCGAGATCGCCTCGTCCGTCCTGGCGAACACGCCCACCTCGGTGAAGAAGCCGTGGAAGACACCGGCACAGCGGGTCACCGTGACGTCCACTCCGTCGCGCCGCAGCCTCTCGGCGTACGCCTCGGCGTCGTCGCGAAGCGGGTCGACCTCGGCGGTGAGAACGAGCGCCGGAGGGAGATCCCGCAGCGATTCGGCACGCATCGGGGCCGCGTAGTGATCGACCGCTCCCCCATGGTCCGGGCCGAGGTACTGCTCCCAGAACCAGCGGGCATCCGCGCTGGTCAACAGGGGTGCGTCGGCGAACTCCGTCCAGGACGGGGTGGCGAACGCACCGTCGACGGCGGGGTAGACGAGCACCTGGGACACGGGGCGGGCGAGCCCGAGGTCCCGGAGCTTGAGGCACAGCGCGGCAGCGAGGTTGCCGCCGGCGGAATCTCCCCCGACAGCGATCATGTGCGGATCGACGCCGAGCCCGGAAGCCGCTCGGCGCAACCAGGCGAACGCGTCGAGACAGTCGTCGAGCGCGGCCGGATAGGGATTCTCCGGCGCGAGTCGGTACTCCAGGGAGAACACCGCCCACCCGGATCGGGCGGCGATCGCACGGCAGACCTCGTCCACTCCGTCGAGGGTGCCGAGGACGAAGCCGCCACCGTGCAGATAGACCAGCGCCGGGCGCGGTCCGGCGGACGGCGGCGCGTCGTCCGGGTGGTAGAGGCGTGCACGGAGCTCGCCGGAGCGGGCCGGCAGGGTCAGGCGTTCGACCCGGTCGAGAGGGGTGATCGGCTGCTCCGCCGGCGGGGTCGCCAGGAGCTTCCGCGCCGCCTCCGCACCCAGTTCCCGTACGGGCTTCTTGAGGGTTCCGGCGATGACCTGCGCCGCGTACCGCGCATCGGCGTCCAGCCGGTTCCAGTACGAGGGATTCACTTCATTCACGATGGGGCCTCCCCGAAGTCATTGACAGGTCGCGGCCTGTACCCCACCATCCTAGTCACCTGATCTAGTCACTTGACCATGATGATCACGGTCCATCCGAGATCCGAAGCAGCCGATTCGCGGCGCGCGTGATCTCCCGAAGTCGAAAGGACTGGAGGATGACCGAAACCACTACGGCCCCTGCGGTGTCCGGCGCAGCCACGGCCACAGAGGTCGACGTAAGGATCGAGGACGATGCGACTCCCCTCGTCCGGCTGATCGGCCGCACCCTGCGGGATTCCGCCCGCGCGGGCCATGCGCTCCAGGCGCTGCGGAAGCCGGCCGCCACGGTGGCGATCCGGTCCCACGAGACGCCGCAGGCGGCGACGATCGCCTTCACCGGAGGCGTCGTCGAGGTCTCGAGCGGAGTCCCCGTCGAACCCGATGCCACGATCACCGTCGACCTGAACGCCCGGTTCGCACCCGCCGGCGCCCCGTCGGGCGACGCCGAGCTCGCCGCGGACGCGCTGCTCGCGCTGTCGCCGCCGGTGCCGGACTGGCGGACGGCCGCCGAGCACTTCTGGACCGCCGCACGCTCCGTACCGGGGATTCCGGACGTGCTCATCGCGGTCACCGAAGGCCCCGAAGGCCTGGAGCAGGTCGTGCTCGGCGAGGGCACGACCCATTACCTCATCGCCGGAGCCCCCGAGACGCTCGCCGGCGTGTTCTCCGGAGCCGACGACCTCCTCGCCGTTCTCTCCACGGGTGTGCTGGGGATCCAGGGCACCCTCTCCCAGCTGTCGGTCATGGTCGGCGCTTCCTGGAAGGTTCGTTACGATGTCTGAACTCACCCGATCCGCCAAGGGAGTTGACACCCCCGACGCCACGAATCGGACCGTCCGGATCGAGGCGACGAACCACGACGGCTCGTTCCTCGGCAAGACCCTGACGCCGAAGAAGTTCGCCTCGGGCGTGGACTCGGGATTCGCCTTCGCCGACCTCCTGTTCGGCCTCGACCTCGGCAACGCCCCGGCCTTCGGCTTCGCCTATCCCGACTGGCGCGGGCATCTGGACGACGTCTACTTCCGCCCCGACATGTCGACCCTGGTCGAGTGGGAGCCGGGCCTCGACGCCGTGATCGGCGACTACTGGCTGAAGGACGGCACGCCGGTCCCCCTCTGTCCGCGCAACCTGACGAAGAAGATGGTCGACCGGCTCTCCTCGCTCGGCTTCACCGCGACCGTCGCCGTCGAGATCGAGGCGACCGTCTTCGAGGAGTCCATCCACCAGGCGCGCGCACGCGGTTACCGCGACCTGACCCCGCTCGGCGGGAGCGCGGGTACGGCCTACCACCTGGCGAAGTCCAAGGACTGGACCGGCTACATGAACGCCGTCGCCGACCGGCTCTACGCGGTCGGCATCGAGTGGGAGGCGTGGAGCGACGAGGACGCCGCCGGCCAGATCGAGATCAACCTGGCGCCCGGCGACCCGATCACGGTCTGCGACGCCTGGGCGCGGACCCGCCAGATCATGCGCGAGGTCGCGTTCGACCTCGGCCACACGGTCACCTTCATGGCCAAGCCCACCGCGGGCTACGGGCAGGCCTCGCACATCAATCTGTCCCTCCAGCGCGACGGCGTCAACGCGTTCTACGCGGAGGAGGGGCCGTCGGAGGCCATGCGCCATGCCGTGGGCGGTCTGCTCGCGACGATCGAGGGCAACACCTCGATCGTGCTCCCGCAGATCACCTCGTACCGGCGCCTGGTGGACCTCAGCGGCCCGCCGGTCACCGCCACCTGGGGCGTCAGCAACAAGACCACCGCGATCCGGGCGGTGTGCGGGCACCCGTCGTACTCCCGCCTGGAGTACCGGGTCCCCGGCGCCGACGCGAACCTGTACCTCGCGCTCGCCGGCGTGCTGGCCGGCGTGGTCGCGGGCCTGGAGCGCAAGATCGAACCGCCGGAGCCGGTCAGCGAGATGGCGTGGTGCATGCCGCCCGGGGAGATCACCCGGCTGCCGGACACCATCACGAAGGCCGCCGCCGCGCTCGAGGCGGACCCGGTCCTTCGCGACCTCCTCGGTGCCGATTTCGTGGACTACTGGGTCGGATCGCGCCGGTGGGAGTGGATGCAGTTCCACACCGCGGGCGGGGACCCGTTCTCCGAACTCTCCGAGTGGGAGTCCGCCCGATACTTCGAACTGCCGTGAGCACGACGGGCGACGCGCCGACCGCGGCGCGGCCGCTGATCGGCGTCACCGGCCGCCGGATCCGGCTGGACCTCATCAAGGGTGCGGACCGCCGGTACGGCGACCGCTGCGCCGACAGCTACATGTCCGACTACGCGATCCGGATCGCGCGGGCCGGCGGCCTCCCCGTACACCTCGCGTACGAGACGGATCCGGAGGCGGTCTGCCTCTGGCTGGCAGGCGTCGTCGTCACCGGCGGGCAGGACCTGCATCCGGCGTGCTGGGGAGGAGACCCCTCCGTGGTCCGCGACGTCGACCCGCGGACGAACCCGATGGTCCACGACGTCGAGCGGGACGGGTACGAGCTCGCGCTCGTCCGTGCCGCGCTCGACCGGGGGATCCCGGTGCTCGCCGTGTGCCGGGGCATGCAGGTCCTCAACGTCGCGCTCGGCGGCACGCTCGTCGCCGACCTTCCGCCCGGCGAGGTGCGGCACCTGTCGCAGGAGGCCGCGCTCACCGACGGCACGGACGATCACGTCGTGACCTTCGAGGCCGGCTCGATCGTGGCGGGACTGTTCGGAGAGCGGGCCGTCACCAACTCGTGGCACCACCAGGCCGTCGATCGCTGCGGCACGGGGCTCGTCGTCACGGGCCGGACGACCGACGGCGTGGTCGAGGCGGTGGAACTTCCGGACGCACCGGTTCTGGGAGTCCAGTGGCACCCGGAATGGATGGAGAGCGACGATCCGACGATGACGTGGATCGTCGAGGAATCCGTCAAACGCCTGTGACGGGGCCGACCCGAGCGCGTCAGCGCGTCTCCGGCGGGCAGACGCCGCTCGGGTCCGGTCGGGGACCGTACGAAGTCCGTGATCAGGCGAGCTTCGAGGCCAGCCACGCATCGAACACGTCGACGACGACCTCTGCCTGCTCGGCGGCTCGGGACTGGTCGGCGTACGTCAGCCAGTTCACGACGAAGCCGTCCGTCAGGGTACCGAGGACATAGCCGATCTGGTCGATCGTCTCGGGCGTGACGTCCTGGCCGGCGGCGGCTCGCGCGAGGATCGACCGCACGACGTTGAACGCCTCGTTGTAGACGGTCACCGCCGGGTGTTCTTCCTGACGCTGTGCCCAGCTGATCAGCTCGAAGCTCGCGGACGCGAATTCCGAGTCGGACTCGAGATACCAGTTCAGGAGTCCGCGGAGGATCGCACGCGCGGTCGTGACGAGGTCGCCGTGCACGTCGTTCTCGATCAGAACCTCGCGGTACCGCTCCGTCAGCCTCTCGAAGACGGCCGCGAACAGCAGCTCCTTGGTCTGGAAGCAGTAGTGCAGCGTGGCCAGCGGGGCGTTCGCCCGCTCGGCGATACGGCGGGTCGTCGCACCGTCGACGCCGTGGCTCGCGATCACTTGGATGGCGGCGTTCACCAGGTCGTTGCGTCGCTCGGCCGCCGGTACGCGTGCCACATCTGCCCCCTGTCGAAGTTGGACGTTTGATCAAGTCGACACCCAGGCTACCAGGCGGTTTGTCCACATCGACGGACTCCACAGCCCCGACCGAAATACTTGGTCGGATGACTTGATCGCATGACCAAGATGAACCAGCATGACCCTCATCCCCTCACGAAGACCCGATGCCGTCACCGGCATCGACTGGAGGAACAGCCATGTCGAACCCAGCACTCGCCCGCATCACCGCCGACACGTCCCCCGAAGAGGCGGTCGAGATCATCCTGCGAGACGGCGGGGTGATCGTCGAAGGGCTCTTCGACGAGGCGACGGTCCAGGGCCTCAGGGCCGATCTGGACCCCGTGCTCGACGCGGTGGACACGGGCCACGACGAGGTGTTCGCCGGCAACCGCACCCGCCGGGCGAGCGGCCTGTTCGCGAAGACCGAGCACATGGTCACCGTGGCGCTGAACCCGCTGTACCACCGAGTCGCCGAGCTCATCCTCAACAAGCCACTCAACGTCTTCTTCGGAGAAGAAGCGGTGCCGCACCCCGCGGGAATGCACATCGGCGGCACGATGGCCATCAAGATCGGCCCCGGCCAGGGCGCGCAGCCGCTTCACCGCGACGACTCCGTCTGGCTGTGGCGGCACCCGGAATACCGGCGTGAAGCCCGGGTCCAGATCATGGTCGCGGTCAGCGACTTCACCGCCGAGAACGGCGGAACGCTGGTGATCCCCGGGTCGCACCTCTGGGACGACCACCGGGCGCCCCGGCGCGAGGAGGCGATCCCCACCGAGATGAAGGCGGGTTCCGCGCTCATCTGGATCGGATCGACCTATCACGGCGGCGGCGAGAACACGACCACGGACACCCATCGCTTCGGGCTTTCGATGGGCTGGGACCTCGCCTTCCTGCGGACCGAGGAGAACCACTTCCTCGCGTACAACCTGGAGCAGATCCGGAAGCTCCCGGAAGAGATCCAGCGAGCCCTCGACTGGTCGTCGGAGCACTACCTCGGCTGGGCCGAGGTCGCCGGCCAGATGTCCGACCCCATGGACCTGCTCAAGCGCGACGACTACACCTCCCTCGACGCCGGCCTGCCCACCACGCTCTGACGAGGATCAAGGAGGAAAAATGGCACTCAGAGACCTGCTTTTCCTGCTCGCCGACGTCTGGATGATCGTCGTCGGATTCACTTTCGGGTGGAAATTCATCCGGAATTTCAAGAACTACCTTCTCGGCCTCGAATGGATCATCGTCGCCACCTCCGGGTCGAACTTCCTCGTCTACGCGCTCCTGGGCGCCGACGAGACGAGTCCCATGTACACCGTCGCGTACTTCTTCGACCAGTTCTCCCGGTCGGTCGGCATCACACTGATCCTCGTCATGGGCCTGATGCAGGTGACGCACCGGTACAGGCCGTCCGTGGGGACGGACGTCGGGGTGTTCGTCTTCGCCGCCGCGGTCGGACTCTTCCTGCTGTTCTTCAGTGAGCGGATCGGCGTAGGAGTCGCGATCTTCCTCATCGTGGTCAACGTTCTGACCACCCTGTTCCTGATCCACTTCGCGAAGCGGCTCTGGGCGATCGGCGCGAAGGGAACGGCCCTCGGCGTGAGCCTGGCGACCGCCGCCGCATGCGTCATCGCCTGGACGTACGACTTCGTCCACGTTCCGGGCGACGACGCCGCGCACACCCTCTTCTACATCGGCGCGCTGAGCACCTGGGGATTCCAGATGTTCACCTACTACTTCGCCTACCGCGCCCTGCACAGGCACAACGAGTCGGTCGACGCGGAGCCGAACCGACGCGAGCAGAGCCCTGCCGGGGCCGGGGAGCAGTCGTGGTCGTGAAGGAAACGCCTCAGCGAGAGGGAGACGCGGCCCCTCTCCGTCCGCAGCCGACCGTCAGGCCCGAGCAGATGGGAGCGGACCCGTCCGTCGCGACGCTGACCGGGTTGCTGGCCGAGCGCGCGCGGCGATCACCCGATCGGGAGTTCCTGCGCTTCGGCGACGAGTCCTGGACCTTCGCCGAGATCGACGCCTGGACCTCCAGGCTGGCGCACCGGCTGATCGAGGTGGACGGCGTCCAACCCGGCGACCGTGTCGCGATCATGCTCCCGAACATCGTGCACTGGCCGGTCGTGTGGCTCTCCGCGCTGAAGGCCGGCGCCGTGGCGGTACCGGTCAACTCCTCGTACAAGCGGGCCGATCTCACCTTCCTCCTGCGGGATTCGGGAGCCCGGGTCGTGTTCACCGATCACGAGCGGGCAGGTCTCCTGAAGGAAGTCGCCGACACCGAGACCGATCTGGCGGACCTGCGCGTCGTCGACGTCGCCGCCGACGGGTCCGCGCCCTTCCCGGCGACCGCTCCGGCGGTGCGCCCCACCGCCGGGACCCTGGCGAACCTGCAGTACACCTCGGGCACCACCGGCTTCCCCAAGGCGTGCATGCTCACCCACGACTACTGGGTGCGGCTGGGCTGGACCTGCGCCGCGGTGACCGGCCTCGGGTCCGACGACGTCCTGCTCACCGCTCAGCCGTTCTCCTACATGGACCCGCAGTGGAACACCGCGCTCGCCCTGACGATCGGGGCCCCGCTGGTCGTGCTGCCCCGGTTCTCCGCGTCGGGCTTCTTCGCCGACGTCCGCCGCCACCGCGCCACCTTCTTCTACGTGCTCGGATCCATGCCGACGCTGCTCTTCAAGCAACCGCCGCACCCCGACGACCTGGACAACCGGCTGCGCCTGGTGCTCTGTTCGGGCGTCCCGGTCGGGATCCACGCGCAGCTGGAGGAGCGCTGGGGCGCGCCGTGGCGGGAGATCTACGGCATGACCGAGACCGGCGTCGACCTGTTCGCCTCCGTCGACGACGCGGACTCCGTGGGGAGCGGGAGCCTGGGGTTTCCGGTGCCGACGAAGCGGGTCCGGGTGGTCGATCCGCAGGGAGTCGATCTGCCCGAGGGCGAGCCCGGTGAGCTGATCGTCTCGGGCAGGCCGATGATGCTCGGCTACTGGAACCGTCCGGAGGACACCGCCCGCGTGCTGCGGGACGGCTGGCTGCACACCGGCGACGTCGTCGTCCGCCGGCCGGACGGGGGCATTCAGCTGGTCGGTCGCATCAAGGACATGGTGCGTCGTGGCGGCGAGAACATCGCGAGCGCCGAGGTCGAGGCCGCTCTCGAACGTGACGGGGAGGTCGTGGCCGCCGCCGTCGTCGCCGAACCCGACGAGACCTTCGGCGAAGAGGTCAAGGCCTTCGTCCAACTCGCCGCCGGGGTGCCGGCCGACCGTACGACCGCCGCGCGGCTCGTCGACCGGGCCGGCCGACAGCTCGCCCGTTTCAAGGTGCCGCGCTATGTCGAGTTCGTCACCGACTTCCCGCGGACGCCGTCCGAGCGCGTGTCCAAGCTGGCGCTCAAGGCCCGCGCCGCGGCCGAGCCCGGCGTCACCTTCGACCTGGGCGACCGGCGCGGCTCTGCGGGCGCGCCCGCCGCATCGTCTGCGGGCGTCCTCGACGTCGACGTCGTACGGGGCGTGGCGGTGCTGACCCTGCGCCGCCCGGAGAAGCTGAACGCCATGGACGTCGCCACGCGACGGCGACTCGCCTACCTCATAAGGAAGTTCGGGTCCGGCGAGAACGTGCGCGGCATCGTGCTCACGGGTGAGGGCCGGGCGTTCTCGGCCGGCGAGGACCTCCAGGCGCCGCCCACCTCGTACGAGGAGATGCGGGAGGCGTTCGAGACCTTCCACGACATCACCCGCGCCGTCGTGGAGACACGGGTCCCCGTCATCGCGGCTGTGAACGGTCTCGCGGTGGGCGGTGCCTCGGAGATCACCCTCTGCTGCGACGCACGGATCGGAAGTCCGGCGGCGGAGTACTACCAGCCGGAGAACGGCCGGGGCATCACGATCTCGAACGCGTCGAGCCTGCTGCTGGCCCGGATCGTCCGGAACCACGCGATGCGCATGGTCCTCGGCTCGCCGCGGATCGGCGCCGAGGAGGCCCTGCGGATCGGCCTCCTGGACGAGATCGTCGCGCCCGGCGAACTCGTCGACCGCGCGGTCGACCTGGTCGTCGAGTGGACGCCGGACAACAACACGACGGCGCTCCACCTGGCGCTCCTGCGGCCGCGGCTCGACGAGATCGAGCAGGCCTTCGCCCGTGAGGACGCCGCCGCGCGGGAGACCTGGGAGAGCGGGGTGTTCAGGGCGGGCGTCGAAGGCTTCTGGACCGCGAAGGGCACCGGCAAGTAGCTCCGGACAGGGGGTCGGTACGGCCCCTTCCGTAAGAAACGGGTCGGTACGGCCCCTTCCGTAAGAAACGGGTCGGTACGGCCCCTTCCGCAAGGAACGACAGAGGAGAAGACGTGATCGACACGGAGGCCGCGGTGCTCACCGCGGTGAACGAACCGCTCGAGATGACCACGATCCAGGTGGACGATCCCGAGCCCGACGAGGTGCGCGTCGCGGTCTCGCACGTGGGCCTGTGCCACAGCGACCTGCACTACATGACCGGCACGGTGCCGACCGACCTGCCGGTGGTGGTGGGTCACGAGGTGGCCGGTGTGGTCGAGGCGACCGGCTCCGCGGTGACCGGACTGCGTGTCGGCGACCGCGTGGTCGGGGCGCTGACGCCGTCGTGCGGCCGGTGCGCCAACTGTGAGGCCGGCCGGTCGACGCAGTGTCAGCGCGTGGCGGAGGTCCGTCGTCGCCCGCGTCCCGCGTTCCGGCTGGCGGACGGCAAGCCGGTCGAGCGGCTCGGCGACGTCGGCGCGTTCTCGCGGCACACCCTCATGCGGGAGAACGCGCTGGTGAAGCTGGACGACGCGGTCCCGCTGCACGTGGGATGTCTCCTGGCGTGCTGTGTCATCACCGGCGTCGGCGCCGTCTTCCGCGGTGCCCGGGTGCGTCCGGGAAGCACGGTGGCGGTGATCGGCTGCGGCGGCGTCGGGTCGGCCATCGTCCAGGGAGCCAGACTGGCGGGGGCCTCGGCCGTCGTCGCGATCGACCTGGACGAGGCGCGGCTCGAGGCCGCGCGCGGCTACGGCGCGACGCACGTCGTGAACGGGGGCGCCGAGGACGTCGCCGCGGAGGTCCGGAAGCTGCTGGGCGACGGGGTCGACTACGCGTTCGAGGCCGTCGGCTCGGCGCGCACCGCGGCCACGGCACTCTCGGTGGTGCGGGCGACCGGCACCGCGTGCCTGGTGGGCATCGCCCCGGAGGGCACCGAGCTCAAGGTGCCCGCGTCGGACTTCTTCTTCGGCGAGAAGCGCCTCATCGGCTCGTACATGGGATCGGGTCAGGTGCGCCAGGACATCGTCCAGCTCGCGCGCCTCTACCAGCAGGGGCGGCTGCTGCTCGACGAGATGGTCACGCAGGTCATCCCGTTCGGCGAGATCAACGAGGGCTTCAAGGCGATGCGCAGCGGTGACGTGACGCGCGTCGTCGTCGATCTCCAGGCCTGACCCACAACGGATGCAGAGGTGACTCACATGTCGAGCGGCGAGACGACGATCCCCCAGCCGGTGAACTACATCGCGGACGCCTGGAGCGACTGCGAGACGATCCGGGGCGAATGGAACGTCGACCCCAACACCCGGGAACCGGTGCACCGCACGGTCACGACCGGCTCCGAAGACATCGAACGGGCGCTGCGGCACGCCGAGCGCGTGTACGGCGTCGGCCGGTGGGACGACGAGGCCCGCCAGGAGCGTGCCGACGTGCTCGAACGCGTCGCCGCGCTCATCGAGACCCGGGCCGAGGACATCGCCCGTACGGATTCCCTGACCAGCGGTGTGCCGATCGGCGTCACCCGGAAGGTGGCGGCGTTCCTGCCCGCCAGGATACGGGCGACGGCGGCGGACCTGCTGAACATCCCCCGCGTACGCGCTCTGGCGGCGGGCGGCCGCGATGTCCGCCTCTACAAGGTCCCGTGGGGGCCGGCCGCGATCCTCACCCCGTGGAACGGCCCGAGCTTCATCCCCGCGGCGAAGGTCGTGAGCGCGGTCGCGGCGGGCTGCCCGGTGATCCTGAAGCCGTCGGAGCACGCCCCGGGCAGCGCGCAGATCGTCGTCGAGTGCTTCGTCGAAGCCGGGCTGCCCAGCGGTGCGCTGCAGCTCGTGCACGGCCGGGGCGACGTGGGTGCCGCACTGAGCGGTGACCCGCGCGTCAAGGTGCTGTCGTTCACCGGTGGTCCGGCCGCCGGCCGGGCGATCGCCCGGGCCGCCGCGGAGGACTTCAAGGTCCTCCAGCTGGAGCTCGGCGGCAACAACCCCGCGCTCGTCCTGGACGACGCCGACGTCGAGGTCGCCGCCGACGGGATCTTCGAGGGCATGACCAAGCTGAACGGCCAGTGGTGCGAGGGACCGGGCAAGGTCCTCGCCCACCGGAGCCTGGTGGGGCCGCTGCTCGAAGCGCTGACCGAGCGCATCTCCAAGGTCGTGATCGGTCACTCGCTCGACGAGGGCACCGAGCTCGGCCCGATCTCGAACGCACCGCACTTCGCGACGCTGGAGAGCCGGATCGAAGGACTGCGCGCCCTGGGAGCGAGCGTCCACGGACCGGCCCGGCTGCCCGAGCTCGACGGGTTCTTCCTCTCGCCGACCGTCGCCGCCGGGGCCGACCCGGCGAAGGCCACCGCCGAGCTGTTCGGTCCCGTGGTGTCCCTGCACGCCGTCGACTCCGACGAGGAGGCGCTGCGCCTCGCGAACGCCCACCCCTCGGGACTCGACGCCTATGTGTTCGGCGGCGACACGGAGCGCGCGATCGAGGTCGGCTCGCGCGTGCTGTCCGGCGAGGTGCGGGTCAACGGCGCCAAGGTCGCCGACCTCGGCGACGATTCCGCGCAGAGCTTCTGGGGACCGTCCGGCATCGGCGGGCACGGCCCCGCCGAGTCGGTGCGCGTGTTCTGCGGCGACCGGGTGGTCGGAGTCGACTCGCCGGACCTTCCCTTGTGAAACGCGCCGCTGTCGTGTCCGGGACGCGGGTGGAGGACGCAGCGGCCGAGAGCTGACGTCTTCGACTCATCCGTCGAGACCACCCGCTGACCGAACCCAGAGCCGCTGGAGAACCACCTTGCTGAACCTCTCGATCCTCCTCGAAGACTCCGCCCGTACGTTCCCGGACCGGGACGCCCTCGTGCTCGGCCCGACCCGGCTGACCTACCGCCAGGTCGACGCGGCGGCGAACCAGGTCGCCAACCTGCTGGTGTCCCGGGGCATCCGGCCCGGCGACAAGGTCGCCCTCAGCTGCCCCAACCTGCCCTCCTTCCCCATCGTCTACTACGGCGTGCTCAAGGCGGGTGCGGTCGTGGTCCCGCTCAACGTCCTGCTCAAGGGCCGCGAGATCGCCTACCACCTGGACGACGCGGACGTCTCGGCGTACTTCTGCTTCGAGGGAACCCCGGAGCTGGCCATGGCCGCGGAGGGCCATGCCGGATACGAAGAGGCCGGAACGGTCGAGCACTTCTTCGTCATCACCGCCGACCAGGAGGCCCCCAGCCCGATCGCCGGTACCGAGACGCTCGGTCAGGCACTCGCCGGCATGAGCACCGTGTTCGAGTCGGTGGTCAGGGAGCCGACCGACACCGCGGTCATCCTCTACACGTCGGGAACGACGGGACAGGCCAAGGGCGCCGAACTCTCCCACGCGAACACGATGATGAACGTACTGGCCAACAACCGGTTGTTCCGCAACGAACCGGCCACCGACAGCCACGCGGTGTGCCTTCCCCTGTTCCACACCTTCGGCGCGACGGTGCAGATGCACGCGGGGTTCTCGGTCGCGGCGACCCTGCACCTCGTGCCGCGCTTCGCCGCCCGTGAGGTGGTCGAACTCATGAGCCGCGAGGTCATCACGTTCTTCGCGGGTGTCCCGACCATGTGGTGGGGGCTGCTCAACGCCCTCACCGACGACGTCGACGTCCGTCGGATCGCCGGCAACCTACGGATCGGCATCTCCGGTGGGGCGGCCCTGCCGGTCGAGATCATCAACCGGGTCGAGCAGCGCCTCGGCGTCACCGTGCTCGAAGGGTACGGACTGTCCGAGACATCGCCCGTCGCCACGTTCAGCGACCCCCGGCTCGAGTCCCGACCGGGCTCGATCGGCATCCCGATCTGGGGTGTGGAGCTGAAGCTGATCCGACCGGACTGGACGGAGGTCACCGAGGCCGGGGAAGTCGGCGAGATCGCGATCAGGGGCCACAACGTCATGAAGGGCTACTACAACCGCCCTGAGGCGACGGCCGAGGCGATCCGCGACGGATGGTTCCGCACCGGGGACCTCGCACGACGCGACGAGGACGGTTTCTACTACATCGTCGACCGGGCCAAGGACCTCATCATCCGCGGCGGTTTCAACGTCTACCCCCGCGAGATCGAGGAGGTGCTCCACACCCATCCCGCGGTGAGCCTCGCGGCGGTCATCGGCATCCCGCACGACAGCCACGGCGAGGAGATCAAGGCTTTCGTGATCCTCGAGAAGGACGCCGCCCTCACCGCCGACGAGCTCGTCGCCTGGGGCAAGGAACGGATGGCCTCCTACAAGTACCCCCGCATCGTCGAGATCGTGTCGAGCCTGCCGATGACCGGCAGCGGAAAGATCCTCAAGCGCCGGCTGGCCTGAAGCCGAGCCGCTGCCGCGTACCACACGAAGCAAGGAACCATGAGATGAAGACGGACAACGTCGAGTACACCACCTTCAGTGGATGGGTCGACCCGCCCGGCGACGTCCAGTCCGCCCTGGAAGAGGACGTCACCTGTGAGGTGGCGGTCGTGGGCGGCGGCCTGGCAGGGATGTCGACGGCGCTGCGGCTGGCGGAGCGCGGCCAGGACGTGGTGCTGCTGGAGGCCGAGTTCTGCGGCCACGGCTCCGCCTCGCGCAATGCCGGACAGGTCGCGGGTGCCCCGGGCGGCGACATCCAGTTCCTGAACATCCTCTACCCCAGGAAGCTTCCCGGCATCGTCCGGTTCGCCGAGAACTCCGCGCACTTCGTGGAGCACCTGATCGAACGGCTGGACATCGATTGCGACTACGAGGCCACCGGCAACGTCTGCGCCGCGGTTTCCCGTGGGCAGATGGGCCGCGTGCGTCGCGTGGCCAAGATCCTGCAGAAGGCCGGCGGGAAGGTCGAACTCGGCACGAGTGCGGAGCTGGGCATCCCCCGCGGATTCCTCGGCGGTTTTCGCGAGTCCGTCGGCGGGATGATGAACCCCGGCAAGTTCAGCCTGGGCATCCGCCGCGCCGTCCTCTCGTCGAGTGCCCGGGTCTTCGAACGGACGAGGGTCACCGACATCACGCGGGACGGCGATCGCATCGCCGTCAGGACATCCGGCGGTGAGGTGCGCGCGAACAAACTCGTGCTCGCGACGAACGCCTTCGGCGGCGAGCTGGCGATCACTCCGAAGCGACTGTCCGTGCCCATCTGGGTCACCGAGGTGGAGACCGAGCCCATCGATCCCGCGCGCCTGGCCGCGCTCGGCTGGAGCAGCCGGTCGGGGGTGGTCACCCAGCACAACTTCATGGAGAACTACCGGCTCACCTCGCGCAACACGATCGTGTTCGGCGTCCGTCGGATCCAACGCGGGAAGAGCTACCCGCTTCCTCTGAGGAAGCCGGACGAGGCAGTCGTCGCCGACCTCGCACGCGGCTTCGAGACCCGCTTCCCCGCGCTGGCCGACGTCGCAGCCGCTCGAGCCTGGGGCGGCTGGATCGGGATCACGACGTCATGGCTTCCACTCGCCGGCACCATCGAGGACAACGTCTTCTACTCGGTCGCCTGCAACGGCCACGGCTTGGCCCAGGCGCCGTACCTCGGCTCGCTCATCGCCGACCACATCGTGGACGGAGAACAGCACGAGGATCTGAAGGCTCTCTGGGTGAAGAAGCCCAAGTTCGGACGCCCCGTGATGATGGGTGCTCCAGGGCTGCGGACCATCTGGGCCGTCGACCGGTTCAACGACCGGATCAACGGAAGCCGGCGAAACGCTCGACGCGGCGCGGCCCCGGTGAACTGACCGGGCCCCTGGGGCAGAGGGGCCTCGGGCAGGCTCGTTCACGTCTGCCGGCGCCGTCCGTTCACCGCGAGCCGATGCCCCGGGTCACTGCAGCCCGATACGCCGGGTCACTGCAGACCGATACGCCGCGCGATCTCCTCGGTGTGCCGCAGACGCGCGGGCGCGTCCTCGCCGAGCGCCGCGACGACCCCGGCGACGACGGTCTCGACCACCGCGAGGGTGGGCACCAGACTGTCGTACGGCGACGGCGTCGTGACCAGGCTGGTCAGCACGACCTCGGCGTGCGCGGAGACCGGGGACAGCCATCGGTCGGTGAACAGGACGACCTTCGCGCCCTGTTCCAGGGCGAGTTGGGCCATGGTGACCTTGTCCTGCTCGTAGCGGCGGTAGTCGAAGACGACCAGGACGTCGCGGCGCGTGAGCGCACCGAGTGCCGCGGTCCGCTCGACGTCGCCCGCGGGCAGGAGCCGGATGTCGCCGCGCAACTGCATGAGGTGCAGTCCGAGGTACTGGGCGAGGAGATGGGTGAAGCGGCCGCCGGCCAGGGTGATGCGCCGTTTGCCGTCGGCCAGGAGCGAGACGGCGTGTTCCAGGTCGTGCGGCGGGAGTTCGGTGAGGGTCTGCGCGACGGCGGAGCTGAACAGTCTGCTGCCCTGCTCGAGAAGGGATGCTTCGCCGTCCGGTGCCTCGTCGGTGCGGGTGCGGTCGGCGGATTCGTACAGGGACAACGGCGAGGCGTTGCGCTCGTCGAGTTCCTCGCGCAGGGCGGTCTGGAAGTCGGGGAAGCCCCGGTAGCCGAGCCGGTTGACGAAGCGGATGACGGTGGGGGCGCTGACGCCCGCCCGTTCGGCGAGGACGGCGACGGTCTCGAAGCCGGCGGAGGGGTAGTTGGCCAGGAGGACGCGGGCGACCTTGCGCTCGGCCGGGCTGAGATCGCCCAGCTTGTGCCGGATCACGTCGGCGAGTGCGCCGGAGGCCATCGCGGGTTCCTTTCTCGTTCGTCGGCAGGCGTGCGCCCGCGTGCCGAGCCTAATGCCGATCGTCGGGGCCGCGATCGCGGCCGCCGCGCCCCGGGGCGACGACGGGTGCTCCCGCACCGGGCAACGGCGCGGTGAACCGGTGCGGGAGCGTCGGGGGCAGCGTCAGTCGCTGCGGCCGTCGCCGAGGTCGGCGATGAGGGAGGCGAGCAGGGCGACCCTGGCCGGGACCGTACTGACGTCGAGCCACTCCTCGGGGGTGTGGTCGGCGCCGCCGACCGGTCCCAGACCGTCCAGCGTCGGAACCCCTGTGCCGGCGATGGTGTTGGCGTCCCCCACGCCGCCCGTCGCCGTGGCGCCGAAGGTCAGCCCCAGGCGTACGCCGATGTCCTGGGCCCGGGCGAACATCCTGCGGGAGGCGGCAGTGTCCTCCATCGGCGGGCAGGACGCGAGTTCCTCGACGGTGGCGCGGGTGCCGGGGACGACGCACCACGAGGCGGCCTCCTCGAGGGCGACGGTGGCCGCGCGCATGCCGCTGTCCGTGGCCGAGCGGATCTCGACGAGGAGTTCCGCGTCGGGGCAGACGATGTTGAAGCGGCTGCCCGCGCGCACGACGCCCACGTTGAGGGTGACGCCCTCCCACGTGCCGTTCAGCGCTTGGATCGCGATGACGAGGTGGGCGGCGGCCAGTGCCGCGTTCGCTCCGCGTTCGGGTTCGATGCCCGCGTGTGCGGCGCGGCCGGTGACGGTGACCCTGAAGTCGGCCACACCCTTGCGCGCGATGACCAGGTCGCCGTTCTCCCGGGCGCATTCGAGGGCGAGGGCGTAGTGCGCCCCTTCGGCCGCCCGCCGGGTGACCGGCCTGCTGGCGGGTGAGCCGATCTCCTCGTCGGGTGTGGCGAGGAAGACGAGTTCCGCGTAGTCCTCGATGCCGGCCGAGGCGAGGATCTCGAGGGCGGCGAGGCCCGCGACCAGGCCTCCCTTGTCGTCGCTGACGCCAGGTCCGTGGGCGAGGGATCCGCTGAGGGAGAAGGGGCGTTCGGCGGCGGCCCCGTCGTCGAAGACAGTGTCCATGTGCGCGGCGAGCAGGAGTCTGCGGCCACCGTCGGCGACGGCGAGGCGACCTTCTTTGCGGCCGATGAGCACGTCTCCGGTGCGGTGTCCGTGGGCCGGCGGCAGCGGGACGCGTTCCACGGAGAAGTCCAGCCGCTCCAGGTGGGCCCGGACCAGGTCGGCGACCCGGTTGACGCCGTCGGCGCTGTACGAGCCGGAGTCGATCGCGACGAGTTCGGCCAGGTCTTCGAGGTACCGGGCCTGGTGTGCGTGGGACAGGGACAGCAGCGCTTCGTCGAGGGGCCGCTGCCGGGGCGGGGCGCTCACAGGACCTTCGACAGGAAGGCGCGGGTGCGTTCCTGCTCCGGTTCGGCCAGGACCCGTCGGGGGTCACCGGATTCGACGACGACGCCTTCGTCCATGAAGACGGCCAGGTCGGCGACTTCGCGGGCGAAGCCGATCTCGTGCGTGACGACGACCATGGTCATGCCGTCGTCGGCGAGCCGGCGCATGACGTCGAGGACGTCGCCGACGAGTTCGGGGTCGAGCGCCGACGTCGGCTCGTCGAACAGCATCAGTTTCGGTTTCATGGCGAGGGCGCGGGCGATGGCGACGCGCTGCTGCTGGCCGCCCGAGAGCTCGGCCGGGTAGTGGCCCTCCCGGTCGGCGAGCCCCACCTGGTCGAGCAGGGCCCTCGCCTCGTCGCGGGCCCGGTCGCGGGTGGCGCCGGCGACCTTGACGGGGGCCTCCATGACGTTCTCCAGGGCGGTCATGTGCGGGAAGAGGTTGAACCGCTGGAACACCATGCCGATGTCGCGCCGCCGGGCGGCGACCTCGCGCTCACGCAACTCGTGGAGGCGAGTGCCCTGCGGCCGGTGGCCGACCGGTTCGCCGTCGACGGAGAGGCGTCCTCCGTCGATCTTCTCCAGATGGTTGATGCACCGCAGGAACGTGGACTTGCCGGACCCGGAGGGCCCCAGGAGGCAGCACACCTGGCCGCGTTCGACCGTCAGGTCGATGCCCTTGAGGACCTGGAGCTTCCCGAAGTGCTTGCGCACGCCCTCGGCGTGCACCATGGGCGCGTTCAACGGCCCTCCTCCTTCTGTGTGCGGCCGCGCAGGGCGGTGAGGGGTCCGGCGCACAGGCGTCGCAGGGGGGAGATCTCCGCGCTACGGGCCGTGCCGCGCCCGTAGCGGCGTTCGAGCCAGGCCTGCGGGACGCCCAAGACGCTGACCAGAGCCAGGTACCAGAGCGATGCCACCACGAGCATCGGGATAACCTGGTAGTTCTGCCCGTACACGTCCTGGATGTTGGACATCAGGTCGTGCGCCGCGATCACCGACACGAGGGCGGTCATCTTGAGCATGTTGATCGTCTCGTTGCCCAGCGGCGGGATGATCACCCGCATCGCCTGGGGCAGCACGATCCGCCGCATGGTGAGTGCGGGGCGCATGCCGAGCGAGTGGGCCGCCTCGGTCTGCCCCGGGTCGACAGACCGGATCCCGGCGCGGACGATCTCGGAGGCGTACGCGGCCTCGTTCAGGCCGAGCGCGAGCAGGGCCGCGACGGACGGGGTGAGCAGGGTGTTGGTGTCGGCCTGGAAGAAGGTGACGCCGGTGAACGGGATGCCGATCATCACGTGCTGGTAGAGGGCTCCGGCGTAGCCCCAGAAGATGATCTGTACGAGCAGGGGGGTGCCGCGGAAGACCCAGACGAACAGCGACGAGAGGCCGTACAGGACCGGGTTGTCGGAGAGCCGCATGACGGCGACGAGGGTGCCGAGGACGAGGCCGAGGGTCATCGCGGCGGCGGTCAGCCACAGGGTGGTGGCCAGGCCGTCGAAGATGAGCCCGGCGAACAGGTAGTGGCCGACGACGTCCCAGTGCAGGTTGCCGTTCTTCGCGAGCGAGCCGACGAGGCCGGCCAGCGCGGCGACGGCGGCCACCGCGGAGACCCATCGGCCCCAGTGGCGGACGGGGACGATCTCGAAGGCGTCGGGTGCGAGGGTCTCGCCGGTGTGCGGTGTGCCCACGTGGGTGGTGGTGGTCATCTCTAGTCCACCGCCGCGTTCTTGGTGGCTTCCTTCACGGCGATGGAGGCGACGCCGTACTTGTCGCAGATCTTGGTGAGGGTGCCGTCGTCGATCAGCGCCTGGAGCGCCCGCCTGATCGCTTCGGTCAGTTGCGGGAGTCGTCTGCTGACCGCGATGCCGTTGGGCGAGGCGCGGTAGCCGGCCGGCGCCTCGGGGTCCTCGGCCAGGTCGAAGGCCTTGCCGCCGTCGGCGGTCTTGGCCGACCAGCCGGCGGCGGGCTTGGTGACGACCTCCGCGATCACCTTGCCGGAGCGCAGGGCGAGTTGGGCGTCGGAGTCCTTGGGGAAGGTCTGGATGTCGGCCGGCTTCCGGCCGGCGGCCCGGCATGTGGACTGGTGGGCGTCGAGCAGCTTGTACTGGTTGGTCGCCGCCTGGACGCCGACCTTCCTGCCGCAGAGGTCGTCCAGCGTGCTGATCTTCGCCGGGTTGCCCTCGGCCACCAGGATGCCCGAGCCGGAGCGCGAGTAGTCGACGAAGTCGACGACCTTCTGCCGCTCCTTGTTGTCGGTCAGCGCCGACATCGCGGCGTCGAACTTGCCGGCCTGGAGGGCGGGCACGATGCCGTCGAACTTCGTCGGGGTGAAGGCGAACCTGACGCCGAGCTTCGCGCCCAGGGCCTGGCCGAGGTCGTAGTCCAGGCCGGTCAGTTCGCTCTTCCCCTCGGTGACGAACATCGCGAACGGGGGGTAGGGGACGTCCGTGGCCACGCGCACGGTGCCCGCCTTCTTGATCTGCTCGGGCAGGGCCTCGTGGAGGGCCGCGTCCCGCGTGACCGTGACCCCGGCGACCCTGCCCCCGGCCGCCGGCCCACCACCGCCGGTATCGCTCGCGCCGCAGCCGGAGACCACCGCCAGAGCCGTGCAGGCCAGCACGGCAGTCGCCCCGCGGCGGGGCACAGAGATGTACGTCAACGTCGTTCCCTCTCGGACGTCCGAAGCAAGCGGAATCACCTCCGCCGACGTTGCAGAAGTTACACATCAACGTTCACGATGGCTAGATGTAATGCTTATTACTAACAAGTCTCTGCCATGGGACCGGTCCCCAGACGGTGTGCAGGTCTTCCTCAGGAGCACCCCTGGCCTGCGCAAACGCCAGCCAGGTGCGATCTGTCCCGGTTGGTCTTGCCAGCAGCGTTTCGGCAGGTTCTGGGTCTGCTCTTCAGGACCAGCCGCGTTCCTCCAAAGCGAGCCGGAAACCCACGCTTCGGCCGTAACCGGCGTCCGCCACGATCACCGGCACCGCAAGACTGCCGGGGGCCCACGGAAGCGGTGCCGCACTTGGGAAACGACCCGCCGGCGATCACCCACACCTCAGGCGCGATCACCTCACACAACCGCTCGGCGATCCGCCGCACCGGCAGCAGATCCCGCGGCGACTGGTTCACGAACTACTTACGGAGTTCGATCGAACTCCGTACATAGCGCTTTCGGGGGCTACAAGCAGTCGGGCATCGGCCGGGAGACCCACAAGATGATGCTGGAGCACTACCAGCAGACCAAGAACCTGCTGGTCAGCTACTCGCCGAAGAAGCTCGGGTTCTTCTGAGCGTCTTCGGTGAGACGTGCCAGGAGGCGCTGAGGCAGCCGAGACCGCGAGCCACGAGGCGGTGTTGCGGAGGCGGCATGTCACGCAGCAGCGGCCGATGGCGTCCTTGGCTCCGGACAGTCCGACAGACCGGCTTCCGTAATGGAGTTGGCCGCTGAAGCACGCCACTTCACACTGGCAGTCATGACCACGAACCCCCGCCCCCTGCTCATCGTCGACGTCGACGACCCCGCCACGTGGCCGCAGCCTCTCGCCGACCTCTTCCAGAAGCTGGGCATACGCAACCGCCTCGAAGTCACCCGCTACGCAATCCGAGTGGGGCTGATCGAGCTGCAGGGACGCCCCAGGCGCGGTAGCGACGGGAGGATGCGACTCACTGGCGCCTCCCAGGTGGCCGGGTCCATGCGTCGATGCCCGGGGGCTCCGGGTACCCAGCCACGGAGATCCACGCTTTCTCCGCGCCCTCCTTAGTTCCAACAAAGACGACGCGGAAGGTACTAGCAGGATTGGCGTCGGTGGCAAAAGCACGCGAGAAGAGGGCGTCGGAGATCGCCACGGCCACTGGCGCACGGCTCCCCGCCTTCAACGTCGCGCGCAGCGGCGCCGACTCCACCAGTCGGGCCGCCGTCACCAGCCCCGGGCCGAACCATCCCGCCCCCTTACGTTCGACGGTGCCGTGATGCAGGGCGATGCGCAGCCTCAGCGACCCAAAGTTGTCGTGTTCATTTAGCGCGCTCTCCAGGCGCATGAGCAAGCGGGGCACGAGGTACCCACGCTGCATGCGCACAGGGAAGAGAACGACCATCCCGTCCCCCGTGCTCCAACTCTCCCGGAGTGCGGCATCCTCGTACGGCAGCACGCGGGAGGCGAGATCGTGCAACGCACGCTGCGCGTGTTCCTGCTCCCGAGTCGTTCGCCCGGCATAGCCGACGATCTCCATGATCAGGATCAGTCGACCGGGCGTGTCCTTCTGGTGCGTGACACGGTCGACCAGTGCCTTCACTCCGTGGTCCGACTCGCCCCTGCCCACGCGGCCGAGGCTCCATGCCGTCCCCAGTGCCACCGCCTCGGCCTTCGCTTCATGGCTCAGGTCGGTGCGTGCAAGCAACGGGGAGAGGACGAACCGGGCGGCCCGGTCGGTCGTCCGGGGGCGGAGCCAGGCCAGCGCGTAACCCACGGCGGCGTCCGCTTCCGCGGGGGTGAGGTCGCCGCGGTGGAGCAGTGCGCTCAGGACGAACTGGGCGTCACGGGCGGCGCCGTGCTCCCTCAGCCACGCCAGGGCGAACGCCGTGCCGGTCCGGACCTCTTCGGGCGCGAGGTCGGAGCGCTGCAACAGGGGGCGGAGCACGAACTTGGCCGCGGTGTGCCCGTCGACCGCCCGCAGCCAGTCGAACCCGATCCGCAGGAACGCGTTCCGGGCGGTTCGGTCCAGGTCCGTCTTGCGCAGCACGGCGCTGAGGGCGAACTGGCTCTGGATGTCGGTCTCGCGTCCTTCCAGCCAGCCCAGCGCGTGCCCCTCCGCCGCCCGGGCCTGTTCTTCCGGCAGGTCCCCGCGCAACAGCAGGGGGCGCAGCACGAACTGCGCCGAATCGCCCTGTCCATGGATGCCGAGCCAGTCCAGGGCGTGGTGCACGGTGGGGCCCGCCTGTTCCCCGGGCAGTCCGGTGACCGCCAGCAGCGGGCCGAGGACGAACTCCGCGGCCCGTGCAGCCCCGTGCGCGTCCAGCCAGTCCAGCGCGTACCGTACCGCTTCGGACTTCACCTGGCGGGACAGGCCGGTACGGGAGAGGAGGCCGTTGAGGACGAACTGGGCTTCCTCCGCGAGGGGGTCGACACGCAGCCACTCCAGTGCCCGGTCCACGGTGGCTCCCGCCTGCGCGTCGCTCAGGTCGGTGCTCCGCAGCAGTTTACGCAGGGCGGGGGCGGCGATGTCGTGCGGGGTGAGCGTCTCCTCAGGCCGTGGGGTGGGTTGGGAAAGGGTGTGGAAGCGTTCCGCGCGCGCCGTGTCCCCCCGCTCCCGCGCGGCGCGGGCTACGGCTTCCAGATCATGCCGGGAGGCGTGCGCGGCCAGTGCGTCCCACAGACCTTCGGGCGGCTCGATGCCGTCCCGGACCCAGCTTCCGTACCGTTCCAGCTCGTCGGAGAGGAGGTAGTGCTCGGGGAGCCAGTGCTCCCCCCATGTCTCCGTCTCGTGCGCCGGGGGGCGTACGGGGGACAGCAGAGCCGCGCCGGTGGGCACGTCGGCGCAGAGCGAGTCGAGGGCGGACGCCAACCAGATGTCGGAGCTGTGCTGTTCGGGTGCGGGCAGGTAGTGGGGGGCCGCCGCTCTCAGCAGGGTGAGGGGAAGTCGCGGGCCGTGCCCGCAGCGCCGGGCGTCGATCGCGGCGTCCAGGAGCGCCCGGGAGGGGGCCGGCTCGGAGAGGTACCGGCTGATCCGGTCCTCTCCCGGTGTCCGGGGCGTCTGGATGCTCAGGGCCTCCCGGCACAGGGCACGGGCCTGCGCGTGGGGGTCCGGGGCGCCGGCCGGCGGGGGCGTCATCAGGAGGTTCCAGACCTCCGGTGTCAGCAGGCCCAGCACCAGCACCGGATCCCGGTCGGTCCTCCGGAGCCGTGCCCGCAGAGCGGCGGAGATCCGTTCGCCGAGGCCTCCGTCCGATTCGTCCAGGAGGTGGCGTGCCGCGTCCTCCAGCCGGACCACCGTGTGTGGACCGATCGAGGAGGGCCCGTCGAGCTCGGCGGCCAGCGCGGCAGGGCTGGGAGGCTCCCACACCCGGTAACCGTCCGGGAGCAGGCGCAATGCTTCCAGGCTCGCATCGGTCCGGCCCGATCCGGGCGCGCCGATGAGCAGGACCAGTCCGCCCGTACCGGTGGCGAAGCCCTCTACGGCAGCGCGCAGTTGTAGGTCGGGGGGACGTCTGATGTGCGGTTCGGGCGTGCTTCCAGTGAATTCGGTGATCGGGCGTCCGAGGCTCTCCGACCTTCGGCCCTTCGCCCTGCGCTCCTCCCCCAGGGCGTGGTGGCGGAGCGCCGCGAGCCGGTAGGGCGACCACTCGGCGTCATCGGTCAGCCCCGCTCGTCGGACGAGGAGGCGCGTCAGCCAGTCGAAGGCCCGTTCGTCGGCGGGGACGGCGTGTCCGAGGAACCAGTCGCTCAGCGTCCCGGGATCGAGCGGGATCGGGGGCGACGCCTCGGCGGCCTCCCTCGCCAGTTCCTCGAACGCCTGGAAGCCCGCCAGTTGGTGCAGTAGGACCAGATGATCGGTCAGCGTGGCCCGGCTGTCCTGGGGCGTCCTTCCGTACCGGGTCTGGAGGCGGAGGACGACGACCGCTTCCTGTCCGCTGGTCCCTCTCCGGATCAACCTCACGCAGGAGGCCGGGTCGTGGAGGCCTTCGGGTTTGTCCGACTCGTCGAGGACGAGCAGGAACTCGACCGGGGGGCCGGATGCCGAGGGGGGGATGGTCCCGGACCGCACGGCATCCGTCACCTGTGCCCAGGAGAAGTCCGCCTGGGTCTTCAGATCGACGGAGAGGATACCGCCGGGAGTCTTCCAGACCAGGTCGTGCCCGGTGTCGCGCGCGCCCTGGACCGGCTTCTCGAAGGTGACGTCCTCCGGAGAGAAGCGGTTCACGAGGTCGTCGAGCACGTCGGCACCGGTGAGGGAGCCCTTCGTCGCGCGCAGGTCGTCGAAGCACGTGTCCTGTCCGGGCCAGCCGCCCCAGGGGGCCGGAAGCCGGGAGATCAGGTAGCTGGTCAGGCGCCACAGGAGGAGTTCGGCATGCTGCGTGCCCCGGTCCCAGGAGCTGTGCTCAAGGAAGCGCCGCAGTTGCCGCAGCACCGCGTACGCGTCGGTCGGGTCTTCGGCCCGGTCTTCGGTCACGTCCGCCGGCGTGTCCTCGCGCGGTGTCGTGCCCGGCCGGTGTGCCTCCGGCGGCATGCCTCGGGCGTCGTCGTCCCGCGCTTCCCGTGTCGCCGTTCCGGCTTGCCGTACCAGGACGTTCTTCTCCGCGAACGCCCGGGGTTCCGCCGGGATCTCCGTGTCCGCCAGCGCGTCGTGGAGGACGGCGGTGATGCCCTGGGGGGCGTACGGGTGGGCGGCCGCGTGGTGGCTGAGAGCGGCCTTGGTGAGCCACATGTCGTGAGTCGTCAGATGGGTGCCGAGGTGTTCCCGTGCTTCGGCGCGCAGGGCGAGTACGGGGTCGCCGCCAGGATCGCGCCGTACCGCGAACAGTCCGCTGGTGAGCAGCTCGGCGAGGTCCGCGTACCGGGCCTCGGGCACCGCCTGGTCACGCAGGACGTGCAGCAGTGGCAGGGGCAGCTCGGGAAGGCCGGCGCACAGGACGGCGAGTCGCACGGCGGGAGTGGGCGCCGTGCGGGTGAACGCCTCGGCCAGCCGCGCGGGGTCGGGCCGTCGGGGAGGGGGTGCGCCGTCCCGTGCCGTGGAGGGGCGGCCGGTGGCGGGGATGAGGACGGCGTCGCAGCCCCGGGGGTCGGCACGCATGAGGGTGCTCGCCCAAGCGCCCAGGGAGCGCGGGGTGCAGGACACCACGGGCAGGGCGGTCCATGGTCCGGCCGGGTTCGCGCCGTTGGCGGGCGGCCTCAGCCGGGGCGGCAGGGTGTAGCGGAGGGCGCCGTTCCGGGCGCCGGCCCGGCCTGCGGTGACGCGTACGGCGGGCAGGTTGAGGGCGGAGCGGCGCCATAGGCGCGGGGGCAGCGGGTCCAGCAGGGCCACCGGGACGCGCTCGCCCCATTCCCTCAGGAGCAGCCAGGGGGCGGGGGTGTGCCAACCGCGGGCGGCGCAGTCGGAGACCATCAGGACCATGCGCCTTCCCCGGGTGCCGCCTCCATGGTGGGGAACGCGCCCGCCGGGCACCTCGTGGCCGTGGTGGTCGCGCACCACCGGCGCACCCTGCTCCCATGCGAGGTGCCAGGTGTGCACCGTGCGGAAGCCTCCCAGGGCGGTCAGGAGTCGGGTCAGGGCGCGGGTGGTCTCTTCCCACACGCTCATGGACAGGGAGGAGTCGACGAGGAGCACCACTTCGAACCAGGGTTCGGGGGCCGGGTGGAACAACGGCACCAGCGGACCGCCGCGCGCGTAGTGCTCCACAGTCGCCTCAACGTCGAGGCGGTCGCGTCCACCACGCGGCCACGGCCTGCGGAACGGCTGGATCGCGCGGCCGACGGCGAGGGCGTCGGGCAGCGGGTCGGCCCGCCCCAGGGACATCGGAACGCCGCGGACGGTGGTGTCCGCTCCAGCGCCGCGCACGGACAGTTCCCTGCTCTCCGTGCGGTGGACGGGGGCCTCTCCGTCAGGTGGTGCTCCGCCGCCGACCGGAGGCGCCTCGCCGGGCTCCGGGTCGGCGGTCGTCTCGTCGGAGAGCCCGTCGTGGACCTTCGGCGCGCCTTCGGCGGGTGTGCCGGAGGCGGCGAGCCACAGTGCGTCGGCGAGGACGGTGGCCTCCGCTCCGGAAGGCAGCGGGACATTGGCCCACGCCTGCAGGAGACGGTCCAGGGCCTCAGACACGGGAGAGTTCACGCAGGATCAGTGCGCGCAGTTCCTCGTGCTGGGCGCCTTGTGGGGCCTGGTCGCCGGTGAGCAGGGCCACCGCGTTGAGCAGTTGGTCGATGGCCAGGTGTTCGCCCGCCATGACGCGTGCGGCGAACCCCTCGACGAGGTCCTCTCCGCCGTCCGGCACATCGTCGAAGTGGGCCCGGACGATGCCGTGCAGCAGTTCGGCGGTGAGCGGCGGCATCGTGTAGCGGACGCACCGGCGCAGGAAGGCGGGTGAGAAGTCCCGCTCGCCGTTGCTGGTCAGGAGGATGAACGGGAACTGGGTGCACTGCACGCGGCCGTCCTCGACGAGGTGTTCCTCGTCGCTGTCCCACTGCCGGACCATGACGCGGGAGCGCCGGTAACGGACGAGTTCGGGGATCTCGTACTCTCCGCGCTCCAGGACCTCCAGGAGGTCGCTGGGCAGGTCCAGGTCGCTCTTGTCGATCTCGTCGACGAGCAGGGCGCGAGGCCGCTCGGAGGGCAGAAGCGCGGTGCCGAGGGGGCCGAGTTGCAGGAAGGGGGCGATGTCGTCCCGGCTCCGGCCGTTGCGCGCGCCGCGCGCCGCCGCCGTGCGCAGGCTCTGGGCGTGGATGCGGCCCAGCGCGTCATAGCGGTACAGGGCTTCGGTCAGGGTGCTGCGCGAGGTGATGTGCCAGCGCAGCACCGGTCCGAGGTCCAGCTCGTGCGCCACCTGCTCGATCACGGTGGACTTCCCGGAGCCTGCGGGGCCGCTGACCAGCAGCGGCCGGCGCAGGTGGACCGCCGCATTGACGGCGTCGACGAGGCCGTGGGGCGGCTGGTACTGGCGGTGCTGCGGTGTGCGCGGGAACGATCGCCACGGCGGCGGGTCGGCCAGCGGGGTGACCCGCCGCTCGCCGTCACCTCTGTAGTAGGGCTTCCAGGTCACAGCTCCTCCTCGGGGCCGGTCACGACACGCTGTTCGAAGGGTCGGCAGAACTCCAGCCAGGCCTCGTCGTGCCAGACCGCGCGGACATCGCCGAGGCACATCACGCATCCGGCGTGCTCCTTGGCCCACCGTTCCCGGTAGGCGGGGGCGAGGTCCCGGGGAAGCCCGCGCCAGTGCCGGCGCACCAGCAGTCGCAACCAGTTCCGGTCCGGCGTGTCGTTGTGGCCCGGCCAGAGGATGATCGGCGCGTACGGCAGCAGTTGTTCGAGGGTGTCCTGCAGGTCGTCCGGGTGGTGGTCGAGCCCGACGACGGTGTCGTACCTGCCGGTCATGAGCTCCTGTTCGAGAGTCTGCCGGTCTCCCAGGAC
Organism: Streptomyces vietnamensis; assembly: GCF_000830005.1. Taxonomy (NCBI): domain Bacteria; kingdom Bacillati; phylum Actinomycetota; class Actinomycetes; order Kitasatosporales; family Streptomycetaceae; genus Streptomyces; species Streptomyces vietnamensis. The sequence continues at coordinate 8,406,326 of NZ_CP010407.1, read as the reverse complement.
GGACGAGTCGATCCATTCCACCGGCGCGGCAGAGCAGTCCGTCATCCGGCTCAGCGCCTTGCGGGCCGCGTCGTTCATCTCGGAGTTCTCCTCGTCCGGGTCCATGCGGCCGCTCCACCGGACGACGACGTCGTGGTGGACGCCGAGCCACCGGCGGTCGATCGGGGTCTCCTCGGGCCGCCAGGAGGCGAGCAGGTGGGCGGGGGCGGCCACGTCCACGTTCTCCAGTCGCTGTGGGGCGGTCAGGAGAGAGCGCGCCCAGGTCAGGGCCGCTCCGATCGCCCGGCCCGTGCCGGTGCGGTCCGCGGTGCCGCACGGGAAGCGCTCGTACGGTGGCAGCCTCTCGCCCGTGCCGACCAGCCAGGCGTCCACCTCTTCGGGCCAGTCGGTCAGCGCGCCGGCGAGGCTGACCACGAGCCTGAGCCCGTCCTGCCGTCGTTTCCTCTCGAACCCGGTCACGGCGTCGTTGAACTCGGCGATCACTCCGTGGTCCACAGCCCACTTCCGCAGTTCTTCGACCACGGTGCCCGATCCGGACAGGTGGGCGAGGGCGCCGACGAACCGCGTGGGCGCCTTCAAGGGGTGCTCGCCCCCGCGCGGTGCCCGTACGGCCGCGTACTCGACCAGGTCGCGCAGGAGTTCGGACCCCTCGGCTTCGGGCGGCAGCCCGGACAGCCGGCGCGCCTCCCTCAGTAGATCGGTGGACATCACCGAGGCGAGCGTGTTGTCGAGGAGGGGGACGATGCGGGCGCAGACGAGGAGGGCGGCGACCAGCTGGGTGACCCTGTCGTGCCAGTTCCGGTCGCCCGTGCCCGCCGCTTCCGGCTGTCGGACGAAGGCGTACAGATCTTCCAGCACCGAGCGGGTCAGGGGCGTGGGCAGGCTCTTGCCGGCCTGCCACATGGTCACGGCCTGCTCAAGGGCCTGGCGTCCCACCTTCCCGATGACGCCGCCCGTGGTGCCGGTGGCGAAGCACACGTTGCGGGCCAGCCACAGGTCTTCCTGCGCGAAGGGGTCGTTGTCGTACTCGAACCGGCCGACCACCTGGCCGGCGATGCGCTCGCGCAGCCCACTGGTCAGCAGGGCGTCGACGCGCACCTTGGCCCCCGCCCCGGTCAGGCCCTCCCGGAGGATGGCGACGAGGGCACGGGTCAGACGCATGCCGCGGGCCGGCTGGTCGGCGGCGGCCGCCGTGAGCACGGACAGCCGGGTCTGACCGGACCGGACCCCGCCCGCGATCCGGCCCGCGTCCGGCATCCCGCCCGCCGAGTAGCAGGTGTCGATCAGGGCGATCACACCCTCGACGCCCGACTCGTCGACAGCCACGGCAAGCAGTTGACCGACGTCCACCGCGGAGAGGGGACTGCCGGTACTGGAGCCGGCGACCATGAAGTACAGGTCGGTCTGCTGCGGTGTGGTGAAACCGTGTCCGAGCAGTGCCAGGACGAGGACTGCTTTGTCCTCCCGGGCCCGGCGCACCGCTTCCCGTACGGCCCTGTGGACGTCCTCGGGTTCGAGGGAGTCACTCACCACGAGGGAGCTGTACTCACCGGTCCTGGTAACGCACTCCCCGAGCGACGCGTCCGTCAGGACGGCGTGCAGGTCCCGGGCGGCTTCCTCCAACCGGGACAGGGTGGGCATGGAGGCGCACTGCGCCGCTATGACCAGCACGTGCCGGCGTCGTGCTCCCGTCACCTCTTCAGGGCTTCGACCAACGGGCCCGCGACGTCGGACTGGCGCAGGTACTTGGTGGCCGTGTGGACCCACAGGCCGTCGGAGTCCACCCGTTCCGTCACCGGCAGGACGCCATCGGCGTTGGGCAGCATCCACTTCTCGATGCGGGGGCGGCCCACCACGACGTCGTCGCGGTCCCAGAAGTTCAGCCACCGCTCGACCCGTGCGGGAGTGCGGGGCGGCTGGGGCACCAGGCGGTGCAGGACGGCCGCCGCCGTGGCCAGGGGCGAGCCGAGCGTCATCAGCAGCGGGACCTGGCCTTCGTAGCCGCGCAGTGCCTCGAAGGCGACCACCGTGCCCAGGGAGTGGGCCACCACGATCAGTGGACGTTCAGGGTCCGTCCCCTGAAGGACACGTTGCCTGATGCGGGCGTCCAGGGCCAGCCCGCCATCCGCGGCACGGCGCCTGCTGAGATAGCGGCCGACCTGGGAGAGGTGCCCCAGCAAGGGCAGGCCGCTGGCCCACTGGGCGCTTCCCCGCAGCCCGGGGATCTGCAGCAGCGACGTCAGCGCCCGGCCGAGGACGCGGACGGGCTCTCCGAGGCCCTGCTCCTGCTCGTCGTCCACACCCGGCAACTGGGCCCGGGCGTCCTCGACGATCGCTGATGCCCTCCTGTCGCCCTGTTCCCGAGCCTGGTGGCCGAGTTCGTCGACCAGTGCGGCGACGAAGTCCTCCAGGAAGGCGATGCCCTCAGGGTCGTCGGACACCCCGGCCGATCCCCCCTGCGCCTCGGCGTCCGTGAACAGATCGCTGTAGTTGGCGAAACGGGTTTCCGCCAGCCATCCCCGCGTCAGCCCGGAGATCACATCGGAGTGTCCGGCCCCGCGCGCTCCGTCGGCCAGGGCTTCGAGCCACTCGCGGCGCTGCTGCTCCGTGTCCCGCAGCCCACCAATCCCGTGAACGAAAACCAACTGAGGAGTAACCGAACCACTCACCCATGCCCCCGAAAACCCGCACACCGTCGTTCAGCCGCACCCTAAGCCACGACGCGCGGGCACCGGATGCGAATCGGCCATTTCCCCGCCCGCGGGGGCACGCCCCTGAGGCGAACGGCCGGTCAGACACAAACGTACGGGCCACAGATGTCGTCGCAGCGGGTCGACAAGGGCCGTCCAGGATGTCTCCGCCATGCATGAACCTGCCGACATCGTAAGAGAACTGCTTCCCGTTGCCGTGCGGCCAGTGGAGAGGAAGACAACCTTGGGGTCTCGCACCTCGTGCGCGGCGATGCCATGCGGCTCGTGAAGGCGAACCTTGCCAGCAACCCCACCCTCGAACAGGTCCGCGGGATGAAGTACCAGTGCTCCAAGGCAGACATCGAACAGTGGAGGATCCGAATCTCCGCGCTGGAGGCCATCGTCGACAAGCACGAGCTGGTACGCGAGTATGCCGCCATCAAGGACGCATTCGAGCCCTTGGAGGAGTCGGCAACCTGATCGCTGCCCATCAAGCCGCCCCGGCCATGGCCTACGAAGAGGCCGTCCGCCTCAGTCCCCGCCGACAAGCCGCTGGGCGGCACCCTGCACAGCCTGGCCGCACACGCCATGGGCCGGACCATGGACATGGACACCCTGCACAAGGCAAGGCAGGCCCGGAACTGGATCGCCCACGAAGGCGCCTCAATCGGCTCCACCTGGTCCGTTAACCGTGCCCGCATCCTTCAGCATGCCCTCAAGCCGCGCACCGCGATGACGGATCTCGCGCTCGGCGACAACATCATCTCGCAGTGGTGCCACGGCCTGGCTGAACCGCGTACCCCGCCCCCAAGAGACTGGATCAACGGCTACCCCGACGTGGTTGTCGCCTGGTCTTCAGCCATCTCCATGGCCTGCTGCCGAGCAGACTTCGAGCCTCGCCAGCTCGGAGTGACGGCGCAGCCCCTGTGGTCAGTCGTCTTCGCCCTCGGCCAGGTGCTCCATAAGAGGTCGTCTCATTCGGTGCTGGAGAGAGCCCTTGATGCGAGTAGGGCGAGCTGACGCAGGCGCTCGTAGTACTGGGTTCCTGCGGGTTCGGTGATCTGAGGGATGACTCGGTCCAGGTCCTCGATGCAGCTCTGCAGGATGCGGGTGCGCTTCGGGTCGAGAGCGCCGCCGTTGTTCAGCCACGTAAGAACGCAGCCGGCGGTATCCGCGTCGAGCAGCACCATGTCTGTATCCCCGAACTCGGCACCGCGCAGACTGGCGGGGAAAGGTGCATGACGGTGTTCGTGCCAGAGACGGGCTGCGTTCTGAACCTGCTCAGATGATGCGCTCACCTGCACCATGTTGCCGCAGCCCCTGGTGCGATGGTCACGACTTCAGGCGGCGGTAGCAGATGAGGGTGCAGGCGATGGCGGTGAAGGCCAGGAAGTGTTCGGCCTTGCGCTCGTAGCGGCGGTGCAGGCGGCGGCAGCCGCCCAGCCATGACATCGTGCGCTCGATCGTCCAGCGGTGCCGGCCCAGCCGCGTGGAGGACTCGACGCCTCTGCGGGCGATGCGGTGACGGATGCCGCGCGAGCGGAGCCAACGGCGCAGGTGGTCGTGGTCGTATCCCTTGTCCGAGTGGAGTTTGGCGGGCCGCCGGCGTCGCGGGCCGCGACGGGACCGGATCGGCGGAATGCCGCGGACCAGCGGCTCAAGCGCCTGGCTGTCGTGAAGGTTCGCGCCGGAGATCCCGACGGAGATGGGCAGACCGGTCCGCTCGGTGATCAAGTGGATCTTCGAGCCTTTCTTGCCCCGGTCGACAGGATTCGGGCCTGTCAGCTCCCCCCTTTCAGGGCCCGCATGTTCACCGAGTCGATCGCGCAGCGCGACCAGTCCAAGCTGCCGCGCGAGCCCAGTTCATCGAGGATGACGCGGTGCAGCTTGGCCCAGACCCGGGCGGTACTCCACTCGGTGAAGCGCCGGTGTGCGGTCGGCCCCGACGGACCGAAGACCGGCGGCAGCTGCCGCCAGGTGCAGCCTGCTGTGGCCACGAAGACGATCGCGGCCAGCACTTCGCGGTCTCCGTACCGGCGTCGGCCGCCGCCCTGCGGTCGTGCCGGAGCGGGCGGGACCACCCGCTGGAACAGCTCCCACAGCTTGTCCGGCACCAAATGTTCGACCATCACCACACGGCGCAGACTACTCAGCAGGCCAAATGAGACGACCTCTAAGATTCTCACCGGTCGGCGCGTAGACCTGGTCGCCGACCGCACCCGCACCGTCAACCGGCTGAGGGCCCAGCTGACTGGGATTTTTCCCGATCTGGAGCGGGCCCTGGACCTCACCAACAAGGGTCCGCTGATCCTGCTGTCCGGCTACCAGACCCCCGCGGCCATCCGCCGGCTCGGCGCCAGGCGTCTGGAGACCTGGCTGCGCAACCGCAAGGTCCTGCGCGCCGACCAGCTCGCCGAGGCCGCGGTCGAAGCGGCCGAGCGCCAGCAGACCAGCCTGCCCGGGGAGACGCTGACCGCCCAGATGGTGCACACCCTGGCGAAGGAGGTGATGACCCTCAACGAGCAGATCGCCGAACTGGACAAGCTCATCGAGACCCGGTTTCGCGACCACCGCCACTTCGATGTGATCACCAGCATGCCCGGCCTCGGCGTCATCCTCGGAGCCGAGTTCCTGGCCGCTACCGGCGGCGACATGTCCGTTTTCGGGACCCCCGACCGCCTCGCTGGCTCCGGCGGCGTCGCACCGGTCCCGCGTGACTCCGGAAAGATCAGCGGCAACCTGCGGCGCCCGCAGCGCTACAACCGAAGGCTCCAGCGCGTCCTCTACACCTCCGCGCTGTTCAGCATCCGGCGGAGCGACGAGTCACGCCGGTTCTAGGATCGCAAACGCGCAGAAGGCAAGCGTCACACCCAAGCCGTCCTTGCCCTCGCCCGCCGCCGGGTCAACGTCCTCTGGGCCCTTCTCCGCGACGGACGGTGCTATGAGCTCACGCCGCCGGCCGCCCTCGCAGTTTGACAGACGGCATTAGGAATCACTGAGCCTCTTCCATCCTCTGTATTCGCAGGTCAGGAGGGTGTGAACGGCGGCGATGATGCGTCCGATGCGGTTGGTCGAGCATCGGGCTCGGCGAAGTAGGCGCCACGTTTTCAGCTGTGCGAAGGCGCGTTCGCCCGGGGCGCGCAGGCGGGCGTGGTCCCGGTTGTACTGCTGGTAGCGCTCGGGCAGTTCGTGGTGGCGGTAGTAGGGGGTTCGGACGGTGGCGCCGGCGCCCTGGTAGGCGCGGTCGGCCAGGACGAGGATCTGCCTGGTCGGGCAGCTCTCGATCACGCCGTGGGCGCGGGCCGCGGTCAGGTCGTGAGTGCGTCCGGGCAGGGCCCGCGAGAACCACAGGGGTGTGCCGTCGGGTGCGGCAATGACCTGCACGTTCATGCCGTGCTTCTTGTGTTTCTGGGAGTAGTACGGCTCGTCCGCGGCGATGCGGTCGGTGGGGATGAGGGTGCCGTCCAGGATCACGAAGTTGTCCTCGCCGCGACCGGCCAGGGCCTCGCGCAGGCCGGGCGCCCAGGCGGCGAGGACGTCGACCGTCTCGTCGACGTAGCGCCAGGCTGTCGCTTCGGAGATGCCGAACCCTGCGCCGAGCTGGGCGAGCGTGTCGTTCTTCCGTAGATGGGCGAGCGCGAGCAGGGCCTGCCGGAAGCAGTTCAACTTCCGCCAACGGGTGCCTTGTTCACACCTTCGGGCGTAGATGAGCCACGAAACATGCTCGACCAGCTCGTGCGGGACATCGAGCGTGGAAGGATACGGAGCCAACGAAGCCCCCGGCCGTCGGCGTGTTGAGTGAGATCACCACACCAACGACGAGGGGCTTCGCCACGTCACCGCTCTTGACCAACACGGTTCACCCCACAGCCCAGGATGAAAGGGCTCAATGAGATCGGAGCTTTCCTCGGCCTGGACGTCAGGAAGGGCGAACACCACGCTACCGCCGTCCCCCGGCCGGGAAGAAGGCGTTCGACAAACGGCTGCCCAACAGCGAACCGAAGCTCCGCGCGGTCTTCGGCAAGCTGCAGGCCAAGCACGGAACGGTGCTCGTGGTGGTCGACCAGCCGGCCTCGATCGGAGCCCTGCCGCTGGCGGTGGCCCGGGACATAAGCTGCCCGGTCGCCTGTCTGCCTGGACTGACGATGCGGCGGATCGCGGACCTCTACCCAGGTGAAGCCAAGACCGACGCCTGCGGTGCGTTCGTCATCGCGGACGCGGCCCGCGTCATGCCGCACACGCTCCGCTGGGTCGACCTCGAAGACGAGACCATCGCCGAGCTGGAGATGATCGTTGGCTTCGATGACGACCTGGCCGGCGAGGCAACGAGGATCAGCACCCGGCTGTGCTCAAGCTCCTCGATCAGTTCGGTTCTCCGGCCCAGATCCGCAAGCCCGGACGCCGTCGGCTGGTGACGCTGATACGTCCGAAGGCGCCGCGGATGGCCGAGCGGCTGGTCGAGGACATCTTCACCGCGCCGGACGAGCAGACCGTCGTCGTCCCGGGCACGGACGCAGCCGCACTGATCGTTCCCCGTCTTGCCGACTCGCTCCAGGCAGTGCTTGACCAGCGGAAACTGCTGGCCGCGAGGATCGAGGAACTGCTGGAGGCACACCCTCTTTCCACGGTCCTGACGTCCATGCCGGGGATCGGCGTCAGGACCGGAACCCGGATCCTCATCGACGTCGGCGACGGATCCAGTTTCCCGTCCGCCGCCCACCTCGCCGCCTATGCCGGCCTGGCCCCGGCGACCCGGAGCTCGGGCTCGTCGATCCGCGGCGAACAACCGCCCCGGAGAGGAAACAAGCAGCTCAAACGGGCCTTCTTCCTCTCCGCGTTCGCCGCCCTGGCCAACCCGGCCTCCCGCACCTACTACGACAAGAAGATCATCCAAGGCAAACACCACACCGAAGCCCTGCTCTGCCTCGCCAGGCGCCGGGCCGACGTCCTCTTCGTGATGCTCCGCGACGGAACCTTCCACGAACCCCGGTCGGCTACTTCGGGCTGAACCTCAGCACCCTCGCCACACACCAGGCAGTCACGCTCGTCGATCGAGCTCAATCACGACCGGGTGACCACAGAAGTCGCACGAACGCATGGCCTCACCAGCCGCCCCCGAACAGACACGTCATCACTCACGACAGCCACACTGCCGGACCCACCAGACACCGACCCGACCACCTTGACCAAAGACATAGGGGCACCCCCCGTGAGCCCGGCGCGGGAGGATGAGCGGATCAGCGGATGGCGTGGCGGCACGGGGCGATGGTTTCGGGCATATCCGCCGGGCCCGGGACCCACGGCAACCGCTCTCCGGGCGGGTGGCGACCGACACGGCCGGCGTCGCCCGCACGAGTGCGGAATCGTTGCTTCCGAGCACCGGCGCCCCGCGCCCTCCAGCCCGCCCCACGAACACCGGAGAACGAAAAGAACTTCTTCTTATAAATACCCCTCGCGCGCCCCCTTTCCGCGCTGTCCAAAAAACGCCGTCCACTCATTCACGGCCCCTCACGTCCGCTGCTACTCTGCAAACTCCCCATTCGGATGTGATGGAGATTCTCCGCATGGAAGATCGACCCGATAAGGGGTCGCCGCCGGCGAATTCGTGGACCATCGGCGCGTCCGCCCGCGAGTGCCTCCGCTATGCCGCGTACCCGATTCTGCTCCTGTCCGCAGTCTGGCTCTTCACCTCGGTCCTGCACTTCGGCTGGGACCGCGGCCGGGCCGTCCAGTTCTTCCTGATCGGCACCATCGTCTATCTCGCGGCACTGGAGCGGCTGATCCCGCACCGGACCGACTGGCACCCGAGCGGCCCGGAACTGTGCTGGTACACAGCGTATTTCGGGTTCACCATGGCCGGCGCCGTGTTCGGCAAGTCGGTCGTCACGGCCGTTCTGGCCGCGACCCCCGTCACGGGGCCGGGGCTCCCTCTCGGGGCCGAGGTGCCCCTCGCCCTGCTCGCCTCCTCACTGGCCGGCTACCTCGCCCACCGCTGGGCGCATTCCAATCGGTGGCTGTGGAAGGTACACGGAATCCATCACGTCCCGGGAAAAGTGAACGTCGCCAACAACGGCGTCAACCACCTACTGGATGTCGCCTTCAAGCAAGGCGCTGTCCAATTGACACTGGGATTTCTCGGATTCTCCACCGACTGCCTTTTCGCGGTGGCGCTCTTCACCCTTGTGCAGGGTTATTTCGTGCATGCGAACGTGGACGTCCGGCTCGGTCCGCTCCACCACGTCCTGGCCACTCCCGAGCAACACCGGCTGCACCACAGCGCCGACCTGGCCGAGGCCGGTCACTTCGGCGTGGACCTCTCGGTCTGGGACCGCCTCTTCGGCAGCTTCACCTGGCGACCGGACCGCCGCCCGGCGATCGTCGGCGTCAAGGACCCCGCCACGTTCCCGGAGACCGGCTCGATCCTCGCCAGCCTGCTCCACCCCGTGCGCCGTCCGCCCCGCACCGCGTAGTCCCCCCGTACCGCGCGCACCCGCTCGGTACCGCGCACCTCCCCGCCCCGTACCGCGCCGTACCGGCGTCGTGCCCCCACACGCCCCGCCCGGCCCGTACCGAGGCGTCGTCCCTACCGGATTGGACCATGACGGACTCACCCAGCTCCGCCCACCGCGACAAGATCGCCATCATCGGCATCGGCTGCCGGCTCCCCGGACACGCGGGTGACCACCGGTCCTTCTGGCGCAATCTGATCGAAGGCCGGGACTGTCTCGTCCCCACCCCGGCGGACCGGTACGACACCACGACCCTCGGCAGCCGCGACCGGGCCAAGCCGGGCCGGCTGACCGGCGGGCGGGGCGGCTACATCGACGGCTTCGACGAGTTCGACCCCCACTTCTTCGGGATCAGTCCGCGCGAGGCCGAGCACATGGACCCGCAGCAGCGCAAGCTCCTGGAGGTGTCCTGGGAGGCGCTGGAGGACGGCGGGCAGCTGCCCGCCGAACTGGCCGGGCGGGACGTCGGCGTCTTCATCGGCGCCTTCACCCTGGACTACAAGATCCTGCAGTTCGCCGACCTCGGCTTCGAGACGCTGGCCGCGCACACCGCGACCGGCACGATGATGACGATGGTCTCGAACCGCATCTCGCACTGCCTCGACTTCCGCGGCCCCAGCGTCTCGATCGACACGGCGTGCAGCTCCTCCCTGGTCGCGGTCCACCTGGCCTGCCAGAGCCTGCGGCGCGGCGAGAGCGAACTCGCCCTGGCCGGAGGCACCCTGCTGCACCTCGCGCCGCAGTACACCATCGCCGAGACCAAGGGCGGCTTCCTCTCCCCGGACGGACGCTCCCGCGCCTTCGACGCCTCCGCCGACGGTTACGTACGGGCCGAGGGCGTCGGCGTCGTGGCGCTCAAGCGCCTCTCGGACGCGCTGCGCGACGGCGACCCGGTGCACGCCGTGGTGATCGGCAGCGGGGTGAACCAGGACGGACGGACCAACGGCATCACCGTGCCCAGCGCCGACGCCCAGGCCACGCTCATCGAGCGGGTCTGCGCCGAGGCGGGAGTGTCACCGGGCAGCCTCCAGTACGTCGAGGCGCACGGCACCTCCACCCCCGTCGGCGACCCGATCGAAGCGCGGGCGCTGGGCCGGGTACTGGCGCAGGGCCGGGCGCCCGGCGCGCGGTGCTACGTCGGCTCGGTCAAGACCAACATCGGGCACACGGAGGCCGCCGCCGGCGTCGCGGGCCTGATCAAGACGGCGCTGGCCCTCCGGCACCGCCGCATCCCACCGCACCTGAACCTCGAGCAGCCCAACCCCGCCATCGACTTCGCCGCGCTGCCCTTCGAGATCCCGACCGCACCGGTCGACTGGCCGGAGCACGAGGGACCCGCGCGGGCGGGCGTCAACTCCTTCGGCTTCGGCGGCACCAACGCCCACGTCCTGCTGGAGGAGGCGCCGCCCCGCCCGCCGGAGGAGCCGCACGCGACGGCCCGGACGCCCGCCCGCTCGGTCCTCCCGCTGAGCGCCCGGCACGTGTCTGGTCCGGCCGAACTGGCCGCGGGCGTCCGCCGCGAACTCGCCGCCGGAGCGTCCCTCGCGGACGTCGGGCACACCCTGGCCCACCGCCGCCAGCACTTCGAGGAGCGCCTCGCCGTCGTCCACTCCCCCCTCGACCCGCCCGGCTCCCTCGACGAGGTGCTGGCCGCCTGCGAGCGCGGGGAGCAGCACCCCCGGGCCGTGCGGAGCCGCCTCCGGGACGCCGGGGCGCGGCGGCTGGTGTGGGTGTTCACCGGCATGGGGCCGCAGTGGTGGGGCATGGGGCGCGAGCTCCTCGACTCCGAGCCCGTGTTCCGGGAGGCGGTCGAGCGCTGCGACGGGGAGGTCCGGCGCCAGGCGGGCTGGTCGCTGCTCGACGAGCTGACCCGGCCCGAGGCGGAGTCCCGGATGACCGAGACCTGGCTCGCCCAGCCCGCCAACTTCGCCGTCCAGGCGGGGCTCGCGGCGCTGTGGGAGCACCACGGGGTGCGGCCGGACGCCGTCGTCGGGCACAGCACCGGCGAGATCGCGGCCTTCCACCTGGCCGGGGTGTACGGCCTGGAGGACGCCGTCCGGATCGCGCTGGCGCGCAGCGCCCTCCAGCACCGGCTCGCGGGCACCGGCGCGATGCTGGCGGCGAACCTGTCCGAGGAGGAGGCCGAGCGGCTGGTCCGCCCGTACCGGGACCGGGTGTCGGTCGCCGCCGTGAACAGCCCGGCGTCGGTGACGCTGTCCGGGGACCGGGACACCCTCGGGGAGCTCGCCGGGCGGCTGGAGCGGGAGCAGGTCTTCGCCCGGTTCCTCGACGTCGAAGTGCCCTATCACAGCGTGCGGATGGACCCGATCGAGGCCGAGCTGCACGAGGCGCTGGCCGGGATCGCGCCGCGCGCCGCCGGTCTCCCGCTGTACCTCACCGCCCGCGAGGGGCGTGCGCTGGGGCCGGAGCTGGACGCCGCGTACTGGTGGGAGAACGTCCGGCGGCCCGTCCGGTTCCGTGCCGCGGTCGACCGGCTCGTCGACGACGGGTACACGCTGTTCCTGGAGATCGGTCCGCACCCGGTGCTCGGCCACTCGATCCGGGAGTGCCTGGAGGGCCGGGCCGTCGAGGGGGTGACGCTGCCGTCGATCCGGCGCCGGGAGGACGAGCCCGATCGGTTCGCCCGCTCCCTCGCGGAGCTGTACACGCTGGGTGTCGACGTGGACTGGTCGGTGCTCCAGCCCGTGGGGCGGCCGGTGCCGCTGCCGGGCTATCCGTGGCAGCGGGAGCGGTACTGGGTGGAGCCCGCGCCGGTGGAGCAGATCCGGCTCGGCCGGCTGGACCACCCGCTGCTCGGCCGGCGGACCTCCGCGCTGCAGCCGACCTGGGAGAGCCGCCTGGACACCGAGCGGCTGGCGTACCTGGCCGACCACCGGATCGAGGACAGCACGGTCTTCCCGGCCGCCGGGTACCTGGAGATGGCCGCGCAGGCGGTCCGGGCGCTGACCGGCGGCGACACGGCCACCCTGGCCGACGTCGAGTTCTCCCGGGCCCTGTTCCTGCCCGACGGCGAGGCGACGACCGTCCAGCTGGCCTTCGCGCCGGAGGAGTCCGGGTTCACCATCGCCTCCCTCGCCGGTTCCGGGACCGGGGCTCCGGACCGTACGGTCCACGCGAGCGGGGTCGTCCGCACCGGGCAGCCGCGCCGGCACGCGGAACCGCTGGACGCGGACGCGGTACGGGCGCGAGCGGGGCGCCGGCTCGACCGGGAGGCGTGCTACGGCGAGCTGGCGGCGCTCGGCTACCACTACGGCCCGGCGTTCCGGGCGATCGACGAGGTGTGGACGGCGCCCGGCGAGGCACTGTCGCTGATCCGGCCCACCCCGGGCATGGGCGACGGGGCAGCGGACTGCCATGTGCACCCCGTGCTCCTGGACGCCTGCTTCCAGACCGTGCTCACCGCGATGACGCCGGACGACGGCCGGTCCGCCGGGATCCGGCTGCCCGTCGGCATCGCGGAGCTGCGGCTGGACGCGGTCGGCGACCGGGCCCTGTGGGCGCACGCGACGGTGACCGCAGAGAGCGCCGGGGAACTGGTCGGCGACCTCGCCCTGTACGCCGAGGACGGGACGCCGCTCGGCCGGATCAGCGGCTTCCGCGCGGCGGCGGTGGACCGGGGGGCATCCTCGGTGAAGCTCGGCACCATCGACGGCTGGCTGGCCGAGGTGGTTTGGGAGGAGGCGCCCGCCGAGGCGCCGGAGGACGGCGGGACCGCAGAGGGGACCGGGGACGGCCCCGGCGGCTCCCCCGCGCCCGACCTCGTGGTCTTCGCCGACGAGGGCGGGCTCGGCGCGCGGCTGGCCGAGGCAGTCGTGGCGCGCGGCGGGCGGTGCCGACTGGTCCGCCCGGGGAGCCGTTACCGGAGCGGGGCCCGGCACGTGACCGTACGGCCCGATTCGGCGGCCGATCTGCGCAGGCTGTTCGACGAACTCGGGTCGGGGTTCGGAGCCGTGGTGCATCTGTGGAACCTCGATCTGCCGCCGCTGGACACGGTCGGCGCGGCGGACCTCGACGGGATCGGCACGCTCGGCGGCTACTCGCTCGTCCCACTCGCCCAGGTGCTGCCCGAGGCGTGCCCGGAGGGGCGCCTGCACATCGTCACCCGGGGCGCCCAGGCGGTGGTGCCGGGCGAGCCGGTGGAGCCGTTCGGCGCGCCCGCCTGGGGCATCGGCCGGGTGCTGTGGCAGCAGGAGCTGACCGGTCACAGCGGCAAGCTGATCGATCTCGACCCGGCCGGGGGTCCCGGCGAGGCCGAGGCGCTGCTGCGCGCGCTCACCGCGGACGACGGGGAGTGCGAGATCGCGCTGCGGTCCGGGCGGCGGCACCTCAGCCGGCTGCGTCCGCCCGTGGGGCTGACCCGTCCCCTGCCGCTGCGGCTGCGCGCGGACGGCGCCTATCTGGTCACGGGCGCGTTCGGGGCGCTGGGGCGGCTGCTCTGCCGCACCCTGGTACGGCGCGGGGCCCGGCGCCTGGTCCTGCTCGGCCGCACCGGCGTGCCGGAGCGCGGCGCGTGGCGGAGGCTCGATCCGGGCGGCCCCGAGGGGCGGCGGGTCGCGTTCCTGCGCGAGCTCGAAGCGCTCGGCGCGGAGGTGTTGGTCGCCGCGGTCGACGTGACCGACACGGCGGCCATGGAGGGCTGGCTGGCCGGGCGTCGGGCCGCCGGTCTGCCGCCGGTGCGGGGCGTGTTCCATCTCGCGGGGCAGGTGCGGGACGTCCTGCTGCCGTCGTTGGACCGCGAAGCCTTCGACGCGGGCTACGGGCCGAAGGTGCACGGCGGGTACCTGCTGCACCGGCTGCTGCGCGAGGAGCCGGTCGAGCACTTCGTGCTGTTCGCGTCGGTCGCCTCGCTGCTGACCACGGCCGGTCAGGTCAACTACTCGGCCGGGAACGCGTTCCTGGACGCGCTCGCCCATCACCGCCGGGCACTCGGTCTGCCGGCGCTCAGCCTGGACTGGGGGCCGTGGGCCACCGGCATGATCGAGGAGCTCGGACTGGTCGCCCACTACCGGGACGCGCGCGGGATGAGCTCGCTGGCGCCGGAGGCGGGCATGGCGGTCCTGGAGCGGGTGATCGGGCAGGACCGGGCCCAGTTGCTGGTGGCCACGGTGGTGGACTGGCCGGTGTTCCTGTCCTGGTACCCCACCCCGCCGCCGCTGGTGTCGGCGCTCGCCGCCGCGGCGGCCCGGGAGGTCCCGGCGGGGCAGGGCGGCGGTCTGCTCGACGCGTTCCGCGCCGCCGACGAGCCAGCGCGTACGGCGCTGGTGACCGAGCGGTTCGCGGCCCTCGCGGCGGGTGTGCTGCGGGTGCGGCCGGAGCTGGTCGACGCGGACGCCCGGCTCGGCTCGCTCGGTCTGGACTCGCTGCTCGCGATGGAGCTGCGGGTCCGGGTCCACGCCGAGCTGGGCGTCTCGCTGCCGGTGGTGGCACTGCTCAGCAACGGGCCGGTGAGCGAGCTGACCGAGCGGCTGCACGCGGGGCTGACCGAGCTCGCGGCGGCCGGGGGTCCGGTGACGGAGACGGCGGTGGAGCCCTTCACCGACGAGGCGTGCCACCCGCTCACCCACAACCAGCAGGCCCTGTGGTTCCTCCGGCAGCTCAACCCGGACGGCTTCGCGTACAACATCGGCGGCGCGGTGGAGGTGCGTGCGGAGCTCGACCCGGAGCTGCTGTTCGAGGCCTTCCGGACGTTGATCGCCCGGCATCCGAGCCTGCGCGTCAACATCACCGCCGAGGACGGGCGTCCGGTCCAGCGGGTGCGGCCCGAGGTCCTCGCCGACACCGGTCTTCTCGATGTGTCCGGGCTGCCCTGGGACGAGGTCCGCTCCCGACTGGTGGCGGAGTACCGCAGGCCGTACGACCTGGAGCGGGACCCCCTGGTGCGGCTGCGGCTGTTCCGGCGGGCCCCGGACCGCTGGGTGCTGATGAAGGCCGTCCACCACATCGTCTCGGACGCGATCTCCACCTTCACCTTCATCGAGGAGCTGTTCGAGGTCTATCACGGGCTGCGCACCGGCCGGCCGGCGGAGCTGGCACCGGTCCCGGCCCGCTACCTGGACTTCCTCAACCGGCAGAACCGCTTCCTGGCCGGGCCCGAGGCGCGGCGGATGCTGGAGTACTGGCGGGAGCACCTGCCGCGGGAGGTCCCGGCGCTCGAACTGCCCACCGACCGGCCGCGCCCGCCGGTGCAGACCGACAACGGCGCCTCGGAGTTCTTCCAGCTCGACGACGAGCTCAGCGCCCGGGTGCATGCGCTGGCCCGGGAGCACAACGTCACCGTGTACACGGTGCTGCTCACCGCGTACTACCTGCTGCTGCACCGCTGGTCGGGGCAGGACGAGATCGTGGTCGGCAGCCCCGTCACCGGGCGCACCGAGGAGGAGTTCGCCTCCGTCTACGGCTACTTCGTCAATCCGCTGCCGCTGCACGTGAGCCTGGCCGGGGAGCCGTCGGTGGCCGAACTGCTGGGCCGGGTGCGGGACACGGTCCTCGGGGGCCTCGACAACCAGGAGTACCCGTTCGTGCTGCTCGTGGAGCAGTTGGGCCTCCAGCACGACCCGAGCCGCTCGGCGGTCTTCCAGGCGATGTTCATCCTGCTCACCCACAAGGTGGCCGTGGAGCGATTCGGCTACGCGCTGGAGTACATCGAACTCCCTGAGGAAGAAGGGCAGTTCGACGTCACGCTGTCCGCGTACGAGGACCGTTCCGACGGCCGCTTCCACTGCGTGCTGAAGTACAACACCGACCTGTTCGACGCGGCGACGATGCGCCGGATGGCCGTGCACTACCGGACCCTCCTCGACGGCCTGACCCGCGCGGAGGGCGGCCGTCCGGCGGCACGGCTGCCGATGCTGGAGGCCGGCGAACGGGAGCGGATCGTCACCGGGTTCGGCGGCGTCGGCCGACGGATCGACCACGACGTGCCGGTGCACGAGCTGATCGGGAAGATCGCCGCGCAGTTCCCCGAGGCGGTCGCGGTCTCCGTACCGGGCGGGCGGCGGCTCGGCTACCGGGAGCTGGACCAGCGCTCGCGGCGCGTGGCGGCCTCTCTGCGCGAACGCGGCGTCGGCGTCGGGACGGTCGTGGCGGTGCGTCTCGCGAAGTCGCCGGAGCTGGTGATCGCGCTGCTCGCGGTGTTGCGGGCCGGGGGCGCGTACCTGCCGCTGGACCCGGACCACCCGGCGGAACGGCTGGCCGAGCTGATGGAGAACGCCGGGGCCACGCTGGTCCTGACCGACGGGCGGCCGGGCGAGGCGGCCCGGCTGCCGGGACGGCCGGTCACCCTCGACGAGCTGGACCGGCCGGGGACCGAGGAGCGGCCGGAGCCGGCCGTCGGCCTCGACCAGACGGCCTACGTGATCCACACCTCGGGTTCCACCGGCCGCCCCAAGGCGGTGCGGGTCAGCCACCGCAACCTGGCCTCGGTGTTCGTCGCCTGGCAGCAGGAGTACCGGCTGGACACCGACGTCCGGGTGCACCTGCAGATGGCGGGCGTCTCCTTCGACGTGTTCACCGGGGACCTGGTCCGGGCGCTGTGCTCGGGCGGGACGCTGGTCCTCGTCGACCGGGACCTCCTCTTCGACACCGCGCGGCTCTACCGGGCCATGCGCGCGGAGGGCGTGGACTGCGGCGAGTTCGTGCCGTCGGTGGCGCGCGGGCTGCTGGCGCACTGCGAGCGGGAGGGGCTGGGCCTGGAGTTCATGCGCCTGGTGATCATCGGCTCGGACGCCTGGCGGGTGGGCGAGCACCGGAGGCTCATCGCGCTGTGCGGGCCGGGCACCCGGGTGGTCAACTCGTACGGGCTGACCGAGGCCACCATCGACAGCGCCTACTACGAGGGGCAGGCCGAGGGGCTGGAGCCGGGCCGGATGGTGCCGATCGGCCGGCCGCTGCCCAACAGCGAGCTGTACGTCCTCGACCGGCACGGCGAACCGGTGCCGCCGGGGGTGGCCGGTGAGCTGTGGATCGGCGGCGCCGGCGTCGCCGACCACCACCTGAACGATCCGGAGCGGACGGCCGAACGGTTCGTGGCCCTCGAACCGGGCGGCGAACCCGTACGGCTGTACCGGACGGGGGACCTCGGGCACTGGGACGCGGAGGGGGTACTGCACCTCCTCGGGCGGGCCGACGGGCAGGTGAAGGTGCGCGGCCACCGGGTGGAGACCGGGGAGGTCGAGGCGCGGCTGGCCGCCCAACCCGAGCTGGCGCAGGTGTGCGTGACGGTACAGCGGGACGAGACGGGCGAGAACGTGCTGTGCGCCTACTGCGTGCCCGCGCCGGGCGCGGTGGCCGACGCCCGGGAGCTGCGCCGCCACCTCGCGGAGGAGTTGCCGACGTATCTGATCCCGGCGCACTTCACGGAGCTGTCCGCGCTGCCGCTGACCGCGAACGGCAAGGTCGATCTGGGTGCGCTGCCGGAGCCGCGCGCGGAGGCGGGACCGGAGCGGTACGAGCCGCCGGTGACGCTGTACGAGACGCGGATGGCGGCGCACTGGCGGTCGCTGCTCGGGCTGGAGCGGCCTGGGCTACGGGACGACTTCTTCGAGGCGGGCGGCAGTTCGATCAAGCTGATCGAACTGATCCACCACCTGCGGACCGAGTTCAACGCGTCCGTGCCGGTCGGGCGGCTGTTCCAGACCAGCACCCTGCACGGCATGGCCCGCACCCTGGAGGACGTCGTCACCGGGCGGCTGCCCGGCGCCGAGCCGTACCTGTGGTTCAACCCGGGCGCGGACCCGGCGGCGACGGTGTTCTGCCTGCCGCCCGCGGGCGGGCACGGGCTGGTGTACCGGCAGCTCGCGGCGCGGCTGCCCGAGCACCGCTTCGCCGCGTTCAACTACCTGTCGGGTCCCGACAAGGCGGCCCGGTACGCGGATCTGGCCGAGGAGCTGCACCCGGGCGGGCCGTACACGCTGTTCGGCTACTCCCTCGGCGGCAACCTCGCGTTCGAGATCGCCGGGGAGCTGGAGCGGCGGGGCCGCGTGGTGGACCTCGTGCTGATCATGGACTCGTACCGGATCGCCGAGGCCGTCGCCCTCGGCGAGGAGCACCTGGCCGAGTTCGAGGCGGAGCTCGCGGAACACCTGCGACGGCACACCGGTTCCGAGATCGTCGCCCGGGAGACCGTGGAGCAGGCCCGCGAGTACCTGGCACACTGCGGTGCCCACCCCTCGCTCGGTGTGCTCGGCGCGCCGATCGCGGTGATCTCCGACCAGGACAAGCTGCTCCGCTTCGCGGCGGACGAGCCCGGCGGCTGGCACGGCGTCACCACCGCCGGGTGCACCGTGCGCGAGGGACACGGACGGCACGCCGAGATGCTCGACGGCTCGTTCCTCGACGGGAACGCGGAGCTGGTCCGGACGCTGCTGGCGGGAGGTGCCGCGGATGGGCGTGCGTGACGGCGGGCCCCACTGGGAGGCCCGGCCTCCCGGCGGGCGGCCCCGGGTGATCATCATCGGCGCGGGCATGTCGGGTCTGGCCGCCGGCTGCTACGCGCAGATGAGCGGACTGGAGAGCCGGATCTTCGAGAAGCACGTGCTGCCGGGGGGCTGCTGCACCGCCTGGGCACGGCAGGGCTACCTCTTCGACTACTGCATCGACTGGCTGATCGGCACGGCACCCGGGACCGGGGCGAACGAGGTGTGGCGCGAGCTCGGGGCGCTGGACGGGAAGCGGATCACCCTGTTCGACCAGTTCAACCGGGTGGTGGCCGAGGACGGCCGGTCCGTCACCTTCTACAACGACCCGGACCGGCTCCAGAAGCACCTGCTGGAACTCTCGCCCGGCGACGCGCGCCTGATCCGGGCGTTCTGCCGGGACCTCAGGCGCTTCGCGGAGCTCGACCCGCACTGGGAGCTGAAGCCGCCGCCGCTGAAGTCCCCGGCGGAGAAGGTGCGGACGCTGCTCGCGATCCTGCCGGCGTTCCGGCTGTACTGGCGCACCGCCGCCACGCCCATGCGCCGGTTCGCGGACCGCTTCGAGGACCCGCTGCTGCGCCGGGCGTTCCCGAACGTGTTCCTACAGGAGCTGACCGGCTTCCCGCTGCTCCCCTTCCTCTTCACGATGTCCTGCGCCTCCAACGGCAACGCGGGCTTCCCGGAGGGCGGTTCGCTGGGTCTGGCCCGGTCGGTGGAGGAACGGTACACGGGGCTCGGCGGGCACATCGGCTACCGCGCCCGGGTGGAGCGGATCCTCGTCGAGGACGGGCGGGCGGTCGGCGTACGCCTGCGGGACGGGCAGGAGCACTTCGCCGACCACGTGATCGCCGCCTGCGACGGGCCGACGGTGCTGGACCGGCTGCTGGAGGGGCGGTGGAGCAGCCCGCGCACCGAGCGGCTGTACAAGGAGCTGCTGGACCGGCCGGACAACCTGTACCCGGCGGTGGTCTCCGCGTTCGTCGGGATCGACGGGCCGCTGCCCGCCGGTGAGCCGCACAGCACCACGTACCTCCTCGGGCCGGAGCGGGGCGCGGCGCTGCCGGGGAGCCTCCAGCACAGTCTGGTGGTGCAGCGGCGGTCCGACTACGCCGACGGCTTCGCGCCGGCCGGGAAGTCGGTGCTGCACTGCACGTACTTCACCGACCACCGGTCCTGGCAGGAGCTGCGGAACGCGGACCGGCGGGCGTACCGGGAGCGCAAGCAGGAGGTCGTCGACTTCCTGCGGGGCTTTCTGGCCGAGCGTCATCCGGGCCTCGAGAAGCGGATCGAGCTGGTGGACGTGGCGACACCGGCGACGACGGAGCGGTACACCGGCAACACCTACGGCAGCATCCTGGCCTGGAAGGCGTTCTCCGAGGCCGACGACGTGTCGACCGCGCTGGTGGACCGGGACCGGATGCGGCTGCCGGGGCTGAGCGGCTTCTCGATGGCCGGTCAGTGGACCGGGATGGGCGGCCTGATCCGGGCCGCGACCAGCGGCCGGTACGCGGTCCAGTTCCTGTGCGACGAGCTGGGCCGGGAGTTCCGGGCCTGGCCGAGCGAGGGTGTCGGGCCGTGGCATCCCGGGAAGCTGGGCCGGCTGCCACGACTCGAACAGCGGGGCGACACCCGGAAGGCGGTGGTGGCCGAATGACCAGAAAGACCATGCTGATCGTCGGCGGAGGGCTCGGCGGGCTCTCCACCGGCTGCTACGCCCAGATGAACGGCTATCGCAGCCGGGTGCTGGAGATGCACGAGATCCCGGGCGGCTCCTGCACGGCCTGGGACCGGGGCGACTTCACCCTCGACTGCTGCGTGAGCTGGCTGCTCGGCAGCGGGCCGGGCAACGAGATGCACCAGATCTGGCTGGAGCTCGGCGCGCTCCAGGGCAAGCGGATGCGCAACTTCGACGTGTTCAACACGGTGCGCGGCCGGGACGGGCGGGCGGTCCACTTCTACTCCGACCCGGACCGCCTCGAAGCGCACCTGCTCGCCCTCTCCCCCGGCGACGCCCGGGTGATCCGCGACTTCTGCGCCGGACTGCGGACCTTCCGCAAGGCGCTGGCCCGCTACCCCTTCCTCACCCCGGTCGGGCTCATGGGCCGCCTGGAGCGCTGGCGGATGCTGGCGTCCTTCGTCCCCTACTTCAACGTGATCCGGCGCTCCATCGGCACGCTGATGCGGGACTACTCGGAGCGCTTCCGGGACCCGCTGCTGCGCGAGGCGTTCAACTTCATCCTGTACGAGAAGCATCCCAACTTCCCCGTGCTGCCGTTCTACTTCCAGCTCGCGGCGCACGCCGACGCCTCGGCCGGTGTCCCCGAGGGCGGCTCGCTGGGCCTGGCCCGCTCGGTCGAGGAGCGCTACCGGGGGCTCGGCGGCGAGGTCACGTACAACGCCAGGGCCGTGGAGATCCTGGTGGAGAACGACCGGGCGGCCGGGGTCCGGCTGAGCGACGGCACGGAGCTGCGGGCGGACATCGTGGTCTCCGCCTGCGACGGGCGCACCACGCTCCTCGACCTGCTGAAGGGCCGCTACCTCACCGACACGTACCGGGAGTTGTACACCCGGACCATCACGGAACCCGGCATGGTCTTCCCCGGCTACCTGACGGTCTTCCTGGGGCTGCGCCGGCCCTTCCCGGACTGCGAGCCCTGCACCACGTACCTCCTGGAGGACGCGGTCGCGGAACGGCTCACCGGCATCCGGCACCCCAGCGTCAACGTGCAGTTCCGCAGCCGCCACTACCCGGAGCTGTCGCCGCCGGGCACCTCCGTGGTGTACGCCACGTACTTCTGCGACATCGCGCCGTGGCGGGAGCTGAGCACCGGTCCGGAGCGGTCCACCCGGAACCGCCGGGGCGAGGAGCTGCACACGCTGCCGGTCGGGCGCGGACGCGAGTACCAGCGAGCCAAGCGGCAGGTGCGGGACACGATCGTGGACTTCCTCGACGAGCGGCACCCCGGGCTGCGGGACGCGATCGTGGTGCGGGACGTGTCCACCCCGCTCACCCAGGTCCGCTACACCGGCAACTACGACGGCACGGTGCTCGGCTGGCAGCCGTTCGTGGACAGCGGCGAGACCGTGGAGAAGGAGGTCAAGCGGCACGGCCCGGGGCTGCCGGGGCTCGCGGACTTCTATCTGTCCGGCGTCTGGGCCACCACCGGCGGCCTGATCCGGGCCGCGGCCTCGGGACGGCACGTCATGCACTTCGTCTGCCGCGACGACGGGCGGTCGTTCACCGCCTCCGTCGACGACAGCGCCCCTCT
This sequence comes from Streptomyces vietnamensis, assembly GCF_000830005.1. NCBI lineage: Bacteria > Bacillati > Actinomycetota > Actinomycetes > Kitasatosporales > Streptomycetaceae > Streptomyces > Streptomyces vietnamensis. The sequence continues at coordinate 8,384,424 of NZ_CP010407.1, read as the reverse complement.
CCCCGTCCAACTCATCGAACCCGCAGGAGCGACCCCGTGAAGATCGAGAAGTGGATCGTCAGCGAGCACAACGACGGCGTGCCGGACGTGGACCGGATGTACGTGAAGGTGGTGGAGGAGCTCGACACCGACCTGGCCGAGGACGAGATGCTGCTGCGCACGCGGTACGTCTCCGTCGACCCGTACCTCCAGGGGATCGCCCTGGACACCCCGGTGGGCGACCACATGGGCGCCGACTCGATCATGGAGGTGCTGGCGGCCGGACCGCGGGCGACGTTCGGCGTCGGGGACCTCGTGCAGGGCTTCGGCGGCTGGCGCACCCACCTGGTCAGCAACGGCGCCGAGGCCCTGTGGCAGACCGGCACGTTCCCGATGGTCTTCCCCGCGTACCGGAAGCTGGACCCGGCCCACTACGACGAGGCGCTGCCGCTGAGCACTGCGCTCGGCATCCTCGGCGGCGCCGGGATGACCGCGTGGGGCACCCTCACCACCTTCCTGGCCGTACGGCCAGGCGACACGGTCCTGATCAGCGGCGCGTCCGGCGCGATCGGCACGCTGGTCGGGCAGCTGGCGAAGCGGGCGGGCGCGCGGGTGGTGGGCACGACCGGTTCGCCGGAGAAGGCGGCCCGGCTGACGGCGCTCGGCTTCGACGCCGTCGTCGTCTTCCGGCACGGCGGGGACCCGGCGCAGCTCCGCGAGGACCTGGCGAAGGCGGCTCCCGGCGGCGTGGACCGGTACTTCGACAACCTCGGCGGGGTCATGACCGACACCGTCTTCACGATGCTCACCGTGGACAGCCGGGTCGCGGTGTGCTGGCAGTGGTCGAGCCAGGTCGGCGGCGAGTGGACCGGACCCCGGCTGCTGCCGTACATCATGTTCCCGCGCACGACGATCCGCGGGATCTTCGCGCTGGAGTGGTTCACCGAGGACAACTGGGCGGCGCTGCATGCCGAGCTGGGGCCGCTGGTGCGCGCCGGCGAGATCCGCTACCAGCAGACCGTGCACCGCGGCTTCGACTCCATCCCCGCCGCCTACCGCAGCCTGTACACCGACCGCGCTGCGTCCTTCGGCAAGGTGCTGGTCGAGCTGTGAGGCGCGGCCACACCCGGGCGCTCACGGAGGGCCCGAGCCCGGCCGACGCGCACGAGCCGGCCCTGCCGTACCCCGACGGCTGGTTCTCGGTGGCGTTCTCCTCGGAGGTGGTGCGGGGCGCGCTGCTGACCCGGCCGCTCCAGGGCGAGGACGTGGTGCTCTACCGGCTCCGCGACGGCGAGGTGCGGGCGGTCCGCCCGTACTGCCCGCACCTGGGGGCGCACCTCGGGCTCGGCGCGCTGGAGGGCGACGAGCTGCTGTGCCCCTTCCACCGCTTCGCCTTCGGCCCGGACGGCGCCTGCACGCGGACGGGGTACGGCACGCCCCCGCCGCCGTCCTCGGACCTGACCCTGCTGCCGGTGCGCGAGGTCGACGGCGCCGTCTTCGTGTGGCGGCACCACGACGGGCGGGCGCCGGACTGGGAGCTCACGCCCTGGCACACGCTCGGGACTCGGGCGCCGCGGCTGGCTGCGTGGGAGATGGCGGGGCACAGCCAGGACGTGGTCGAGAACACGGTGGACATCGGGCACTTCACGCCGCTGCACGGCTGGGGTGCGTCGGAAGTGGCCGAGCCGGCGGTCTTCGAGGGGCGGTCCTTCCGGATCTCGGTGCGCTCCGAGGAACGGGTGCCGCTGCTGGGCGCGAGTCCGCTGGAGGTGACGCTGGAGGGCAACGGGATCAGCCGGGTGCACGTGTGCACGGCGCTCCCCCGGTTCGGGGTGCGCACCTGTGCCGTATACACGACCACAATGATCGCGCCCGCGGCTTTCCAGCTGCGCCAGACGAGCCGCTTCGAGGTGGCCGAGCCGGCCTCCCTCCCGGCCCCACTGGCCCGCTGGTTGAGCGGCTCGGCACACTGGCTGCTGGCGGGTGTGATGTTCCGGGGCAACTGCGCTTTCGTGTCCCAGGACTTCCCGGTCTGGTCGACGAAGCGGTACGTGTCCCCGCCCCGGCTGGCCCGCGGCGACGGCCCGATCGGCCCGTTCCGCCACTGGGCCCGGCAGTTCTATCCGCCGGACCGGCTGCGGGCGCACGTGCCGTCGTCGGTGGTGCGGAGAGCGGCGGGGGAAGCGGAGAGCAGGATGACGTAGTCCGGCTGCTCCCAGAAGCGGGGGCTTCGCCGGACGGGAGGACGGAAGGACGGGGCGTTCGGGGGCGGCGGCGAGGTGTCAGGCGCTCCGCCGCGCCTGCTGCTCGGCGTGGAGCTCGCGCGCGTTGCCGAGGGTGCCGTCGTCGGTGTGGGCGCACAGGGTGGCGTCGGAGCGTGGACCACCGTGTGGGGCCCGTCCGTCGGCGACCCGCATACGGTGGTGCGCCGTGCGGTCGTCGCGGGTGTCGGCAGGCGCCGAGGTCCTGCCGGACGCCCCGCCGCCCATGGCGCCCGGCTCCTCGCCGTTGTTCACCACCTGGCCTTCAAGGTGTGGCCCTGTGCGAGACCTGCCGGCCGCCGGTGCAGACGCTGGACGAGACCCACCGGGCCGCCGTGCACCGGGTGGCGCCGCCGGTGACGGTCGGGGAGAGGATCGCCATGTGGCCGGCCGAGGCGCTCGCCCCGTCGACCGCGATCCGGTACGTGCCGCAGACCGTGGCCGCGGTGGTCTCGGGAGTGAGAGCCGAGGGCTCTCCGGCCGTCACGGGGGCGAGGCTGAACGCGGCGGTGCCGCCGGCGGGCAGGCCGCTGGCCGTGGGGTTCACCATCTGGCCGTACATGGCCGCTGTCAGCGTCACCGACATGCCCCCCGGCGTCCCGCTGTCCCTGCCCGTCCACGGGTATCGCAAGCCCGAAGGGCAGATGACACAGGGCGAGCAGTACGACGGTTGGAGCTCGCCGCCCACGCCTACGGCCACCCCCTGCCCGACGCCTTCGTCGCCGCCGTGCAGCGTGATGGCCGGCACTGCACTGCCGCAGGCACGGCCGGACGCCGGGATCACCCTCTCCATCAGCGCCGAGGAGGGCCTGGTCGCCTCCCCCGGGGGGCGAGAAGCACTCCCGCGGACACGCTGTCCTCCGCTCGACAGGCGCCTTCGGGAAACAGAAGACGGCGTCCACGTCCTGCGCGACCTCGGCACGATGCGGGACGTGATGCCCTCTCCGGTCAGGCCGCCACGCTCTGCCGCGTCGCACTGACCACCAGCCACCGCCCACACCTGGGGGACCACGCCCAGGAACTGCGGAGCCGAGCCTCCCTGGACCTCGGGGATCAGCACAGAAGAGGAATATCCAGGTCAGCACACCCGCCCCCGCGCCTTCAGCTGCGTCGCCGGACCTCCGGGGCGTCCAGGCGGTCGCCGTCGTATGCCCTTCACCCCGCCGAAGCGGTCGGTCGCCATCTGGTCCTCGCGGGCCTTCCGGATCTCGGGCCCCCTCCGCCTGAGCGGGGACGTAAGGATCACAACTCCCGGTTCATCATGGCCATAAGGAGGCAGGGCTGATCGGCCGTCGTCCTTCGGTTCGACCTGCTTCTGCATGGCGGTCGCCCTTCAGGGCTAGGGACGAGACCGACCCAGATCCGGTCCATACGCGGACCAGCCGCCTGCAGCTTGGCCGGATCGTGGCCGTTTCCGCTGGTCAGCGGCCACACGACGCGTGTACCACCAGCACACGAGGGTCTGGCCCAGGTTCTGTGGTCGGTGACGCTGAGTGACGGATTCTCGAGGTCGGTGGGGCTGGGAGATCGTCCGGATCTCGTCGGCGAGGCGCCTCGGATAGCTGACTGTCGGCGACTGTGTCGCAATCATGGTCGTGGCTCGGCAAGTTGCTGTTTCCGTCGCTGCCGCAGGTGGAGATCGTCCACTTCAAGGCGTCGGGTCCGGTGGTGCGGGTCGAGGCCCGGCTCACCACGCTGGGTGCTGCTTGCCCGTCCTGCGGAGCGTGGTCGGAGCGAGTGCACGGCTCCTACCTGCGCTATCCGTCCGATCTACCCAGCTGCGGGCGGCCGGTGGTGGTGTCGTTGAGAGTGCGCCGGTTCATCTGCGGGCAGGCGTCGTGTCCGCGGCGGACCTTCGTCGAGCAGGCACAGGGGCTGACCCGCCGGAACGGTCAGGTCACCGAGCGACAGCGTGCGTCGGTCGCGTGTCTCGGCCTGGCCCTGGCGGGGCGGGCCGGCGCGCGGATAGCCGCGCTGCTTGGCATCCGGGCGAGCCGCAGCACCCTGCTCCGACGGGTGATGGACCTGCCCGACCCGGCCGTCGGCGCCCCGGTCGCGGTCGGCGTCGATGACTTCGCACTGCGCCGCGGCCATGTGTACGGCACCGTGATCACGGACGCGGCCACGCACCGGGTGCTGGACATGCTCCCGGACCGCGACGCGGCGACGCTCGTCCCCTGGCTGGCCGGACATCCGCAGATCGAGATTCTGTGCCGCGACCGGGCCAGCGCCTACGCGGACGCCGCTACGACCGCCGCGCCGCAGGCCAGGCAGGTTGCTGACCGGTATCACCTGTGGGCGAATCTTGTCAGCGCGGTCGAGAAGACCGTGGTCGACCACCGCCGCTGCCTGCACTCGCTGCCCACCATCGCTCCGGAGCCCGACCCGCAATGGGAAACTCCACCACACGACGATTCCGCCGGTGAGCCGGCAACCGGGCCGACGGAGCCGGCCGGCAAGATGGCCGAGCGCCGACGTCTCCACCACGCTCTGGTCCACGACCTCCTCGACCAGGGCCTGAGCGAGCGGGCGGTCGCCCGCCACCTGAGCTGGAGCCGTAACACCGTCCGCCGCTACGCCCGCGCCGCGCGGTGGCAGGACATGATGAAGGGGCGGCCCCAGCCGCGCGCGAGCATCCTCGACCCGTACAAGCCCTACCTGGAGCGACGCTGGGCAGAGACGGGTGGGAAGATCACCGGTCTCGCGCTCCTGGCAGAGATCCGCGAACGCGGCTACCGGGGCGGCCACACCGTGCTGTCCGTGTGGAAGCAAGGCCAGCAGGGACCCGACCCGCCTGCTCCGCCTCCCGCACCGCCCACCGTCCGGGCAGCGGTCGGCTGGCTCACCCGCCACCCCGCCGGCCTCACCCTCGACGAGGAACTACAGCGCAAGACTCTCCTGGCCCACTGCCCCGAACTGGAGACGACCGCCGACCTGGTCCGGTCCTTCGCCGAGATGCTCACCAGCCTGGAAGGCAACCGGCTGCCCGAGTGGATCACCCAGGCGAGGACGTCCGGACTACGCGGGATCAGCACCTTCGCCACCGGACTGAACAGCGACTACGACGCAGTCGGAGCCGGGCTGACCACCCAGTGGAACTCCGGCCATGTCGAAGGCGCCGTCAACCGCATCAAGATGCTCAAACGACAAATGTTCGGACGCGCCGGCTTCGACCTCCTACGAAAACGAGTCCTACTCGCCGAGTGACCCCTCAGTCTCCACGCGGAGGTCGTGAATCGGGAACATCGCGGGTGAGGGATGTTCTTTGCACGTTCCTCCTTCTCGGTGCAGTTCTTCGGGGCTCAGCGCCCAAGCGATGGCCTCGCCCGGACCACAGAATGAAGGATCGAGGTGGAACGTGGTCCGGGTCCCGAACGGTTTCGGCGCTGAGAACTCTTCCCGAGGGCCGGTCGGATCCATCCCGACCAGCTGCTGGCGATAGCCGTGACCGTTCAGCCACACCTCGATGACCGTGCAGACGCTGAGTGCGGCAGCGGCAGAGGGAGCCCAGCGCTGCATGTCGAACATGTCGAGCAGAGAACCGAAGAACCCTGGAAGAAGCCTCTCCCGTTCATCGATGCTGGGGCGCTGATCGCTCTCCACGGTGAAGGTGAAATCAGATCCGATCTCGACGCTGATCCGTCCATGCCTGCCGTCGCGACGATGCAGAGCATCCCAGGCCACCGCCCGAAGGACCTCGGTGGGAAGCTCAGGGCTGCCCTGCTCAACCAGAAAGTACATCTGTGGGCGGCGCCGCACGTGCTTCACGAAGTCGACCACCCGAAGTGGCTCGACTGTGAACCTCTCCATCCGCCCTCCCATCTCTGCACTTTCCAGCCAGCTACAGCCGATATGACACCCACCACTGCCAAGCTCCACGCTTCTTATCCGCCCGGCAGCTGTGACGGAATGTCACCAATCACGGAAGTTGAGCCAGACTCCGCATCGGCGCGGAGGAGGACGCGTACTACCTCCTGGACGCGGAAGGCACCGAGGCCGCTTGCGGCGGATTCAGCGCCACCGCCCGCGACCTGGCCCGGCTCGGCGAGATGATCCGCTGCGGCGGCGCAACCGGCGACTGCCAGATCGTCCCGGAAACCGTCGTCTCCGGTGTTCCTGACGGATACCCCCGCCGCGTCCGCTTCCCCGCCCCCCCCGAGGCGCCCGCCACGCTCTCGTACCACGACCCCCGGTGGATCCCCAACGATCCCTACGGCTCCTTCATGGCCAGCGGCATCCACGGCCAGCGCCTCTTCGTCTCCCCCGCGCTCGACCTGGTGATCGTCCACTACGCCTCCCAGATCGTCTCCCCGGTCGTCCCCCAGGTCCCCCTGGTCCAGGCGTTCCTGAAGATCGGCACGCACCTCCGCGGCTAGGTGTATTGACCCGCAGCGTTGTTGACGCAGTTGATGGGCGGGTGCCCGCCGAGTGCGGTGTGGCAGCGGTGGTGGTAGGTGTGGAGGAAATCCGACAGAGCAGCTGTCCGCTCGTGGTGCGCGATGCCGGCCGCGGTGAGGCTCTGGGTGAAGAGCTTGGACCTGTAGCAGGAGCCGTTGTCGGACAGGACGCGTTCGACCAGGATCCGCCTGCCGTGAACGGTCAGCCGGGCATCACGGTGGGAGACGAAGACCTCCGTGTGCGGTGTGGAGCCCAGACACCTCCACCGCACCGGAGGTCTTCGCCATGATCAAGACCAGTCAGCGTTGACAACGCTCGTGATCAATACACCAGGCCGCCCTCTTCGGACCGTCCGGCTCGGGGAGCACGTCGACGCCTTCGGCCTCGACGCCCTGTGCCAGGGCTGAGTCCACGACGTACACCTGGCCTCCGCCCGACTTCGACATGCGATTCACCGCACGCGGGTGAACCATGGAGAGAGGTCGTGCGTGCGGCAGCCGCAGACGGGGGAGTCAAGGCAGCTGTTCCGGCTCCGGCTTCCAGAGGTGGCGAGCGTGGACGTTTTCGATGCCGTCGTCGTCGGGTCGGGTTTCGGCGGGTCCGTGACGGCGTATCGCCTGGCCGACGCCGACCTCCGTGTATGCGTCCTCGAAAGAGGGAAGCCGTTCCCGCCCGGGTCCTTCCCCCGCAGCCCCCACGAGACGGCCAAGAACTTCTGGGACCCGGATTCCCGGTTGTACGGGATGTACGACATGTGGAGCTTCTCAGGGATGGACGCGCTCGTGTCCAGCGGGCTGGGCGGGGGGTCGTTGATCTACGCGAACGTGCTGATCCGCAAGCCGGAAAGCTGGTTCGTGCACGAGTCCTTCGATGGCGGCTACGAGAACTGGCCCGTCACCCGTGAGGACCTCGATCCGCACTACCAGTCGGTCGAGACCATGCTGGGCGCGCGGAGATACCCCTTCGACGTGGAGCCCTATCGGAGCACGCCCAAGACCCTCGCCATGCGCCAGGCTGCCGAGCGGCTGGGGCTTCCGTGGGAACTTCCGCTGCTGGCCGTCTCCTTCGGAGACCCTCCGGTGCCCGGCGCCCCCCTCGCCGGCGGCGAGGACAATCTGCACCACAGCCCGCGCTATGCGTGCAGGCTCGTCGGCGAATGCGACCTGGGCTGCAACCTCGGCAGCAAGAACAGTCTGGACTTCACCTACCTCAGCGCAGCGCACCGGCTCGGGGCGGACATCCGGACCCTCTGCGAGGTCCGCTCGTTCGAACCGGTCCGAGAGGGCTTCCAGGTCTCGTACATCGAGCACCGCGCCGCCGGGGACGAGGATCCGTCGGCCCCTCCCGTACGGCGAACCGTCAGGGCCAGGCGGCTGATCCTCTCCGCCGGCACGCTCGGCACGACCTATCTGCTGTTGCGGAACCGCAGCGCCTTCCCCACGCTCAGCCCGGCCCTTGGAACGCGTTTCTCCGGGAACGGGGACTTCCTCGGGCTGGTGTTCAAGGCCAAGGAGCGGCGTCGGGACCGGCCCGGGGAGACCGTGCCGCGCCTGATGGAGCCGAGTTTCGGGCCGGTCATCACGAGTGCGATGCGGGTGGACCGCAAGGGGAGCGGCGAGAGGGACCGGGGGTTCTACATCGAGGACGCCGGGTACCCGGAATTCCTCAACTGGCTCGTCGAGGACAATGTCCTCACGATGTCCGACAGGGTCGCGAGGTTCCTGCTGCGCCGAGGGTGGTCGCGGCTGACCGGGACCGCACGAAGCCGTGTGGGACGACAGCTCGGTGACGCCCTGGGCAAGGGGCTGTTCACCGCGACGTCCCTGCCGCTGCTCGGCATGGGAAGGGACGTGCCCGACGGCCGGATGTTCCTCCGGGACGGGAATCTGGACCTCGACTGGAAACCGGCCGCGTCCGATCGGTACTTCGAGCAGATGAACGAGACCATGGAGCGAGTGTCCCGCAGTCTCGGCGGACGCTACGCGGCGAATCCCCTGTGGCTGCTCAACCGCCTCATCACCGTGCATCCCGTGGGCGGCGCTCCGATGGGGAGCAGCGCACGGGAAGGCGTCGTGGACCCCTTCGGCCGCGTGTACGGCTACCCGGGACTGTCGATCGCCGACGGCTCGGTGCTGCCCGGCCCCGTCGGCCCGAACCCGTCGCTCACCATCGCAGCGCTCGCCGACCGGTCGGCCACCCGCATCATCGAGGACCACCGGCAGAACTCCGAGGACCCCTCATGACGACCGGACCGGGCACCACGCCCCACGGCGGATCCCCGCGCAGATCCCTCCTCCTCGCCGGCGGCGGGCTGAAGGTGGCCTACCAGGCCGGCGTCCTCCAGGTCCTGCTCGACGAGGCCGAGCTGACGTTCGACCACTCCGACGGCGCCAGCGGAGGCGTGTTCAACCTCGCGATGTACTGCCAGGGGATGTCCGGGCGCGAGATCGCCGACAACTGGCGCACGCTCTCTCCGCTGAAAGGCGTCAGCCCGAACTGGCGCGAACTGCCGAAGGGGCCCTACGCCCGTTCCCTCTTCACCCTGGACGGCTACCGGCGTCACGTCTTCCCGGACTGGGGTCTCGACTGGGAGCGGATCCGGGCCACCGACCGTGAAGCCACCTTCAACCTCTACAACTTCAGTGCCAACGAACTGGAGCCGGTGACCGCCGACCGCATGGACGAGGACCGGCTCTGTGCCGGGGTGGCGCTTCCCATGTGGTTCCCTCCGGTCGTCATCGACGGGCAGACGTACATCGACCCGGTCTATCTGACCGACGCGAACGTCGAGGAGGCGATCCGGCGGGGCTGCGACGAACTGTGGATCATCTGGACGGTCAGCCGAAGGCACCGCTGGCGCAACGGCTTCGTGGCCAACTACTTCCACATCATCGAGACGACGGCCAACGGCCGGCTCCAGGAATGGCTGCGCCGGATCGAGGCCAGCAACGCCGCCATCCGCGACGGGGAGGAGGGAGAGTTCGGGCGCCCGATCGAAGTCCGGCTGCTGGACGGCGAGGTCCCCCTGAACTACCTCATCAACTTCAGCCGGGACCGATTCGCCCAGGCCGTGGAACTCGGAGTCCAGCACGCGCGCCGCTGGTGCACGGACCACGGGATCCCCTGCAAGCCCGGCGAGCCTCCGGACCGCCCCGACGACCCGACCCGCCTGCGCTTCACCGAGCGCATGGTCGGCCGTGTCGTCTTCGGGGAGGACGACCCCCGGAAGGCGGCCTCGTCGGCGGGCGGAGCCGCCGCTGACATCACCTTGCACGTGACCGTGGACATCCGGGGAATGGACCGCTTCCTCGCCGACCCGGAGCACGAGGCCGAGCTGCGCGGAGAGATCCTCTGCCAAGAGCTGGGCGGGCGCCTGCCGGTCGAACGCGGAACCTTCCAGCTGTTCGTGGAGCACTCCGACCCGGAGCACCTGCGGATGCGCTACCGCCTGTTCTTCACCGACCGGGCCGGTCACCGGCTCACCCTCAGCGGGTACAAGGAGGTCAGCGAGGACTCCCGTCGGGGGATCTGGAAGGACACGTCCGTCCTGTACACGCACATCCTCCGTGGTCACGTCGCTGCCGGCGAGGAGTCCGGAGCCGAGTCGGTGGCCTCGGGAACCGTTCACATCCGCCCCACCGACTTCCTGAAGCAACTCACCACCTTCCGGGTCGAAGCGCCGACGCTGCCCGGCAGGGTGACCGCCCTGGGACGGTTCGGTCAGTTCTTCCTCGGCAAGCTGTGGGACGTGTACGCGCAGAACGTCCTGCCCTGGTCCCCGCTGTGACCGAGGAGGAGTCGACATGGACTTCCATGAACTGCGCAGACACGCGGAGGCGCTCCGATTCACTCCTCAGGAGCAGGTCCGCTGGCTCGCGCCGAAGGAGCTGGCGCGTACGGCGGTCAAGGTCCTGCTGGCCGCCGTCTTCGCCGACTACTCGGACAAGCGAGAGATCCAGGGCGCCCTGAAGGCCGGTCTCCTGCGGGCGCCGTTGGCGGATCCCGGCGCCGAGGAGATCTGGATCGATTTCGTCGCGGACCTCGGCGACGGATTCGAGGCGACGGCCTCGGTGGCATCCGTCCTGGGGGCGGACCGACTCGCCGTCGACGGGGCCGACCCACTCCCCCGTGGCGCGCTGCTCGTCCTCGGCGGGGACCAGGTGTACCCGGTGGCGTCGGCGACCGGGTACGAGGACCGGATGAAAGGGCCCTACCGCGCGGCGCTCCCGTCGGCGCCGGACGAGCCGCTCATGGTCGCGCTGCCGGGCAACCACGACTGGTACGACGGACTCACCGCGTTCCTACGGATGTTCGCCCAGGAAAGCGCGATCGGCGGCTGGCAGACCCGGCAGACCCGGAGTTACTTCGCCGTGGAACTGCCGCAGCACTGGTGGCTCGTCGGTCTGGACAGCCAGCTCGGCACCTACTTCGACGATCCGCAGCGGCGCTACTTCGAGACCCACCTCTCGCCGCGGCTGCGTCCGGGTGACAGCGTGATCGTCTGCTCGGCCGAGCCCACCTGGGTGAGGAGCGACGAGAGGCCCGACGCCTTCAACTCCCTGCACTGGTTCGACCGCAACATCGTGCGGTCCCGCTTCGACCGGACGACCCGGAAGCGCGAGGAGACGGGCGCCTCGATCCGGTTGTGGCTGACCGGCGACAAGCACCACTACGCCCGCTACGCGGAGCGGCTGCCCGACGACCGGGCCGGGGCCGGCGACGCCCTGCCCCCGGACCCCCGGCGGCGCCAGATGGTGACGTGCGGCCTCGGCGGGGCGTACCTCTCGTCCACCCACAGGCTCCCGAAGGCCCTGCTCCTGCCGCCGGCCGCCTCGCGCATGCAGAAGAAGGACCAGCCGCCGACTGCGCTCGCCCTCGCCCAGCACACGTACCCGGACGCGGCGGAGTCCCGCTCGCTCGCCCGCGCCATCGCCGAGCCGTGGTCGCGGTACTGGCTCCCTCGGCGCAACCCCGGATTCGCCGTCCTGGCCGGGGCGGTACAGATGGTGCTCGTCCTGATCATGAGCGGCGCGTTCGCGCTGGCCGAAGGCCGGCACAATCCCGTCGGGGCCTTGCGGAGCGCCGGCGTCGACGATGTGCTCGGCCTGCTCTGCACGAGTGCCGTCCTCTTCGTCCTGCCCTTCGTGATCGGCTGGTGGAGTGGGCTGCTGCGCGAACGGCGCCCCAGGGCGCCGTCCGGTCCGGTCGTGGCCGTGCTGTTCCAGGCGGCGGTCGCCGCCGCGTCGCTGACCGTCACCGTCGCCATCGCCCGCTCGGTCCCGTCCTCCTGGAACGGCTTCGCGTTCCTGGCGATCCTGCTGGTCGTCGCCGCGGTGATGGGCGCTTCCCTCGGCTCCCAGCTCTTCGCCCTGTGGGTGCTGTGGACGAACCGGGGCCTGGTCGCCGACTGGCAGATGTCCGGGCAGTCCATCGACGACCACAAGGGCTTCCTCCGGATGCACCTCGCACAGGACGGCACGCTCACCCTCTACCCGCTGGCACTCGACGGGACCTGCCGGAACTGGAAGATCGACGAGGTCGCGGACGCAGAGGGCGTGTGGAAGCGGCCGGTACCCGAGCCGGCGCCGACCGTACGGCTCATCGAGGAACCCGTCGTGATCGCACGGCACGGTCAGGGGTGACCGCGAGGAGGCACCGGACCGATTGTCTGCGAACCCACTCCTTCCGGCTGACGGCGACCGCCTCACCGTCACGGCTCTCCCCAGCACGGTTACGGTCGGCCGGCGGGTAGGCGCGGATCAGCCGGTCGAAGGGGAACCGTCCGGCCCGCCACAGGCCGGTCAGCCGGGGTACCAGCGGTCCGGGTACCGCGTCGCCTTCTCAGATGTGGCGGAGGCTGCGGCCCCGGTCGAGCGTGCCCGGTCCGAGCGGCAGCGGGGTGCGCAGGCGTGCCACGAAGCCGGGGGTTCCGGTGGGGCACAGTGTTTGGAGCGCGTTGTTGATGAGCGGGGCCGCCCCGGACGGCGTTGCGGGCCGGGACGAGCGCGTACGCGGCGAGGGAGGACTGGCCGAACCATCAGGGGGCCGGCGCCTTCCCCGATGGCGCCGGTGAGCCGTGGCGCGTCCTCTCGCGTCCTCCGAAGAGGTTGAGAGAGGCGAAGGAGCCGCAGTAGGCGGGGGCGGCGGCAAGAAGGTCGTCTCGGCCGAGTTCTGCACGCCCCGGCCCCCCTGACGCCGGGCGCCACCCGCTCCCGCACGTGCCAAGGGCCGGGAAGAGGAGATCGTCGGCCGCTGTGCCGCCACCGCTCTTCTGCGCTCGTCGGGCTCCGTCACCCTCGGGGGCATGCATCATCGAATGTGGGGAGACCATCGGCACCATCGACGAGGAGTGGCGATGAGGTTGTCGTTCCTTGAGCCCCTCTACGCGGAGCCGGGTCCGTACGCCTCCGTGTACCTGGATACCTCCCGGAACACAGAGGATCCCGAGCGGGCGATCGCGCTTCGCTGGCGGCAGCTGCGCGAGAGCCTGTCCCGTCAGGGCGCGGATCAGGGGCTGCTGAACGTGCTGGAGAAGGTGGTCGGCACCGACACCGAGGTGCCCGGGGTGCACGGGCAGACCCTCTTCGCCGCACACGGCACGCTCGTGCTGAACGGGGAGCTGCCCTGGCCGCCCGAGCACGACTCCGCGCGCTACAGCACCCTGCCGGACGCGATGCCCCTCGTCACCCAGCACGTTCCGGAGATCCCCTACATGGCCGTGGTCGTCCACTACGGCGGCCTGCCGACCGCCGAAGCCCGCGGGTGGGTGACGCTGGAGGCGGAGACCGGCACCTGGCCCACGTCCACCGTCGCCCCGGGTGAGCGGCTGCACCGCAGGGTCTCGGTGGCGACCTGGCACCGCACCGCCCTCCGGCTCGGCCATCGGCTGGACGAACGGGCGCGGCGCGCCCATGCCGACGCCGTCGTCGTCGGCGGCGACGAGTGGGCGTGCAACGTACTGATCCGCCGCCTGCCGCACACCCTTCGGGACAAGGTCGTACGCGTGGGCGGCCGGACTCCCACCGACACCCGACGCGCCCTCCTTGAGCCCCAGCTCGACGGCGTCTTCCGCGGGCGCATGGCCGCGCACGACCGGGAACTCGTGGACGTCTTCATCGGCCGGCGTGCCCTGGACGGACCCATGGCGGAAGGGCTGGCCGCCACTGTGGCCGCTCTCCAGCGCGGCCAGGTGGCGGCACTGTTGCTGAACCGCCCACCCGCGTCGTCGCTGCTGCTCTGGGCAGGCTCGCAGCCCACTCAGCTCGCCCTGAGCGAGGCGGAGCTGATGTCCTTCGGCGTGCGGGCCCCGCGTGAGGAGCGCGCCGACGAGGCCCTTGTCAGGGCCGTCGTCGGCACTGGTGCCGAACTGGTGGTCGTACCGGAGAGCGAGCTGGGACTGTACGAGGGCGTGGGCGCCCTGCTGCGGTACACCGACCTTGGGACCCCCTCCTGACACCGGCACGCTGCCCGTTCCACTCCCCCGGCAGATGAGCACCCAGCCCTTTCTGATCGCGATGATGGTCTCGGCGCTCGGCCATGCGCGTCGTCGGCGTCGAGCTTCTGCACGACCTGCTCGACGGGGCCCGCCCACGGCCGGCCGGACAGGACGTCGGCAAGACCGAGGGCGTACTCGGCAACAGGATCCTCGGATGTCACGCCGTGCCGCTTACGGCCGCGCCTCGTTCCCGCAGGCCCCGGGAACAGCTCCGCGCCGGTGACCGGCTCATCCGGCCGATCGGCGATGCCACGTTCAGCGCTGATAGGTCCCGACCAGGGTGCCCGAAGCCAGCTCCCTGCCCTTCAAGGCACGGTGCACGTCCTCGGCGCCTGGGTGACCGTGCAGCGGCAGCGGCTCGGACAGGGCATACAGACGGAAGAAGTAGCGGTGCTGCCCGTGCCCCGGCGGGGGCATCGGCCCTCCCCAGCCGACGCGCCCGAATCCGTTGGGCCACGGCAGTCCGCCCTGGGGTTTCTGGCCCTCCGTCACGCCGGCGGTCCCCGGATCGATGCCGGTCACCAGCCAGTGCAGGAACGTCGTCCCCGGCGCATCCGGGTCCTCGCACAGGAGCACCAGCTCCGTGGCCTCCCGGGGCACCCCCGACCAGGTCAGGGGCGGTGAAATGTTCTCTCCTTCCCCGCTGTGGCGACGGGGGATCACCGTTCTGTCGTCGAACGCGGTGCTGCTGAGTTCAATTCCGCTCATGCGCCCCGCCATACCCGCGGGTGGCGGCGTCGGCACCGGTCCGCACCCGAAACCCCTCGTTCGACCCAGCCCACCCGGCCCACCGCGGGAGGCTGGGCGAAAACGGCGGTGTGCCGACAAGGATCCTGATCGAGGGCCGCCCTGGCGCGGGCAAGACAACCGCCCTCCGTCGGCTGGCCGCGCTGCTGCCCACCCGCCCGGCCACCGGCTTCACCACCGAGGAGATCTGGCAATCCGGCGTCCGGGTCGGTTTCGTCCTGGAGACCCTGGCAGGCCGACGTGAGGTGCTCGCCCATGTCGACCTGCCCGGTCCGCCGCGGGTAGGGAAATACGGCGTCGACCTGGGCGTCATGGAGCGACTGGCGCTGCCGACACTGCGACCGACAACAACGGCGGAGTCGGCACGGCGGCTGGTTCTCATCGACGAGCTGGGGCGGATGGAACTGGCGTGTACTGCGTTCCGGGACGCGGTCGACGCTCTCTTCGCCGCAGAGGCCGACATCGTCGCCACAGTCCACACGCACCGCGATCCGTTCACCGACACCCTCAGGCGGCGTGCCGACATCGAGGTCGTCCACCTCACTGCGGCGAACCGGGACGTCCTGCCCGGGGAGCTCGCGGCCCGGCTGCAGCAGCCCGGGACTCGTCAAGGGCCTCCCGCTCACCGATGAGACGTATCGCGTCCGAGCTACGGGGTGGTCGATCGAGCACTACCACCTGAGTCCTTGCGTCCTCGGCAGGGGCAACGGGCCCGGTCTGACGAACCTGCTTCGGGTGGACGTCGTCGAGGGCCGGAGCTCTGGTGCCGTACTGGTTCCGGACGTGTGCGTAGGTCTCGGTCAGCCGGTGGACCGAGATGTGCGCGTCGATCATCGTGGCTACGCGGGACGAGCACGGGATCGCTCGGCAGGGACCGGGTGTGCACGACGGAGCCGGAGCAGTCGACGAGTACGACCCTGGCCCGTCGAGTCGGCCGGCTCGGCGCCGGCGAAGGCGTGCGGGGCGGGCGCGGCGGCCGCCTACAGGGGGCATGGCCTCCCTGCTTCGCCGAGGGGAACGCCGGGGCCGAAGCACAGCAGGATGACACGGTCACCGGCTTCGGAGGGCACCAGAGCGAAACAAGCCGGGATGCGATTCCTCTTGCCGAGGACGGTCGCCTGCTCGTCGGTGGCAGCGGCCCGTCGGGAAGCCCAACGACGCCGGCCGAGGAGGGTGGCCAGAAGGCCGGTCGTCCGGGGGCTGGTCATGCCAGGGCCGGCCGCCTCGGCGCTGCTCGTGGCGAGGTTCCCTGTGTCGCGGTGCGCCGTCTTCGGGCCGGGCCGCGTAGCCGGTTCCCCGACCGTCCGTCACCTGCCGTCAAGACCAGCAGATCAAGGACCGTGGAGTCGTTCACCGACCAGGCGGTCCGACTCCCCGGCGCGCCGGTGACACCTGTCGGTTGACCAAGATGCGGACCATACCCGGTCCAAGCCACTGACCTGATCCCAGAAGACCACCGTTTCCCATGGTCAGCACAGTTGCTGCTCGTGTACCACCAGCAGACGAAGAACCTGCTGGTCGGCTCCTCGCCGAAGAAGCTCGGGTTCTTCTGGGACTTGTTGCCGAAATGATCTCCATCTGTAGATCATGATGTGGTGATACGCCGCCATGAACTGACTGATGCGGAGTGGGATCTCGTCCGGCCGTTGCAGCCCCGCCCTGTGCTTGGTCGGCCTCGGCTGGACGATCGGACGGTCCTGAACGGGATGGCGTAGAAGTTCCGCGCTGAGGTCACATGGCGGCATGTCCCCGAGCGAAACGGCTCCTGGGCCACGCTTCACACCCGCGGCGCGGCGCAGGGCCGCCGCCGGCAGCGCGGCTCACACGTTCTCGCACCGATGACGCGGCGGTCTCGGCCCCCGCCGCGACGTGGCCCCACGGCCGGAGCAGGACGGCCGTTCCGGCAGCCGACCATCCGGAGGTGTTGCGCAACTTCCTCAGCCAGACCGGCTCGTCCCCGGGGCGGCTCTCCTTGGGCCGTTCGTGGGTCATGGCCCGTCGGGCCACGCCTCGCCCAAGGCCCGGACCACTCGCGGAGCACTACGCCGTCCCGCAGACCCACCCATCCATTTCGATCGCCGACCGCGGCCGGCAACTGTCCAGGCGCTCTTCGTACGGCGGCGAGCAGCCCCTTGCCGGCCGGCTCCGACACTTCCGCCCAGCTCACCCGTTCGGCGGACTCGCCGCGCCGGAGGCAGGCGACGCTCGTAGCGTCGGGGCGGACAGCGTTCGCCGTAGCACCCGGGAGAAGCCGATGACGGATGAGTCGATGGAGAAGCTGGCCACGGAGGCATGGCTCTACGGGTACCCGCTGGTCACGGCAGCCGTGACGAAAAGCAACATGACCGCGGTCCCGGCCCGGGACGACGCGCGCCGGAAGGCCCCGGTCAATCAGTTCTGTTACATGCGAGCCACCCCGGACGCCTCCTTCACCGAAGTCGTCTCACCGAACGCCGACACCCTGTACTCCAGCGCCTGGCTCGATCTGTCCGAGCAGCCTCTGGTGCTGACCGTTCCCGAGTTCGGTGACCGGTTCTGGATGGTCCCGATCCTGGACGCCTGGTCGAATGTCTGCGCTGTCGTCGGCCAACGCAAGAACGGTCGGTCCGCTGGCCCGTTTCTGATCGCTGGGCCAACCTGGTCGGGAGCGGTCCCCGCCGGCCTGACCCTGTTGAAGTCGCCCACCGCCGTGAACTGGATCATCGCCCGGTACGCGACCAGCGGCCCGTCGGACTTCCCGTCCGTCAACCGGCTCCAGGACGGCACGCGGCTGATTCCGCTGTCGGAATGGACCGGCGATCCCGAGAGCTACTCCCCTCCCACCAGCGTCCCCGTCCCCGCCGGCGCCGACGCCACGACGGCGCCCGTCGACAAGGTCCACGCACTCAGCGGCCGCGAGTACTTCACTCTCCTCAACCGGATGATGGTCGACAACCCTCCGGACCCTGCCGATGCCCCGTTCCTGGGCACCCTCGCGAAGCTCGGCATCGTACCGGGCGCGACCCTGGACGACCTGTCCCCCGAGGAGCTCGCCACCCTGGACGCGGGTGCGCGACGCGGCCCGGAGGTCCTGCGTGATCTGCTCGCCGGTGCGGAATCCGCGGGCTCCGGTGGGTGGACCGTGCACCGAGGCCTGGGGGATTACGGAACCGACTACGCCAAGCGCGCGGTGATCACCCGGTTCGGGTACGGAGCCAACCTCGACGCCGACGCCCTGTACCCGCACGCCACCACCGACTCCGAGGGTCGGCCCCTCGACGGCGCCCACACCTACGTGCTGCACTTCGACGCCGGGGATACCCCGCCCGTCGACGGCTTCTGGTCCCTCACCATGATGAACGAGCGCCAACTCTTCACCGACAACCCGCTGAACCGCTACGCGATCGGCGACCGCAGCAGCATGCGGACCAACCCCGACGGCTCCCTGGACATCTACGTCCAGCACGACAACCCCGGACCCGACCGCGAGACCAACTGGCTCCCCGCCCCCGTGGGCAGCTTCAACGTCTTCCTGCGCCTCTACTGGCCCCAGCAGCCCGCCCTCACCGGCAGCTGGACCCCGCCGGCGCTGCAGCGGACCAGTTGACCCCCGCACGGGAACGGACCATACCCGGTTCGATTCCTGGACCAGGCCTGCCGAGGCGGTGGGCCTGGTCCTCGTGCGCCACGTCGTACTGTCATCCAAGCAGATGTGTCCAGGTGATTAAGCCGCACAGGGAGCAGTCGCGATCACCCACGGATTCAGCGTCAGTCTGCTGAAGTTCCCTTCCCGCCACCGCACACCGACTCGAACGACCAAGAGAAATGACCGGCCGACGCTCACGCACTCGCAGAACTCGACCACCCGCAAACGCCGGAGGCTTTTTGCCGTGCCGCTCGGCGACGCCCGCGATCCGCGCCGGCGTCTCCGTCGGGAGGTCCCGGGCCTGCGACAGCCAGTGGTCGAGCCAATCGCCGTCCGTCGCACCTGTCTAGGCTCCGTGCGGCAGCGGTTGCCGCGCCCAGATGGTCTTGCCGCGGTCGTGGTAGCGAGTCCCCCACAGGTCGGCGAGCTGGGCGATCATGTAGAGCCCGCGTCCGCCTTCGTCGGTTTCGGCCGCGTGCCGCACATGGGGGGAGGTACTGCTGCCGTCGGTCACCTCGCAGGTCAAGCCCTCGTCTCGGATCAGCCGCAGCTGGATGGGCGGCTTGCCGTAGCGCAGTGCGTTGGTGACCAGCTCGCTGACGATCAGCTGGGTGCCGAACTCCAGGTCCGCCAGGTCCCAGGCGTGCAGCTGCTCGGTCACCAGCGTGCGGGCGCGGCCGACCTCCCTGGAATCGCTCGCCAGGTCCCAGCCGGCGTGGAACTCCGGCCCGAGGCTGCGCAGCCGCGCGGCCATGAGCACGGCGTCGCAGAGCCGGCCGCTCGGGCCGAGCAGATTGATCAGCTGGTCGCACATCCCGGTCGGATCGGTCTGCGCCGCGTCCGGCCCGGCCGGTGGGACCAGTGAGCTCAGCGCGGCCAGCAGGGCCTCCGGGCGGCCGTCGGCGTCGGTGCTGCCGAGACCCTTGGTGCTCAGGACCAGCACGTCGCCGTCGGTCCAGGGCATGACGGTGCTCTCGTAGGGCGTGCCGGGGACCCCGAACGGGTGACCGACCGGCATGTCGACGGCCCGTACGCCCTGGCCGGCGGCGCGGATCACGGGCACCGGGTGGCCCGCACTGGCCAGCGAGAGTTCCTGCTTGATCGGGTCGAAGGTCGCGAACAGACAGGTGGACCCGATCGGGCCGCTCCCGGTGTGCGCGAACTCCGCCACGAAGCGCTTCACCATCGCGTCCAGCCGCGTGAGCACCTCCTCCGGGCTCAGGTCCTCGTACGCGAGGGCTCGGGTGGCCGTGCGCATGCGGGGCACGTAGACGGCGGCCTGCAGCCCCTCCCCCGGCGCGTCGCCGACCACCAGGACGGTCCGAGAGCCGGAGAGCCGGATGACGTCGTACCAGGCGCCGCCGAGCCCGCCGGGGCCACGTGCCGGCAGATGGCGGTAGGCCACGTCGACGGTCGATGCGCCAGGCAGCAGGCTGGGAAGCAGGCCGGGCAGCATCAGGCGCTGGAGGTCCAGGGCTCGGGCCTGGTCCCTCGCGTGGAGCCGGGCGTGATCGATGGCGATGCCGGCCTGCTGGACGATCTCCGCGGCGGTGGCCACGTCGTCGCTGTCGAAGCGCTGCGCGGCCTTGAGCGGGTCGGTGAGCGGTTGTTCGAGCGAGTCCTCGAACCGGACGAGGACCACGACGCCGAGCGGCAGCTCCCCTACGTGCATCGGCACGGCGAGCCAGGAGCGCACATGGCCGCGCGCCACTGCCGCCACCCGCGTGTTGCCGCTGTCGGCGGCTGCCGAGGCCAGTTCCTCGCCGGTCAGAAGCACCGGCCGCCGACTCGCGAGGGCTCGCAGGACCGGCCCGCCCGGGAGGGACGCGAACGCGTCGGCCTCCCCCACGTCCGAGACCGTCCGGATCGGCGGCCGACCGGCGGTGGCGGTCGCCGCCCGCAGCAGCGGGAGTCCCGAGGCGACGGCGTCGGGATCGGGCTCGCCGGTTCCGACGACGAACTCGAAGAGGTCGACGTGGGCGTAGTCGCACAGCCGCGGGACGACGAACTCGGCCAGGCGCTGCGCGGTCTCGCGGACGTCGAACCGGCCGCCGCCGAGCCACAGGCCCACCTCGTTCACCGGCCGCAGCCGTTCTCGGGCGAGTTCCTCGCGGGCGTTGTCGACCAGGATGTGCGCCTGGCCGACTGGCTCGCCGGCGCCGCGCAAGGGGAAGAGCATCTCTGACGAGACCACGTGGCGGCGACTGGGCGCTGATGCGGTGCCTTGCGCCTGGACCCGCAGCAGCGGCTCGACGGTGCCGGGAACAGCGCGCTGCCGCTCCTCGAAGGCGTCCGCATCCAGCAGCCGACCGCGTCCACGACTGCGAAGGCGTCGCCCTGCGGATGCGGGTCGGCGTGCGGGCTCTGCGGTGAGGCACCGCTGGCAGCCATGGTCCACCTCGGTACTCAGGGGATGCCAACCTCAAGTCCCGGCGAGCCGGTGCCGCTGCCGGACCGGACCGACCGGATCTTTCTCGGTCCCCTTGCGTCAGCATAAGTCGGGGGTCGCCGGCCTGCCCGGTGCGTGGTCCGGTGCGTCCCGGCGCAGAGCGTCGCCGCGCCGCTCTCCACGCTGGTCCGTGCGGTGTGCAGTGCGTATGCGTACGAGAGGTCGATGGCCCCGGAGAGGAGACACAGACCACCAGGGCGGGCGCCACCAGCCCCCACCAGGACAGAATCGGAACCGTTCCAGCAGGGTGAGGGTGGCCGGGTGCTGCGACCGCGACCCCGGCACTCGCTCCAGCGAAGGATGGATCTGCGTCGGCAAGCCATGGAGTCGATTGGCGAAGCGGGTCGATTCCCCGGCCGGGTCGTCGTCGAAGCCGACGCTCATCTCCAGTTCGCGATCGCGTCGTCCTCCCCTCCCCCACAGCCGGCGGACGCTCGTGACGCAGCGGCCGGACATCGGCTCGGCCACCAGCGGAGGTCGGTCTACTGAGGCCGAGGACACTCCGCGGAGAAGTCGCCGCTGACGGGCCGGATGCCCGGGGATCCGGCCCGTCAGGCGCGTTCGGGCTCCACCGCGTCGAGCGTCCCCCGCAGCCACTGCTCGACCTCGGCCACGTGTACCGTCGCCCACGCCTGGGCGACTTCGGGCTGCCGGGCGGCGACCGCCTCGTAGATGGCGCGGTGCTGCTGCCAGGCCCGCGCCACCGCGCCCTCCTCGATCCGGCCGCGCCACAGGCGGGCGCGGGCCGTGGGACCGGACATGCCGTCGAGGAGCGAGCAGAGCACGGCGTTGCCCGATCCAGCCGCGAGCCTGCGGTGGAACTCCAGGTCGTGGTCGATCAGTCCCTCCAGGGTCGGATCGTCGTCGAGCCGGTCGAGGACCTCGCCGAGCGCGGCGATCTCCTCGTCCGGCATCACCCGGGCGGCCATCGCGGCGGCGGCCGGTTCGAGGATGCGCCGGACCTCCAGGAACTGCAGGACGGTGTCGTCCTGCTGGAGGTCGGCGACGAACGTCAGGGCGTCGAGGAGCAGGTCGGGTTCCAGGCTCGTGACGTAGGTGCCGTCGCCCTGGCGGACGTCGAGGACCCGCATGAGCGAGAGGGCCTTGACCGCCTCGCGCAGCGAGTTGCGGGAGAGGCCGAGCCGTTCCGCGAGATCGGCTTCGCGCGGGAGTCGGGAGCCGGGGCGGAGCTCACCGCTGACGATCATGGCTTTGATCTTGTCGATCGCCTCGTCGGTGACTGGCACTCTCTCGCCTCTCTCTGGGGTGGTCCGTGCAGGATAGGTCACGGCCGTGCGGGCGGCCGCAGGCCGTAGACCCCGGCCGCGTTGTCGTGGAAGACCGCGTTCTTCTCGGCGGGACTCAGGCCGTCGGTGAGGGCGTCGGCGATGCGGATGATCTCGCCGTAGCCGGCCTGGAGGGTGGAGACCGGCCAGTCGGAGCCGAAGAGCAACCGCCGGGGGCTGAAGGCGTCCAGGACGGTGTCGGCGTAGGGGGCGAGGGTGGCGGTGGTCCATGCGCCGGGGGTGGCCTCGGTGACCATGCCGGAGAGCTTGCACACGGTGTTGGGCAGGGCGGCGAGACGGCGTACGTCGGCGGCCCAGGGTTCCAATGCGCCGCTGGCGATCGGCGGTTTGCCGAGGTGGTCCAGGACGAAGGTCAGGCCGGGTACCCAGGCCGCGGCGGCGGTCGCGGCGGCCAGTTGGGGCGGGGTCACGACGAGGTCGTAGGCGAGCCCGGCCTCGGCGACCGCGGTCAGGCCGCGCCGTACGGCCGGACGGAGCAGCCAGCCGGGGTCGGGCTCCTCCTGGACCTGGTGGCGGATCCCGACCAGGCGGTCCCCTCCCGGTCCCTCGCGCAGTGCGGCAAGTGCGTCGGCGATGTCGGGGGCGGTCAGGTCGGTCCAGCCGACGACCCCGGCGATCAGGTCGTCTTCAGCGGCGAGGGCCAGGAGTTCGGGGGTCTCGTCGGGGACGCAGACGGTCTGGACGACGACGGTGGCGGTCACGCCGGCGGCTCGCGCCTCGGGGGCCAGATCGGCGGCGGAGAAGGAGCGGGCCAGCGGGGCGAGGGCCTCGCCGGTGATCCAGGGCTGGGGGCGTACGGCCAGGTCCCACACGTGGTGGTGGGCGTCGACGATCGGACGGTCGGTCACAGCTGCCACACCACCGGGAGCCCCGCCTCGGCGCCGGCGCGGGAGTAGTCGTGCGTCACGTCGAGGAGGTCGGCCATCCGTGCCTGCCAGGCGATGTTGACCGGGAGGTGTTCCAGTTCGGCGAGCAGGCGGGCGTAGTCCTCGCATTCGAGGAGGTGGAAGAGTTCGCGGCCACTGCGCCAGATCGTCCAGGAGGTGACACCGGCGGCCCGGATGGCGGTGGTGAGCTCCTCGGGTACCTCTCGGTGCGCCGTCTCGTACTCCTCGATCCGGTCCGCGCGGACGCGGGTGTGCAGGGCGATCCTCATGGGTGCTCCGGGTGGGTGGGGTCGACGACGATGACGTCGAGGGTGCGGGGGCCGTGGACGCCTTCGACGCGGTCGAGTTCGATGTCGCTGGTCGCGGAGGGGCCGGACACGAAAGTGAGCGGCCGGGTCGGGTCGAGGAGGCCGAGCGCGTCGGGGACGTCGGCGGCGATCTGCTCGGCGTACACGATGCACAGGTGGTGGTCGGGGACGAGGGTGAGGGCGCGACGGCCCTGCCCGGCGCCGGTGTCGAGGACGACGGTCCCGGTGACGGCGATGCCCGCGGCGGCGAGGGTGACGGTGCCGTCCAGGGCGTCCAGGTCGGGCACCTCCAGCGGTTCCCTGTGCCACGTCCAGGGGCCGGAGGGCAGCAGCGCGGAGGGGAAGTCGCGGGGCAGGGCCAGCCGGCGGACACCACGGGCGGTGAGCGCGGCGGCGATCGCGTCGGTCAGTCCGGTCTCGTCGGTGCGGTGGACGGTGGCGCGGTAGTCGGCGACCCGTTCGGCGAACAGGGTGACGAGGTCGTCGCCCGGTGCGGTGTGGGCGCGCCGGTAGTTCCTCGGTACGGGAACGTCCTCCGGGATTTCGTCGACGGGTACGTCCGCGAGTGCGGCGCGGACGCGGCCGAGGATCGCCTCGCGGCTGCTCATCGTTCCCCTTCCTTCTGCGAGCGGTTCTTGCGCCACCAGGTACGGAACGACTCCGCCGGCGGTGCGGGGGTGTCGCGGGAGTCCGACCACCCGCGCAGCGGACCCGGCAGGCGGCCGATGCGGCCGCGCCGGGCGAGGGCCCTGCCGCCGATCGCCGCCGTCCTCTGGGCGACGCCGAGCAGTGCCGGTGAGCCGAGGACGGTGGCGGCGGCCTTCATGGCCAGCGCCTCGGCGGTGGGGGTACGCCTTTCGGCGCGCGCCTGCTCGACGACCCGGGCCCGCAGGTGGGCCAGTACCTCCGGGATGTCGATCTTCACCGGGCAGGCGTCGTAGCAGGCGCCGCACAGCGTGGAGGCGAAGGGCAGCGAGGCCGCGTTCTCCACACCGACGAGCTGCGGGGTGAGGACGGCGCCGATCGGGCCGGGGTAGACCGATCCGTATGCGTGGCCGCCGGTGCGCTCGAAGACCGGGCACACGTTGAGGCAGGCCGAGCAGCGGATGCAGGCGAGGGCCTGGCGGCCGACGGTGTCGGCGAGGGTGTCGGTGCGGCCGTTGTCGAGGAGGACGAGGTGGAACGCGGCCGGTCCGTCGCCGTCGGTGGTGCCGGTCCAGGTGGAGGTGTACGGGTTCATCCGCTCGCCGGTCGACGAGCGGGGCAGCAGCTGCAGGAAGACCTCCAGGTCGGTCCAGGTGGGGACGACCTTCTCGATGCCCATGACCGTGATCAGGGTGGGTGGGAGGGTGAGGCACATCCGGCCGTTGCCCTCGGACTCGACCACGACGACGGTGCCGGTGTCGGCGACGGCGAAGTTGGCGCCGGAGACGGCGACCTTGGCGGTGAGGAACTTCTCGCGGAGGTGGCGGCGAGCGGCGTCGGCGAGTTCGGCCGGGTCGTCGGTGAGGCCGTCGGGCGCCGGGCGCCCCCAGTGGCCCATCTCGGCGGCGAAGAGGTCGCGGATCTCGGTGCGGTTCTTGTGGATGGCGGGGACGAGGATGTGGGAGGGGCGGTCCTCGCCGAGCTGGACGATGAGTTCGGCGAGGTCGGTCTCGTAGGCCGTGATCCCCTCGTCCGCGAGGTGCTCGTTGAGTCCGATCTCCTGGGTCGCCATCGACTTGATCTTCACGACCTCGCGCTCGCCGGTCGCCCGTACGAGCTCGGTGACGATGCGGTTGGCCTCGGCGGCGTCCGAGGCCCAGTGGACGGTGCCGCCCGCCGCGGTGACCGACTCCTCCAACTGGACCAGGTAGTGGTCGAGATGGCGGGCGGTGCGCTTCTTGATCGCGGCGGCCGAGGTGCGCAGCTCCTCCCAGTCATCCAGCTCGGAGGCGACCGCGAGGCGTTTGTCGCGGATGGTGGAGGTGGCCCGCTTCAGGTTGGCACGGAGCTGTGTGTCCTTCAACGCGTCGCGGGCGGCGTCGGGGAAGGCCGGGGAACCGAGCCAGACGACACCTCGGCCTGCGGGATCGCTCATGGGGTGGCTCCTTCCGTGTGCGCGAGGATCTCGGCCAGGTGCAGGGTGCGTACGGCGCTGCCCTGGCGGGACAGGCCTCCTCCGATGTGCATCAGGCAGGAGTTGTCGACGGCGCACAGCACGTCGGCGCCGCTGTCGAGGACTCCCCCGGTCTTGTCGGCGAGCATGGCGCTCGAGGTCTCCGCGTTCTTGACGGCGAAGGTGCCGCCGAAGCCGCAGCAGGAGTCGGCGGCGGGCAGGTCGACGAGTTCGATGTCCTTCACCCCGCTCAGGAGCCGGTGCGGCCGGTCGCCCAGCCTGAGCCCGCGCAGGGAGTGACAGGCGGGGTGGTACGCGACCCGGTGCGGGAAGCGTGCGCCGACGTCGGTCACGCCGAGGACGTCGGTGAGGAACTCGGTGAACTCGTGGACGCGGGGCGCCACTTCCGCGACGTGCCGTTGGAGCGCGGCGGATCCGTGCTCCCGGGCGAGGACGGGGTGGCTGTCACGGATCATGCCGGCGCAGGAGGCCGAGGGGGTGACCACGGCGTCGTAGGCGGCGAAGGTCCGCGCGAAGCGCTCCACCAGGGGGACGGCCTCCGGGCGGTATCCGGTGTTGAAGTGCATCTGCCCGCAGCAGGTCTGCTCCTGCGGGAAGTCCACGGTGTGGCCGAGGCGTTCGAGGACGGTGACCACGGCCCGGCCGGTGTCGGGGAAGAGGGTGTCGTTGAAGCAGGTGAGGAAGAGGGCGACGCGCATCAGCCGGCCTCCCCCGGTGTCGGGACGTCGGCCGGGAGCAGTCCGCGTTCCTCGAGTTCCGCCCACAGCGCGTCCGGGACGTGGTGGGCGAGCATGGCGGCGGCGTCTCGGACCTCGGCGGCACTGCGGAGCCCGACGAGGACGCTCGCGACGGCCGGGTGCCCGAACGGGAAGCGGAGTGCGGCGGCTCGCAGCGGTACCCCGTGCCGCTCGCACACGGCCTTGAGGTCCAGGGCCCGGGAGAACAGGTCGAGGGGCGCCACCGCATAGTCGAAGGTGGCACCGGGGCGGGGGTCGGCGAGCAGGCCGGAGTTGAACGCGCCGCCGATCACGACGCCGACACCACGCTCGGCGGCGAGCGGCAGCAGTTCGGCGAGGCCGCCCTGGTCGAGGAGGGTGTAGCGGCCGGCCAGGAGGACGGCGTCGATGTCGGTGTCGCGGACGAAGCGGGCGAGCGGGGCGGCCTGGTTCATGCCGACGCCGATCGCGCCGAGCACGCCTTCGGCGCGGAGCCGTTCCAGCTCGGGGTACGCCGTTTCGAGGGCCTGGTCGAGGTGGTCGTCGGGGTCGTGGAGGTAGACGACGTCGATGCGGTCGAGGCCGAGCCGCTGCAGGCTGTCCTCGATCGACCGGCGCACGCCGTGGGCGCTGAAGTCCCAGCGCCTGCGGTGCGTGGCGGGGACGGCGAAGCCGTTCGCGAGGTCGTCCCCGGTGGCTTCCGGGGTCGGGACCAGGATCCGGCCGACCTTCGTGGAGACCACGTACTCGTTCCGGGGGCGGGAGCGCAGGGCGGCGCCCAGGCGCCGCTCGGACAGGCCGAGGCCGTAGTGCGGGGCGGTGTCGAAGTACCGTACGCCCGCCTTCCAGGCGGCGTGCACGGCCTGTTCGGCCTCGGCGTCCGTCACGGCCGTGAACAGATTGCCGATGCCGGCGGCTCCGAAGGCGAGCTCGGTGACCTGGACGGCGCTGTGGCCGAGCGTATTCCGGTACGGGGTCACGGCGTGGGCTCCGGGCGCAGGCGCAGGCCGGCCATGCCGCCGTCGACGGCGAGGGCGGTACCGGTCACCGAGGCGGCGGCCGGGGAGGCCAGGTAGGCGATGGCGGCGGCCACCTCCTGGGCGGTGACCAGGCGGCCGGTGGGCTGGCGGGCGTTCAGTGCGGCGCGTTCGGCGGCCGGGTCGGGGGCGGCGTCGAGGAGGCGGCCGACCCAGGGGGTGTCGACGGTGCCGGGGTTGACGCAGTTGACGCGGATGCCCTCGCGGACGTGGTCGGCGGCCATGGCGAGGGTGAGGGAGAGGACCGCGCCCTTGCTGGCCGAGTACAGCGCGCGCTGCGGCAGCCCGGCGGTGGCGGCGATGGAGCAGGTGTTGACCACCGCCGCGTGGGCCGAGGCGCGCAGAAACGGGAGGGCGGCGCGGGTGGTGCGGACGATGCCGAGGACGTTGACGTCGAGGACGCGGTGCCACTGCTCGTCCGGGTTGTCCTCGACGGTGCCGGCGGCCCCGATCCCGGCGTTGTTGACGAGGATGTCGATGCCGCCGAGGGCCTCGGCGGCCGCCTCGACGGCGGCGCGGACGGATGCGTCGTCGGAGACGTCTGCGGTGAAGCCGTGCAGCGGGGCGGGGGCACCGCTCGGGTCGAGGTCGAGGACGGCGACGTCCGCGCCCCGCTCGGCGAGCAGTGCGGCGGTGGCCAGGCCGATGCCGGAGGCGCCGCCGGTCACGAGGGCGGTGAGGCCGTGGAGTTCGGTGGTCATGCGCGTGCCTCCGGGGTCGGTGCTGCCAGGTCGGCGGCCCAGAAGGCGCCGTCGGGGTAGCGGTAGGCGTCGAGGCTCGACTGCCTCATGGTGGCGGAGAAGCCGGGCTCGGTGGGGGCCCGGTAGTGGCCGCGGTCGATCATGACCGGGTCGAGGAAGTGCTCGTGGAGGTGGTCGACGAACTCCACCACCCGGTCCTCCGTGGTGCCGGAGAGGGCCACGTAGTCGAACATCGACAGGTGCTGGACGAGCTCGCACAGGCCGACGCCGCCGGCGTGCGGGCAGACGGGGACGCCGAACTTGGCGGCGAGCAGCAGGATGGCGAGGTTCTCGTTGACTCCGGCCACACGGGCGGCGTCGAGCTGGAGGAAGTCGACGGCTTCGGCCTGGAGCAGCTGCTTGAAGACGATCCGGTTCTGCACGTGCTCGCCGGTGGCGACCTTGACGGGGTGGACACCGCGCCGGACGGCGGCGTGGCCGAGGACGTCGTCGGGGCTGGTGGGCTCCTCGATCCAGTACGGGTCGAACTCGGCGAGCGCGTTCGTCCACTCGACCGCCTCGGCCACGTCCCAGCGCTGGTTGGCGTCGATCGCCATCCGGATGTCCGGGCCGACGGCGGCGCGCGCGGTGCGGCAGCGGCGGATGTCGTCGTCGAGATCGGCGCCGACCTTCAGCTTGATCTGGGTGAAACCGTCGGCGACGGCCTCCTCGGCGAGGCGGGTGAGCTTCTCGTCGGAGTAGCCGAGCCAGCCGGGAGAGGTGGTGTACGCGGGGTAGCCGCGCCGCAGCAGGTCGGCGGCGCGCTCGGCGGCGCCCTGCTTGCCCTTGGTCAGCAGCTCCAGCGCCTCGTCGGGGGTCAACGCGTCGGTGAGGTACCGGAAGTCGACCTGGGAGACGAGCCACGCGGGGGCGGCGTCGGCGAGGAGCCGCCACAGCGGTTTGCCCTCGCGCTTGGCGGCGAGGTCCCAGACCGCGTTGACGACGGCGCCGATCGCCATGTGCATCACGCCCTTCTCCGGCCCGAGCCAGCGCAGCTGGCTGTCGCCGACGAGGTCGCGGTACAGGACGCCGGGGTCGGCGCAGAGTTCGACGACGGACCGTCCGACGACGTGCCCGCGCAGGGCGTCGATCGCGGCGACCTGGACGTCGTTGCCGCGGCCGATGGTGAAGGTGAACCCGTGGCCCTCGTGGCCGTCCGCCGCAGAGGTGCGCAGGACGAGGTAGGCGGCGGAGTAGTCGGGGTCCGGGTTCATCGCGTCGGACCCGTCGAGCTCCCGCGAGGTGGGGAAGCGGACGTCATAGGTGTCGATGGAGGTGATCCGTGCCGTGGGGTCGGGCAACTCGATGCCTTTCACGCGTTGTTGAACGTCTGGCGCTGGGTGCCGAGGCCGTCGATCGAGAGCTCGACGGTGTCGCCCGCGCGCAGGTAGGGGGTGCCGGGCAGGCCGAGGGCCACGCCGGCGGGGGTTCCGGTGTTGATGACGTCGCCGGGGCGCAGCACCATGTACTGGCTCAGGTACCAGACCAGGTACGCGACGTCGAAGATCATGTTCTTGGTGTGGCCGTTCTGGCGCGTCTCGCCGTCGACCGCCAGGCGGAGCCCGAGGGCCTGCGGGTCACCCACCTCGTCGGGGGTGACCAGCCACGGACCGAGCGGGTTGAAGGTCTCGCAGGACTTGCCGAGGTCCCACTGGGCGGAGAACTCAAGCTGGAACTCCCGCTCGGACACGTCGTTGCTGACGGCGTAGCCGGCGATGTGGCCGGGGGCGTCGGCGGGGCTCGCGAGGTAGCGGGCCTCGCGGCCGATGACGACCGCGAGCTCGACCTCCCAGTCGGTCTTGACCGAGCCGCGCGGGATCAGCACCTCGTCGTACGGACCGACGACGGTGGACGGGTCCTTCATGAAGACCACGGGCCGCTCCGGAACCGCCGCACCCGTCTCCTCCGCGTGGTCCCGGTAGTTGAGGCCGACGCAGACCACCTTGCCGGGCCGGGCGACCGGGGCGCCGACCCGCGCTCCGGCGATGTCGAGCACGGGGAGGGCGCCGGCCGCGCGGGCCTCCTCGATCCGGCCGATGACGTCGCCGGCGAGGAACTCCCCGTCGATGTCCCGGGTGAGGGCCCGCAGATCCAGCGCGGCCCCGTCTTCGAGGAGCAGCGCCGGAATCTCCCGCCCTGGATCTCCGATACGGATCAGCTTCATGTCCGGTCTCCTGTCATCGCGCGGGACACACCCCAGGTCGATACATCCGATGAATCGGGCGGGATGGCTCGACCATACGAGGCAGAGCCGCCCCGCCGCAAGAAGACATCCGATGTCTCATCCCCGGAAGGGGAGGGATGCGCGATTTCCGCCCTCTCGCCCACCCCTACCGGCAACTCATCCGACGTTTTGGGAGGTGTCTCCGCAGACGTTTGGGAGGTGTCTCCGCAGACGGGCGAGGAGACGAAGGTGAACTCGCTCGGCCTGGCCTGGAGCCGGGGCGCCGTTCTCCTGCGGGCGGACGTACGGGGTCTGCAGACCGTCCATCGGGGTGGACTACAGGGCGGCGAGGTGGACGGCGGTGGTGCCCGCACCGGCACTGCCCCGGAGACCGACGCCCGGCCCGACCGCCTCGACCTGGGCGGCGAGGACATCCTGCGGGCCAGAAGTCCCGGGGCGAAGTTCGCCGTCGACACCGATGCCCGCTCGATCCCCGCGCTCGCGTGTCTCCGCTACGGCATCGGCACGGCACAACGGGGCCGGCTCGTGTTCGTCAGTGGGTCTCGGCCGTGAGGTAGGAGATGACCAGGTCTCCCAGCATCGTCCGGTAATGCGCGCGGCGGGCGGCGTCCGTCAGGTCGCGGCCGAAGAGGGCGCGGAAGGTGTGCCGGTTGGAGATGCGGAAGAAGCAGAAGGAGCTGATCACCGCGTGCAGGTCGACGGCGTCGACATCCGCGGTGAAGACTCCTTCGGCCCGGCCGGCTTCCAGGATGCGGGCGATGACGTCGATCGCCGGAGAGCTCAGGGAGGCGAGGCTCGGCGATCCGGAGATGTGTTCGGCCTCGTGGATGTTCTCGATGGAGACGAGCCGGATGAAGTCCGGATGCGCTTCGTGGTGGTCGAAGGTGAGTTCCGCCAGGCGGCGGATGGCCGAGACCGGGTCGAGGTGCTCGACGTCCAGTTTCTGTTCCTCGTCGCGGATGACCGTGTAGGCCCGCTCCAGGACCTCGGTGAAGAGCTGCTCCTTGCTCCCGAAGTAGTAGTAGATCATCCGCTTGGTGGTCCGCATCCGGGCGGCGATCTCGTCGACCCGGGCGCCCGCGAAGCCGAGACGGGCGAACTCCTCCGTGGCCACGTCGAGGATCTCCGCCCGGGTCCTCGCCGCGTCACGGGTGCGCTTGACGGGCCGGGACGACGGGGGGACGGCGGCTGCCATGCGGCTCCTCGGGGCGGACTGTGCGGCGGCGGCCAGTCTAACCGCGAGGTCCGTGCGCCGGGACGCCGTGCCGGTGGGTGTGCTGGGCGGCGAGGCGGACGCCTGCGTTCAGCGCCCCGTACCCCTGGTACCCGCCGATCCGCTGGACGAGCTCGAAGAACACCCGCCCGACGGTGACGGTGTAACAGTGCAGGAACTCCCCCGCCTCGTCACGGTCGTAGAGGACGCCGAGTTCCGCGAGGGCGGCCAGGACTCCGGGGTCGAGTTCGTGGCGGGCGTCCAGGTCGTCGTAGTAGTTCGCCGGGATCGGCAGGAGGGCCCCACCTCGTTCCCGGATACGGCGGGCCGCCGCGACGACGTCTCCCGTGGCCAGGGCGATGTGCTGGACGCGCGGGCCTTCGGCGTCCGGCGCAGGGGCGATGTTGAGCGCGATCCGGACCGCGCCGTCGGCAGTGGCGAGCGCCTTGCTGCGCCGCAGCCCGTACGGGTCGGCGAGGTCGAGGCTGTCGTCCGCGTCGAGGCCGAGGACTCCCTGGTGGAAGAGAGCGGCCTCGTCGAACTGGTGCCAGGGCTGGATGAGGGCGATGTGGTCGATCCGCTCGATCCCGACCGGTTCGATCCCGACGGGTCCCACGCCGGGTCCGGGCCCCGGCACAGCCGTGAAGTCCGTCGTCCAGCCGGGACGGTCGAGGGCGTCCGTACGGCAGAAGAACACCTCGGTGCCGTCGGGTGCGGCGACCGCGTCCAGGGGCGCGTCCTTCGGAGCACGGCGGCGGGGAACGACGGGGGCGAGCATGGCCTCGGCCCGCGCGACCGCCCGGTCGGGGTCGGGAGTCTCCAGGCCGATCGCGGTCAGCGCGGGACCGGCGCGGCGGTCACCGGCCGTCCCGGCGGTGTTGAGCAGGATGCGGGCCTCGCCCTGCTGCCACAGTTCGACCGGTTTGGAGGTGTGGCGGCCGGTACGGGTGAAGCCGAGGGCGCCGAGCATCCCGCGCAGGGGGTCGGTGTCGGCGGCGTGGAGTTCGGCGAAGGCGATGCCGGTGGGGACGGCCGGTGCGGGCGGGGCGGTGAGCCCGGCCTTCTCCTGGAGGAGGAGCAGGGAGCGCAGGGCGTCGACGGCGGTGGAGGCGGCCTCGGACTGCCGGAAGACGTCGTTGAAGACCTCCAGGGAAAGCGGCCCGGTGTATCCGGCTCGTACGGCGTGGCGGAGGGGCCCCGCCACGTCGAAGCCGCCCTGTCCGGGGAAGCAGCGGTAGTGGCGGCTCCACTGGAGGACGTCCATCGCCATCAGGGGGGCGTCGGCCAGTTGGAGGAAGAAGATCTTCTCGCCGGGGATGGACTCGATCCCCTGGGGGTCGGAGCCGCGCGAGAGGATGTGGAAGCTGTCGAGGCAGGTGCCGAGGGCGGGGTGGTCGGCCTGTTCGACGATGCGCCAGGCGTGGTCGTACGTGCTGACGTGCCGCCCCCAGGCCAGCGCCTCGTACGCGATGCGGATTCCGTGCGCCTCGGCACGGTCGGCGAGCAGACGCAGCTGCTCCGCGGCGAGCGCGTCGTCGTCGACGGCGGCGGGCGAGACGCTGGAGCAGACGAGGAGCAGGTCGGCGCCGAGGCGCTCCATGACGGCGAACTTGCGCTCCGCGCGCCTCAGATTGCGGGCGAGGAGGTCGGCAGGGACGGCCTCGAAGTCGCGGAAGGGCTGGTAGAGGTCGATGCTCAGGCCGAGGTCGGCGCAGCGCAGCCGGATCTCCTCGGGGCTGTGCGGGCCGGCGAGCAGGTCGTTCTCGAAGATCTCGACTCCGTCGAACCCGGCGGTGGCGATCGCGGTGAGTTTCTCGGTCAGCGGTCCGCTGAGGGACACGGTGGCGATCGAGGTGCGCGGGGGGCGGGGCATGACGGTTTCTCCCTCAGGCCGCGGGGGGTGGGGCATGACGGTCTCTCCCTCAGGCCGCGGTGGCGGTCAGGTCGGTGAGGTCGGCGAGCATCCGCTCGGTGTGCGGTTCGAGACCGGTGAAGAGCCGGAAGGCGTCGGCGGCCTGGAAGACGGCCATGCCGCCGCCGTCGAGGGTGCGGCAGCCGATCGCGCGGGCCTCGCGGAGCAGGGCGGTCTCCAGCGGGCGGTAGACGACGTCGGCGACCCAGAGGTCCGGTCGCAGCAGGGCGGCGGGGACGGGGAGACCGGGGTGGGCGGCCATGCCGGTCGGAGTGGCGTGCACGAGCCCGTCGGCGCGGGCGAGCCGTTCGGCTGCCTCGGCGGCGAATCCGGCGGCGGCCCGCCCGGGCCCGAAGCGCCTGGTCAGCGCGTCGGCGAGGGTGCGGGCCCGGCCGGAGTCGGTGTCGAGGACGGTGAGCCGGTCGACGCCGAGGGTGAGCAGGGCGTGGGCGACGGCGGCGCCGGCGCCGCCCGCGCCGAGCTGGACGACGTCACGGGTGGGGGCGTCGGGCAGGCCGCGGGCGAAGGACTGGGCGAAGCCGGTGACGTCGGTGTTGTGCCCGACGGCGCGGCCGTCCTGGAAGACGACGGTGTTGACGGCACCGAGTTCGGCGGCCTCGGGAGCGAGTTCGTCGAGGTGCTCGATGACGAGCTGCTTGCAGGGGTGGGTGATGTTGACGCCGTCGAAGCCGAGGAAGCGGGCGGCGTGGATGATGTCGCCGACGTCCTCGGGCTCGACGTCGAGCGTGTGGATGTCGAGCGTGCGGTAGAGGAGGCGGATGCCGTGCCGGTCGGCCTCGCGTTCGTGCAGGGCGGGGCTGAGGGACGGGCCGATCCCGGAGCCGATCAGTCCGGTGAGATACGAGGTGGTCATCGGGCGCTCTCCTGAGCGTGGTCGAGAAGGCGGGCGAGGTGGGTCACCGCGAGGGCGTAGCCGTGGGCGCCGGCGCCGCAGATGACGGTGTCGGCGACGGCGGAGACGTAGGAGTGGTGCCGAAACGGCTCTCGGCGGTGGATGTTCGAGAGGTGGACCTCGACGACGGGCAGGCCCACGGCGGCGAGCGCGTCGCGCAGGGCGACGGAGGTGTGGCTGTAGCCGGCCGGGTTGATCACGATGCCGCGGTGCGCGGTGCGTGCTTCCTGGACGGCGTCGACGAGTACGCCCTCGTGGTTGCTCTGCCGGAAGTCGATGTCGAGTCCGAGCGGTGCGGCGGTGGCACGGCACAGCTTCTCGACGTCGCCGAGGGTGTCGCTGCCGTAGATCGCGGGTTCCCGCAGACCGAGGAGGTTGAGGTTGGGCCCGTTGAGGACGAGTACGGAAGTCGTCACGATCGCTTCACTCCCTCTAATGTACTAACTGGTTAGCTCATTAAATCGCCGGAAGGCCCCCGGGGGAAGCGAAGGCCCACTCGGGGGCTCCGGCGAGAACTGCTGGGGAGAGGCGTCAGATGGTGGCGGACTGACGGGCGGCGATCGACGCGGACCGCTCCCGGGGGCGCAGGCCGAGGTCGGCCGTGGGCACGCGATGCGTTTCGCGCCCGGTGGCGACGGCGATGGCGCAGACGGCACAGAACACGGCGGTGAAGATCGCGACGCCGAGCCAGTCGTCCCCGTCGGGGCCTGCGATCTGCGCGGCGAACGTGACCGCGAAACCGGCGACCGCGAAACCGATCTGGGTGCCGACGGCCATGCCGGACAGCCGGACGCGGGCGGGGAACATCTCGCCGTAGAACGACGGCCAGATGCCGTTGGCGGCGCTGTAGACGACGCCGAAGAACGCGAGGCCGGCGACGAAGACGAGCGGGTAGCTGCCGGTGGAGATCGCCCACAGGTAGACGAAGACCATCACGCCGCTGCCGAGGGCGCCGGTCAGGAAGACGGGCTTGCGGCCGATGCGGTCCGACAGCTTCGCCCAGAGCGGGATGGCGAGCAGGGCGACGCCGTTGGCGCAGCCGTTGACCCAGAGGATGTCGGCCTTGTCGAACCCGACCGCGTCACTGGTGGCGTACGCGAGGGCCCAGACGGAGAAGACCGTGGAGACGGTGGCGATGGTGGCCGCGGCGACCACGCGCAGGACGTCGGCCCAGTGGTCGCGCAGGAGCTCGGCGAGCGGCATCCGGGCCACGTCGCGTTCGGCGCTGGCCTGCCGGAAGACGGGGGTCTCCTCCAGCGTCCGGCGGATGACGTAGCCGGCGACGGCGACGACCACGCTCAGCAGGAACGGGATGCGCCAGCCCCAGGTGTAGAGCTGCTCGTCGGGCAGCGCGGCGACCGGGATGAAGACGACGGTCGCGAGGATCTGGCCGGCCTGCGTGCCGTTGAGCGTGAAGCTCGTGTAGTAGCCGCGCCGGTGCTCCGGTGCGTGTTCCAGCGTCATGGCGTTCGCGCTGGCCTGCTCGCCGGCGGCCGACAGTCCCTGGAAGACGCGCATCAGGACAAGGAGTACGGGAGCGAGGGTGCCGACCTGGGAGTACGTGGGCAGACAGCCGATGAGGAAGGTGGACAGGCCCATCAGGACCAGGGTCCACACCATGATCTTGCGGCGGCCGAGCCGGTCGCCGAGGTGCCCGAGGAGCAGGGCGCCGAGGGGGCGTGCGGCGTACGCGACGCCGAAGGTGGCCAGCGAGATGAGCGTGGCGGTGGCCGGGTCGTCCGGGTCGAAGAAGACCTTGGGGAAGACCAGGGCGGCGGCGCTGCCGTAGATGAAGAAGTCGTAGTACTCCAGCGCGCTGCCGATCCATGCGGCGAGGGCGGCCTTGCGGGGCTTGCCCTGGGGTGGCGCTGCGGACACCGGGGCCGTCTGCGGCTGATCGGACACGTGAACTCCTCGGGGAGATGCAGCCTAGCCCGGAAGCGGGGAGGCGGCGAGGGTGGCAGGGGGCCGACGCGAGAGAGGCGCCGGAGCTGAGGCTCCGCGTGAGAACGCGGGCCCGACACGTGCTGTTAACGCACTAGATAGTTCATTAACCTGGTGGTGATGCTCCCCCGCCCCCCGGGCGGTGTCAATACATCCAGGCGTAACAGAACACGCAGCTTCCCCCAGTGACTCAGTGCACTGAGCGTCTTCCTCCGAAAGGACCGTCATGACGAACGATGGACACCCCTCCCCCACCGCCGCGGACCTGTGGGTCACGGCCGCCCGGGGACGCGACGCCGCCGCCGACGCGCTGCGCGAGTCCCCCACCGCCGACGACCTGCTCGGCACCCTGCGCGCCCTGCACCAGGCACAGCGCGCGGCCGAGCTCAGCGTCGGCGCGGCCGTCGAGGCCCTCCTGAGCTCCGGACACCCGTGGCACGAGATCGCCGCGGCGCTCGGCCTGGGCCCCACGGACGAGGCCCGTCGCGTCACCGAGCGCGGACGCGCCGAAGCGCGGGAGGCGACTCGGCGCCGCCTCCCGCACTGATCGCGCTGATCGCGCTGCCGTTCAGTTCCCCGGCGCGTCCTCCTCCAGAACCCGCTGAGCCACGGCGAACGCCGTGTTCGCCGCCGGCACTCCGCAGTAGACCGCCGTCTGGAGGAGGGCGGCGCCGATCTCGTCGGGAGTGAGCCCGTTGCGGCGGGCCGCCCGGACGTGCATCGCGAGTTCGTCGTGGTGGCCGTGGGCGACGAGCGCGGTGAGGGTGATCAGGCTCCGTTCACGCCGGGAGAGGGTGGGGTCGGTCCAGATCTCCCCCCAGGCGTAGCGGGAGATGAAGTCCTGGAAGCGGGCGGTGAAAGGGGTCTGCCGGCCCTGGGCCCGGTCCACGTGGGCGTCGCCGAGAACCTCGCGGCGCACGTTCATTCCGCTCCGGGCGGACGTACCCGCGAGGTGGGCGCGCAGGGCGGCGAGGACGGCCTCCGGCTGTTCGGCCGGCGCCAGGTGGGAGGCCCCGGGGATCTCGGTGAGCGCCGCGCCGGGCACCGCGTCGGCGATCTCCCGCAGATGGGCGGGCGGGGTCGCCGGGTCCTCGCGCCCGGCGACGACCAGGGTGGGAGCGGTGATCTCCCGGAGCCGGTCGCGCAGGTCGAAGGCGGCGAGCGCGTCGCAACAGGCCGCGTACGCCTCCGGGTCGGCGCTCCGGTGGTCCTCCACCAGTTCCGGGACGGTGAACCCCGGGGTGAACCAGCGGGCGTTCGCGGTCGCGGCCAGCTTCTCCAGACCCTCGCGGCGCACGGTCTCCGCCCGGTCCTGCCACATCGCGGAGCCGTCGAAGTGGGCCGAGGAGCACAGGACGGCGAGTCGGTCGATCCGTTCGGGGTGCTGGGCGGCGAGCTGCAGCCCGACGGCGCCGCCGAGGGAGACCCCGGCGTACGAGAAGCGGTCGACGCCGAGCGAGTCGGCGAGGTCGAGGACGAGGCGGGCGAGATCGGCGACGGTGGCACCCGGCCCGATGAGGGAGGAGGGTGAGCGGCCGTGCCCCGGAAGGTCCCAGCGGATCACCCGGTGGGTGGCCGAGAGTTCGGGAGCCACCGCGTCCCACAGGGCGGTGGAGGTGCCGAGCGAGGGCCCGAGGAGAAGGACGGGCGCGGTGGCCGGGCCTTCAGCCCGGTGGTGAAGGGCGGTCATGATCGCTCCAGGGCACGGTCGGTGAGGGCTCCGGCGGAGCCGGTGTAGCGGGTGGGATCGGTGACGTCGTCCACGTCGATGCCGGCCGCCTCGGGTGCCTCTCGCAGGAGCGCGGCGAGCGGGCGCCTCTCGCGGTGGGCCCGGGCGGCGAGTTCGGTGAGCAGGGACCTGGCCCGGGCGCGGCCGAGGATCGGGGCCAGTGCGGCCGACAGCCGCTCGGAGACGATCAGGCCCTGGGTGAGATCGAGGTGTTCACGCATGGCGTCCGCGTGCACCCGCAGCCCTTCGGCCAGCTCGGCGGCGTCGCGCGCCGCGCCGCCCACCAGCCGGAGGAGATCGCGCAGCGGCTCCCACTCCGCGTGCCAGGCCCCGGCCGGCCGTTCGTCCTCGGCGGCCATGGAGAGGTACAGGGTGCCCGCGAACCCCGGAGCGCGGCGGGCCGCTGCCGCGATGAGTGTGGCGCGCACGGGGTTCGCCTTGTGCGGCATCGCGGAGGACCCTCCGCCCGCCCCCTCCGACACCTCGGCGATCTCGGTGCGGGAGAGCGTCAGGACGTCGACGGCCGTCTTGCCGAGGGCCCCGGCGGTGAACGCCAGGGCGCCCGCGAGGTCGGCGACGGGGGTGCGCAGGGTGTGCCAGGGGATCTCGGGCGCGGCGAGGCCGAGCTCACGGGCGTACGTGGCCGGAAGCGTCGTCGCGCGCTCGGCACCGAAGGCGATGAAGGCGGCCAACGTTCCTGCCGCTCCCCCGAGTTGGGCGGGCAGGGAGCTCCGTACCGTACGCAGACGGTCGCGCGCGTCGAGCACCAGCGAGCGCCAGCCGGCCGCCTTGAGACCGAACGTGGTGGGTACGGCGTGCTGGGTGAGCGTGCGGCCCGGCATCGGCGTGTCGCGGTGCGCCGCCGCGAGCGATCGCAGGGCCTGTTCCGCACGCCCCAGGTCGGCGTCGATCAGGCTCAGCGTCCGGGCGGCCATCAGCATCACGGCGGTGTCCATGATGTCCTGGCTGGTCGCCCCCCGGTGGACGTACGGGCCCCATTCCCTCCCGACCGCCGCCGTCAGGTCCGCGACCAGCGGGATCACGGGATTGCCCCCGTCACGCGCGCGCAGGGCGAGTGCCTGGAGGTCGAAGCGGGCCTGGTCGGCGGCGGCCGTGACCGCCCGGGCGGCGGCCTCGGGGGCGAGGCCGTGGGAAGCCTGAGCGCGGGTGAGTGCCGCTTCGGCGTCGAGCAGGGCCTGGAGGAAGGCGCGGTCGCCGGTGGCGGACTCGGCGGGGCAGCCGGCCCGCCCGGGGGCGAGCAGGCTCGCGTCGGCTTCGAGCGGGTGGCGACCGTCGGGTGCCGCTTCGGGGGTCATCGGAACTCCAGGAAGACCGTTTCGCCTTCGCCCTGGAGGCGGATGTCGAAGCGGTACGTACGGTTCGGCTCCTCGGTCGCGATCAGGGTGGCGCGCCGCTCGCCGGGCAACTTGTCGAGCAGCGGATCGGGCCCGTCGGCGAGATAGGCGCGGGTGAAGAGGTGGTCGAGCAGGCCGCGGGCGAAGACGCAGACGCTGATGTAGGGCAGTCCGGGGTTGCCGGGCGGCAGGGTGTGCAGGGCGTAGTGGCCGTCGGCATCGGTGGCGACGCGGCCGAAACCGGTGAAGTCCGTGCCGCTGCGGCCGAGGAAGCCACCGGTGACGGGATCGCGGCGCATCGAACCGGGTGCGCCGGCGAGGGAGCCGTCGGGGGCGGCCTGCCAGAAGTCGAGAAGGGCGTCGGGGACGGGGTTCCCGTCGCCGTCGAGTATGTACCCGTGCAGGGAGATCCGGTCGGGGTGGCCCAGGGGGGCGATCTCCTCGCCGCCGGGGAACGGCAGGGCATAACCGTAGAACGGGCCGACCGTGTGGGACGGGGTGGGCAGCAGTTTCTCCGTACGCGCGGTCATCAGTCGCGTCCTTCCTCGATCCAGGTGGCGGCGGGGCCGTCGAGCACGATGTCCCACGCGTATCCCAGCGAGAACTCGGGCCGGGAGAGGTCGTGCCGGTAGGCGGCGACCAGCCGGTCGCGCGCCGCCCGGTCGGTCACGGACCGCAGGATCGGGTCGTACGGGAACAGCGGGTCGTTCGGGAAGTACATCTGCGTCACGAGCCGCTGGGCGAACGCCGAGCCGAAGACGGAGAAGTGGATGTGCGCGGGGCGCCAGGCGTTGGTGTGGTTGCGCCAGGGGTACGCACCGGGCTTGATGGTCGTGAAGCTGTACCGGCCCTGATCATCCGTCAGGGTGCGTCCCACTCCCGTGAAGTTGGGGTCGAGGGGGGCGGGGTGCTGGTCGCGCAGATGGGCGTACCGACCGGAGGCATTGGCCTGCCACAGCTCGATGAGCTGACCGCGCACCGGGCGGCCGGCCCGGTCGAGGAGGCGACCGGAGACGGTGATCCGCTCGCCGAGCGGTTCGCCGGGGTGGCCCACGGTGAGGTCGTTGTCGGTCTCGGTGACGTCGGTGACGCCGAAGACGGGCCCGGACAGCTCGACGGCCTCGGGGTCGCCGCCGCCTCCCACGGCCACCAGCGGCTGCCGGGGGTGACGCAGGAGGGAGCTGCGGTACGGGGCGTAGTCGCGCGGTGGGTGGTGCCGCACCGGCCTGCCGTCGGACACGGCCTTGTCGTAGGCGTTCTGGAGGTCGCCCATCTCGGTGTCGATGTCGGACTGGGTGAGAGCCATGGGGACTCCTGCGTTTTTTTGGAAGGTCTCGGCGCGGGAAGGTCTCGGCGCGGGAAGGTCTCGGCGCGGGAAGGTCTCGGCGCGGGAAGGTCTCAGCGTTCGAGGACGAGGGCGAGGCCTTGGCCCACGCCGATGCAGAGGGTGGCGACTCCGGTGCCGGAGCCTGCGCGGGCGAGCTGGTGGGCCACGGTGCCGGCGAGCCGGGCCCCGGAAGCGCCCAGCGGGTGACCGAGGGCGACCGCGCCGCCCAGCGGGTTGAGGATCGCCGGATCGAACTCGGGCCACTCGGTGACGCAGCCGAGGACCTGGGCGGCGAACGCCTCGTTGAGTTCGAGGACCGACAGGTCGGCGAAGGTCCTGCCCGCCTTGGCGAGAGCCCGGTTCACCGCCTCGACGGGACCGAGTCCGAAGTAGTGCGGGTCGATGGCCGAGACGCCGGTTGCGGAGATCCGGGCGAGGGGCTCACGGCCGGTGGCCCTCAGCCCTGCCTCGTCGACGAGGAGGAGCGCGGCGGCCCCGTCGTTGAGCGGGGAGGCGTTGCCCGGCGTGACCGTTCCGTTCTCACGGAAGGAGGGCCTGAGCTTGGCCATGGCCGCCAGGGAGGCGTCCGCCCGGACGCATTCGTCGGCGTCGAGGACGAGCGGGTCGCCGTGCCTCCGGGGGAGGGTGACCGGGACGATCTCGTCGTCGAAGAGTCCCGCCGACCGGGCTGCGGCGGCCTTGCGGTGCGAGGCGAGGGCGAACTCGTCCTGCTGCTCACGGCTGATCTTGTGCTTCTCGGCGATGAGTTCGGCG
Source organism: Streptomyces vietnamensis (assembly GCF_000830005.1). Taxonomy (NCBI): domain Bacteria; kingdom Bacillati; phylum Actinomycetota; class Actinomycetes; order Kitasatosporales; family Streptomycetaceae; genus Streptomyces; species Streptomyces vietnamensis. The sequence goes on along the minus strand of NZ_CP010407.1, from coordinate 8,343,004 downwards.
GACTCCCCGAGGGGTACGGTCCACTGCGGGTCCATGGCGGGATTGACCATGCGCCAGCCCAGCGTGGTGGAGTACAGCTCCGCGTGGCCCGCCGGGAAGGGGCGGTCGCTCTTCGGCAGGACGTAGGGAGCGCGGGTCATCGACTCCACGCCGCCGGCCAGGGCGATGGAGGCGTCGCCGAGTGCGATGGCCCGCGCGGCCTGGACGACCGCCTCGAGGCCGGAGGCGCAGAGGCGGTTGACGGTGACGCCGGGCACGGAGGTCGGCAGGCCCGCGAGCAGGGCTGCCATGCGGCCCACGTTGCGGTTCTCCTCGCCCGCGCCGTTGGCGTTGCCGAGGTATACGTCGTCGATGCGCGCCGGGTCCAGGCCGGGGGTCCGGGCGAGGAGCTCACGGACCGCGTGCGCGGCGAGGTCGTCGGGGCGGACCGGGGCCAGCGCTCCGTTGTACTTGCCGATCGGGGTGCGGACGGCGTCCACGATGTAGACGGTGCGGGGGTTCATGCCGCGGCCTCCTCCGGCATGCGGACCTCGGCGGCGGTCTTCGCCGTGATCTCCTCGGCGGTGACGCCGGGTGCGGTCTCCACGAGGACCAGGCCGTCGTCCGTGACGTCGAGGACGCCGAGGTCGGTGACGATCCGGTCGACGCAGGCCCGGCCGGTGAGGGGCAGGTCGCACTCCGCGACGATCTTGGGGGTGCCGTCCTTGGCGGTGTGGGTCATGACGACGATGACGGTGCGGGCGCCGTGGACGAGGTCCATGGCGCCGCCGATCCCGGTGATCATCTTGCCGGGGACGGCCCAGTTGGCGAGGTCGCCGCGGGCGGAGACCTGCATGGCGCCGAGGACGGCGACGTCGATGTGGCCGCCGCGGATCATGCCGAAGGAGAGCGCGGAGTCGAAGTAGGAGGCGCCGGGCAGGACGGTGACGGTCTCCTTGCCGGCGTTGATGAGGTCGGGGTCGACCTCGTCCTCGGCGGGGTACGGGCCGGTGCCGAGGATGCCGTTCTCGGACTCCAGGACCACCTCGACCCCGTCCGGGAGGTGGTTGGGGATGAGCGTCGGCAGGCCGATGCCGAGGTTGACGTACTGGCCGTCCCTCAGCTCCCGGGCGGCGCGGGCTGCCATCTGCTCACGGGTCCAGCTCATCGCGTGGTCCTCTTCTCTATGCCCTTGTCGGCGGCCTGGGCGGGCGTGAGGGCCACGACCCGCTGCACGAAGATCCCGGGCACATGGACCTCGTCGGGATCGATCTCGCCCGGCTCCACCAGTTCCTCGACCTCGGCGACCGTGACCTTGCCGGCCATCGCCGCGAGGGGGTTGAAGTTCCGGGCCGACTTGTTGAAGACGAGGTTGCCGTGCCGGTCCCCCTTGGCGGCGCGGACGAGGGCATAGTCGGTGCGGATGGCGTGCTCCAGGACGTACGCGACCCCGTCGAACTCCCGTACCTCCTTGGGCGGTGAGGCGAGCGCGACGCCGCCCCGGCCGTCGTAGCGCCAGGGCAGGCCGCCGTCGGCGACCTGGGTGCCGACGCCCGCGGGGGTGAAGAAGGCGGGGATGCCGCAGCCCCCCGCGCGCAGTCGCTCGGCGAGGGTGCCCTGCGGGATCAGCTCGACCTCCAGTTCGCCGGCGAGGTACTGCCGGGCGAACTCCTTGTTCGCGCCGATGTACGACCCCGTCACGCGAGCGATGCGCCCCGCGGCGAGCAGGACGGCGAGGCCGGAGTCCATCGCCCCACAGTTGTTCGACACCACGGCGAGATCCCTGACGCCGCGCTCGTACAGGGCCTTGATCAGGACGTTCGGCACTCCGCTCAGCCCGAAGCCGCCCACGGCGAGCGACACCCCGTCGGGCACGTCGGCCACCGCCTCGGCGGCGGTGGCGACCACCTTGTCCATAGGAGCCCCTTAGGATTTAGTCAGTGCACTGAGCATCTGGGAATGGCGTCATGCTGACAGCCTGATCCAGCAGAGTCAATAGCCACCCGAAGTGGGCGAGTATCGTTCAGTGCACCAATGGATCCAGCAGGAGGCGAAGGAATCATGGCCGCGGTGGACCTGACCACGCACCCCGGGCACCTGGCCCGGCGGCTCCAGCAGGCACACCACCTGCTGTGGACGACGATGGTCTCGGAGGAGATCACCTCCCCGCAGTTCGGCGTCCTCAACGCGCTGACGGCCGAACCGGGCCTTGACCAGCGGACCGTCGGCGAGCGGGTCGGGCTCGACCGCTCCACCATCGCGGAGGTCATCAGCCGGCTCACCCGACGGGGACTGCTGGAGAAGGAACGCGACCCGGACGACGGCCGCCGGTTCCTGCTGCGGCTCACGGACGACGGAGTCCGCACCCACCGTCGGCTGACGACGCGCACGGCCCGGATGAACCAGATCTTCCTGGCTCCGCTCACCCCCGAGGAACAAGCGCTCTTCCTGTCCCTGCTCCGCCGGGTCTCGGACGCCGCGGAAGAGCTCCGCACCCCCGCCGGCCCGTGACCTGACGCCCCGGCCACTTGGCGCGGCCGGGGATCCCGGGGCCGGCCGTTCGTGTGCATGAACGATTCAGCGTGAACGGTTCAGCACTCGATGATGTTCACCGCGAGACCACCCCGCGCGGTCTCCTTGTACTTCACGCTCATGTCCGCACCCGTCTCCTTCATGGTCTTGATGACCTTGTCCAGGGAGACCAGATGGCTGCCGTCGCCGCGCATCGACATCTTCGCCGCCGTGACCGCCTTGACCGCCGCCATGCCGTTGCGCTCGATGCACGGGATCTGCACCAGACCCCCCACCGGGTCACAGGTCAGACCCAGGTTGTGCTCCATGCCGATCTCGGCCGCGTTCTCCACCTGCTCCGGCGAACCGCCCAGCACCTCGGCCAGCGCCCCCGCCGCCATCGAACAGGCCGAACCCACCTCGCCCTGGCAGCCGACCTCGGCACCGGAGATCGAGGCGTTCTCCTTGAACAGCATGCCCACCGCGCCCGCCGCCAGCAGGAAACGGACGATGCCGTCCTCGTCCGCACCCGGCACGAAGTTCATGTAGTAGTGCAGCACCGCCGGGATGATGCCGGCCGCCCCGTTGGTCGGGGCGGTGACCACCCGGCCGCCCGCCGCGTTCTCCTCGTTCACGGCCATCGCATACAGGGTGATCCACTCCATCGCGTGCGCGGCCGGGTCGCCCTCGGAACGCAGCTTGCGGGCCGAGGTGGCGGCCCGGCGGCGAACCTTCAGGCCGCCGGGCAGGATGCCCTCGCGGGACATGCCGCGCGAGACGCAGGCCTGCATGACCCGCCAGATCTCCAGCAGGCCCGCGCGGATCTCGTCCTCGGTGCGCCAGGCCTTCTCGTTCTCCAGCATCAGCGAGGAGATCGACAGGCCGGTCTCCCGGGCCAGCCGCAGCAGCTCGTCGCCGGTGCGGAAGGGGTACTTCAGGACGGTGTCGTCCGGGATGATCGGGTTCTCGCCCGCGACCGCGTCGCCGTCGACGACGAAGCCGCCGCCGACCGAGTAGTAGGTCTTCTCCAGCACCAGCGCGCCCTGCGCGTCGTAGGCGAAGACGGTCATGCCGTTGGCGTGGTACGGCAGTGCCTTGCGGCGGTGCAGGACCAGGTCGTCGTCGAAGGAGAAGGGGATCTCGTGGGCGCCGAGCAGGTTGATCCTCCCGCTCGCCTTGATCCGCTCGACCTCCTCGTCGGCGGTCTCCACGTCGACGGTGCGCGGCGAGTTGCCCTCCAGGCCGAGCAGGACGGCCTTGGGGGTGCCGTGGCCGTGGCCGGTGGCGCCGAGCGAGCCGTACAGCTCCGCCCGTATCTGCGCGGTGTGGGCGAGCAGGCCCTCGTTCTTCAGGCGGCGGGCGAACATCCGGGCCGCGCGCATGGGGCCCACCGTGTGGGAGCTCGAGGGGCCGATGCCGATCGAGAACAGGTCGAAGACCGAGATGGCCACGGGAGGACTCCTTGTGGGGGCTAGAGATCCGACCTTGCTTATAGTTGCACCATGAGCAACCAGTCGGCACATGGCGAAACACAGGCTCCCGCAGTGAACGGGGTGCAGTCCGTCGACCGTGCCGTCAGCGTCCTGGAGATCCTCGCCCAGCGCGGTGAGGCGGGCGTCAGCGAGGTCGCCGCCGAGATCGACGTCCACAAGTCGACCGCGTTCCGCCTGCTCGGCGCGCTGGAGGCGCGCGGTCTGGTCGAGCAGGCGGCCGAACGGGGCAAGTACCGGCTGGGCTTCGGGATCGTGCGCCTGGCGGGGGCGGTCACGGGCCGTCTCGACATCACACAGCAGGGCCGGCCGGTGTGCGAGCGGCTCAGCGAGGAGATCGGCGAGACCGTCAACATCGCCGTCCTGCAGGAGCATTACGCGGTCAACCTCTACCAGGTACGCGGCCCGGGCGCGGTCGGCACGCACAACTGGGTCGGGCAGCTCACCCCGGTGCACGCGACGTCCAGCGGCAAGATCCTGCTCGCCCATCTGCCGGCGAAGGAGCGCGCCGGCGTGCTCGCGGCATCCGGGTTGAAGAAGCTGACGCCGCACACCCTGACCGCCAGGACCAAGCTGGAGAAGAACCTCGCCGAGGCGCGGGAGCGCGGGTACGCGGTGACGCTGGAGGAGTTCGAGCTCGGACTGCACGCCGTCGCGGCCCCGATCCGTTCCCACCAGGGCGAGACCCTCGCCGCCCTCAGCGCCTCCGGCCCCGCGTACCGCTTCACCGAGGAGCGCGTCCACGAGCTCGCACCCCTGCTGGTCCAGGGCGCCGAGGAGATCAGCCACCGGATGGGCTACGTGGGCTGAGTCTCTCCCGGCCCCCGTGGAGGGGCGCCGCTCGCCCCGGGAGGCGTGCACGGTCCCCGGTGCGGCGGCGCGGAGCGCCGCCGCACCGGACCGTTCACCCGTATTCCACGGCCGCGTCAAGGAGCCAGTCCGTCAGGTAGCCGGCGAAGGAGGAGCGCACGAGCACCCAGAACCCCGCCCTGGGCTCGTCCCGGGCCACCAGGACGACCTGGGTGCGGGCCAGCGTCGTCTGGGCCGAACGGCCGGGGCCGAAGACGCGCGGGTGCAGGTCCAACCGGCAGCCGTGGGACAGCAGGTCGCGGGCGCGCGGTCCGCCGACCAGGAGGGTGGTGCGCTGGGCGGAGACGTCGGTGACGGAGACGTGCTCGTCCCCGGCCGCCGAGCGGATCCTGCTCTCCAGGTCCCGCTGGGTGCCGGGCGGGCCCACCACCAGCCATTCGTCGGGGCCGAGCCACACCGCGCCCAGCTCCCCCACGCGTACGACGGTGTCGGGCTCCAGGGGCAGTGGGAGTCCCAGGGCGAGTCCGACGGCGTCCGCCGCCGGGCTCTTGGCGTCGAGGCGGACGTTCAGCTGGGCCAGGAAGGGGACTTCGGCCAGGCGGACCGCGCCGCCCGAGGAGCGCGTCGCGGCGGCCAGGCGGTCGGCGGCATGCGCCAGCGGGCTGCGCTGCCGTGCGGTCGGAGCGGTGTCAGCCATCGCGGCGGGCTCCCTCGGGGTCGTAGAGGACGGGGCTTGCGACGGTCACCGGCAGCAGCCGGTCGCCGACGGGTGCGTAGAGGCGTTCGCCGATGCGGTCCCGGCCGCCCTTGACCAGGGCGAGCGCGAAGGTCCGGCCGAGCGCCGCGCTGCGGTAGCTGGAGGTGACGTGCCCGAGCATCGGGACGGGCGGGGCGGGCAGTTCGCCGTCGGCGACCAGGTGGGTGCCCTCGGGGAGGAGGGCGGCCGGGTCTTCGGGGAGGAGGCCGACGAGGTGCTTGCGGTCGGGGCGGACGGTGTCGGCGCGGGCGTAGGAGCGCTTGCCGATGAAGTCGGGCTTCTTCTTGGACACCGCCCAGCTCATGCCGAGGTCCTGCGGGGTGACCGTGCCGTCGGTGTCCTGGCCGATGATCGGGTACCCCTTCTCCGCGCGCAGGACGTGCATGGTCTCCGTCCCGTACGGAGTGATGCCGTGCGGGGCGCCCGCCTCGTACAGCGCCTCCCACAGGGCGAGGGCCTCCCACGGTGACACGTTGATCTCATAGGCGAGTTCGCCGGAGAAGCTGATCCGGCACACCCTCGCCTCGATGCCCGCGACCGTCGTCTCCCGCCACGCCATGAACGGGAAGTCGTCGTTGGCGACCGCAAGTCGGGGCGCGAGCGAGCCGAGCACCTCGCGAGAACGCGGGCCGACCAGGGCGACGGTGGCCCACTGCTCGGTGACGGAAGTGCAGTGGACGCGGAGTTCGGGCCACTCGGTCTGCAGCCACTCCTCCATCCAGTCCAGTACGGCGGCCGCGTTGCCCGTCGTGGTGGTGACCAGGAAGCGGTCCTGGGCGACGCGGATGACCGTGCCGTCGTCGAAGATCATGCCGTCCAGGCGGCTCATGACGCCGTAGCGGATCATGCCGACCTTCAGGGTGCTCATCATGTTGGTGTAGAGCCGGTCGAGGAAGACCGCGGCGTCCGGGCCCTGCACGTCGATCTTGCCGAGGGTGGAGGCGTCCATGAAGGCCACGCCCTCGCGGGCGGCGCGGCACTCGCGCAGCACGGCCGCGTCCATGTCCTCGCCGTCCTGCGGGTAGTACCAGGGCCGCTTCCACTGGCCGACGTTCTCGAACAGGGCGCCGTGCGCGACGTGCCACGCGTGGACGGCGGTCGTGCGGATCGGGTCGGACAACGCGCCGCGGTCGCGGCCGGCGAGGGTGGCGAAGGAGACGGGGGTGTACGGCGGCCGGAACGTGGGCAGGCCGAGCGCCGAGATGTCCACGCCGAGGAGTTCGGCGACGATCCCGCTCGTCAGGACCCCGCCCGTCTTGCCCTGGTCGTTGGCGGTGCCGGCCGTGGTGTAGCGCTTGGTGTGCTCCACCGAGCGCAGGCCCGCCCCGGTCGCCCGCGCCAGGTCGTCGACCGTGACATCGCGCTGGAGGTCGACGAACCGGGGGGCTCCGGTGCCGGTGGGGACGGCGAACACCTGCATGGGCGGGGTGTGCGGCTGGGCGGCGACGGCCGGGAGGGCCGGCGCCTCGGCGGCGTAGCCCTCCGCCTCGACCGCGCGGGCGCCGGCCGCCGCGCCCTGCGCGAGGGTCGTGGCGAGATCGAAGGCCCCGTTCGCGCTGCCCGCGACGTCCACCGCCTGACGGCAGCTGTCGGGCACGAACGTGCCGAGTACGTCGTCGTGGCGGAGCTTGCCGCCCGCCTGGCTGAACAGATGCGCGACCGGGTTCCAGCCGCCGGAGACCAGGAGCAGGTCGACGGCGAACTCCCGTCGTCCCACGGGCTCCCCGTACGGGGCGACCGTCACGGCGGTGAGGTGGGCCCCGCCCTCCGTGGCCGTGACCGCGTGTCCGGCCAGCACCTCGATCCCGGCGGACCGGGCACGCTCGGCCCACTCCCCCGGTTCGGGCCGGGTGTCGACGATCGCCGCGATGTCCACTCCCGCCGCCGACAGGTCGAGGGCGGCGGCGTAGGCGCTGTCGTTGGTGGTGAACACGACCGCGTGCCGACCGGGCAGAACGGCGTACCGGTGGAGGTACGTCCGGGCCGAGGCGGCCAGCATCACACCGGGGCGGTCGTTGTCTCCGAACGCCAGTGAGCGCTCGTGGGCGCCGGTCGCGAGGACCACGCGCCGGGCGCGGATCCGCCAGACGCGCTCGCGGGAGACGTGCTCCGGGGCCTCGGCGCCGAGGTGGTTGGTGCGGTGCTCGACGGCGAGGAGGTGGTTGTCGTCGTAGTGGCCGAAGACGGTGGTGCGCCGCAGGACGCGTACCTCCGGGGCGGCTTCGAGCCGTGCGCGGGTCGCCTCCACCCAGTCGAGGTGTTCACCGGTGCCGAGCAGGCTGCCGCCGGGTTCCGGCTGGTCGTCGGCGAGGACGACGCGTGCGCCGCTCCTCGCGGCCGCCGCGGCGGCCGCGAGGCCGGCGGGGCCCGCGCCGACGACCAGCAGGTCGCAGTGGGCGTGTACGGCGTCGTAGCGGGCGGGGTCCGGTTCGGTGGCGAGGCGTCCCTGGCCCGGGAGGCTGCTCGCGACCAGACCGTCGTAGAGCTCGATGGTGGTGGCGGGGAGCATGGGCTCGGGGAAGGGGGCCTCGATCTGGACGATCGCGTTGGGTTCCTCCACGCCGGCCGAGAAGATGCCGCGGGGGCGGCCCAGCTTGATGCTGGTGGCGGCTTGGACGACGCCGTTGGCGAGGAGGGCGGAGGCGAGGGTGTCGCCCCGGAACCCTTCGTACCGGATGCCGTCGAAGGTGAAGGTGAGGGGGGTGCCGCGGTCGATCCGGCCGCCGGTGGGGGTGCGGAAGGGATGGTCGTCCCTGCCGCCCCTCCCTGTCCCGCCCTCCGGGGGCGCTGCCCCTTCGACCCCGCCGGGGGGCTCCGCTCCCTGGATCCCCGTCGGCCCTGAACGGGCCTCGTCCTCGGTCGCCGGACGGGCTGACGATTCCGGGCGCGGCTGAGAGGTGACCGGACGCGGTTGTGAGGTGACCGGACGCGGCGGTGAGGTGACCGGACGCGGTTCCACCGTCTCCGGGCGCGACTCCCCCGCCTTGTAGACGGCCAGGATCTCGTTCGTCGCCGTGTCGCGCACCGCGTTGAACCACCTGCGGCAGCCCGCCGCATGGCTCCACCGCTCGGCGAACGGGCCCTTGGGGTTGTCGCGGAAGAACAGGTACCGCGCCCACTCCTCGTCGGTGAGGGCGGCGGGATCCTCGGGATAGGGCACGTGCGCCTGGCCGCCGTAGTGGAACTCGGCCTCGTCGCGGGGCCCGCACCACGGGCAGGGGATGAGCAGCATGGTTCGGCTCCCTAGTGGGCCACCGCGGCCGCGCCGTGCTCGTCGACGAGCGCGCCGGTGGTGAAACGGTCGAGCGAGAAGGGGGCGTTCAGGGGGTGGGGGGTGTCGTGGGCGATGGTGTGGGCGTAGACCCAGCCGACGCCCGGGGTGGCCTTAAAACCGCCCGTGCCCCACCCGCAGTTGAGGTAGAGGTTGTCGACCGGGCTGAGGCCGACGATCGGCGAGGCGTCCGGGCTGACGTCGACGATGCCGCCCCAGGTGCGCAGCACGTGGGCGCGGGCGAAGACCGGGAAGAGTTCCAGGGCGGCGGACATCTGCTCTTCGATGATGTGGAAGGCACCGCGCTGGGTGTAGGAGTTGTACGCGTCGATGCCGGCGCCCATCACCAGCTCGCCCTTGTGTGCCTGGCTCACGTACACGTGGACGGCGTTGGACATGACCACCGTGGGGTGGACCGGCTCCAGGAGTTCGGAGACCAGGGCCTGCAGCGGGTGGCTCTGGAGCGGGAGTTCGATGCCTGCCATGGCGGCGAGGACCGAGGTGTGGCCGGCCGAGCACAGGGCCACCTTGCCCGCGCCGATGGGACCGCGCGTGGTCTGGACGCCGACCACCCGGCCGCCGACCACGTCCAGGCCGGTGACCTCGCAGTTCTGGATGATGTCGATGCCGGCGGCGTCCGCGGACCGGGCGAGGCCCCAGGCCACGTAGTCGTGCTTGGCGATGCCGGCGCGCGGCTGGTAGGTGCCGCCGAGGACCGGGTAGCGCACGTCCGGGGAGGTGTTGACGATCGGGCAGACTTCCTTGACCTGCTCCGCGTCCAGCCACTCGGCGTCCACGCCGTTGAGCCGGTTCGCCTCCACCCGGCGCACGCTGTCGCGGACGTCCTGCAGGCTGTGGGCGAGGTTCAGCACGCCGCGCTGGGAGAAGAGGATCGGGTAGTCCAGCTCCTCCTCGAGGCCTTCCCACAGCTTGAGCGCGTGCTCGTAGATGCCGGCGCTCTCGTCCCACAGGTAGTTGGAGCGGATGATCGTGGTGTTGCGGGCCATGTTGCCGCCGCCCAGCCAGCCCTTCTCCAGGACCGCGACGTCGGTGATGCCGTGGTTCTTCGCCAGGTAGTGGGCGGTGGCCAGGCCGTGTCCGCCGCCGCCCACGATCACCACGTCGTACGAGCGCTTGGGCTCGGGATCGCGCCAGAGCCAGTCGGGGTGGTCGGGGAGGTCGGCGCCTGGGGTGCTGGGGCTCATCGGACGTCTCCGTCTTCCGAAAGGTGCGGGTAGAGCGGGTACTTGGCCGCGAGCGCCTCGGTGCGGGCGCGCAGGGCGGCCACGTCCGGCTCGGGCTTGAGGGCCAGTGCGATCACGTCGGCGACTTCGGCGAAGTCCTCCTCCGTGAAGCCCCGGGTGGCCAGGGCCGGCGTTCCGATGCGCAGGCCGGAGGTGACCATGGGCGGGCGCGGGTCGAAGGGGACGGCGTTGCGGTTGACGGTGATGCCGATGGCGTGCAGCAGGTCCTCGGCCCGCTTTCCGTCGAGTTCGGAGTCCCGCAGGTCGACGAGGACGAGGTGGACGTCCGTGCCGCCCGTCAGGACCTTCACTCCGGCCGCGGCCGCGTCGGACCGGGTGAGGCGCTCGGCGAGGAGGCGGGCACCGGCCAGCGTACGGGCCTGGCGTTCGGCGAACCCGGGCGACGCCGCCACCTTGAAGGAGACCGCCTTCGCGGCGATGACGTGCTCCAGCGGGCCGCCCTGCATGCCGGGGAACACCGCCGAGTTGATCTTCTTGGCGAGGTCGGCGTCGTCGGTGAGGATGACTCCGCCGCGGGGACCGCCGAGCGTCTTGTGCGTCGTGGTGGTGACCACGTGCGCGTGCGGGACGGGGCTGGGGTGCAGTCCGGCGGCGACCAGGCCCGCGAAGTGCGCCATGTCGACCATGAGGAGGGCACCGACCTCGTCGGCGATCCGCCGGAAGGCCGCGAAGTCCAGCTTCCTGGGGTACGCCGACCAGCCCGCGATGATCATCTTGGGCCGGTGTTCCTTGGCGAGCCGCTCGACCTCCTCCATGTCGACGAGGTGGTCGGTCTCGGAGACGTGGTACGGCACGACATCGAGCATCCTGCCGCTGTAGTTGATGCGCATGCCGTGGGTGAGGTGGCCGCCGTGCGCGAGGTCGAGGCCGAGGACGGTGTCGCCGGGCTGGAGGAGGGCGAAGAAGACGGCGGTGTTCGCCTGTGCGCCCGAGTGCGGCTGGACGTTGGCGAAGCCCGCCCCGAAGAGGGACTTGACGCGCTCGATGGCCAGGCGCTCGGTGACGTCCACGTGTTCGCAGCCGCCGTAGTAGCGGCGGCCGGGGTAGCCCTCGGCGTACTTGTTGGTCGCGACCGACCCTTGGGCCTCCATCACGGCGGACGGCGCGAAGTTCTCGGAGGCGATCATCTCGAGGGTGGACTGCTGGCGGTGCAGCTCTGCGCGGAGGGCCTCGTGGACCTCGGGGTCCAGCTCGGCCAGGGAGGTGTTCAGCACGTTCATACGGTGTTCGCCTTCCTCGTGGTCAGCCACGGAGGCGGGACATGGTCGGGTCGAACAGCGGCTCCTCGGCGACGACCGCCTCGACGCGCCGGTCGAAGTAGCCGATGTGCAGGGTGGTGCCGGGGGTGGTGAGTTCCGTCGGGAGCCAGGCGTACGCGATGCCCTTGCCGATCGTGTGGCCGTAGGCGGCGCTGGTGACGTAGCCGACCGCGCGGTCGCCGTCGTAGACCGGCTCCTTGCCCAGGACGACCGACCGCGGGTCGTCGATGGTGAGGCAGGTCAGCTTGCGCCGTACGTCTTCCCTGCGGCGCTCCAGGGCTGCCTTGCCGATGAAGTCGCCCTTGTCGAGCTTGACGGCGAAGCCGACGCCTGCCTCGTAGGGGTCGTGCTCGTAGGTCATGTCGGTGCCGAAGGAGCGGTAGCCCTTCTCCAGGCGGAGGCTGTTGAAGGCGCCGCGGCCGGCGATGACGCCGCCGAGCGGCTGGGCCGCCCGCCACAGGGTGTCCCACAGCTTCAGGCCCTGGTCGGCTGTGGTGTAGAGCTCCCAGCCGAGCTCGCCGACGTACGACAGTCGCATCGCGGTGACGGGCACCGAGCCGATGTAGGCGCGCTTGGCGCGGAAGTACTTCAGGCCGTCGCCCGAGAAGTCCTCGTCCGTCAGCGGCTGCAGGACCTTGCGGGCCAGGGGGCCCCACAGGCCGATGCAGCAGGTGCCGGCGGTGATGTCGCGCACCTGGACCGTGCCGTCGGCGGGGAGGTGGCGGGTGAGCCAGTCGAGGTCCAGGTTGCCGTTGGCGCCGACCTGGAAGAGGTCGCGGGCCAGCCGGGCGACGGTGACGTCGCTGCGGATGCCGCCGTCGTGGTCCAGGAGCAGGGTGTAGGTCACCGAGCCGACCGACTTGGCGACCTTGCCGGTGGTCAGTCCCTCCAGGAAGTCCGCGGCACCCGGGCCGCTGACCTCGAGTCGCTTGAGGGCCGTCATGTCGTACATCGCGACGGTCTCGCGGGTGGCCTGTGCCTCGGCGCCGACGACGGGCGACCAGAACCGCGCGGCCCAGTCGTCGGGGGTGGGAATGTTGCGGCCTTCGACCAGCCCCGCGTTGGCCTCGTACCACTGGGGGCGTTCCCAGCCGCTCGCCTCCAGGAAGAACGCGCCGTGCTCCTGCTGGCGGGGGTGGAAGGGGCTCGTGCGGATCGGGCGCGGATCCCCCGACGGCTGGAGGGGGTGGATGATGTCGTAGACCTCGACGAAGTTCCGGCAGTCGCGGGCCAGGACGTACTCCGGGGACAGCTGGTGCGGCTCGAAGCGGTTGACGTCGCACTCGTGCAGGTCGAAGGACGAGCAGTGGCCGTCGACGAGCCATTCGGCCATGGCGCGGCCCACGCCCGCGGAGTGGGTGACCCACACCGCCTCCGCCACCCAGAAGCCCTTGACGTCCTGGGACTCGCCGAGGAGCGGGAAGTTGTCGGTGGTGAAGGAGAACAGGCCGTTGATGCCCTCTTCGACCTTGGCCTCCGCCGTCGCGGGGAGCAACGACCGGGTCTCGGTCCAGGCGTCCTCGAAGTCCTCCTCGGTGAACGTGAGGACCGAGGGCATGCGGGCGGCCTCGTCGACGGAGAGGATGTCGTCGGCCGAGACGGGCATGGGGCGGTGGCCGTAGTAGCCGATGCCGATGCCGTCGAAGCGGTCGCGGTAGTAGAGGTCGGCGTCCTGGTGGCGCAGGATCGGTCGTACCGCCTCCTCCGTCTGGCCCGCGAGCGCCGGGACCGGGCCGGTCCAGGCGAGCTGGTGGGCGAGCGGGGTCAGCGGGAGGTTCATGCCGACCATGCGGGCGATCTTCGGGCCCCAGATGCCGGCGCAGCACACCACGATGTCGGCGGCGAGCTCGCCCTGGTCGGTGAGGACGCCGGTCACCCGGCCCTCGCTCTGTCGGACGTCGAGGACTTCGTGGCGGGCCAGGAAGGTGACGCCGCGTTCGGTGGCCCGGCGGATCTGCGCCTCGACGGCGAGGACGGCCTTGGCGATCCCGTCCGTCGGGATCAGGAGGCCGCCGAGGATCCTGTCCCGGTTCACCAGCGGATGCCGCTCGACGCACTCGTCGGCGCTCAGCATGCGGGCCTCGACGCCCCAGGCGGTGATCCAGCCGTGGCGGCGGTGGAGTTCCGCGAGGCGTTCGGGGGTGGTCGCCACTTCGAGGCCGCCGACCTGCAGGAAGCAGGGCTTGCCGTCGACGTCGAGGGAGCAGAACTTCTCGACGGTGTAGCGGGCCAGCTCGGTCATGGTCTTGGAGGAGTTCGTCTGGAAGACCAGGCCGGGGGCGTGCGACGTGGAGCCCCCGGTCGCGGGGAGCGGGCCCTGGTCGACCACGGTCACTTCGGTCCAGCCGCGCGCGGAGATCTCGTCCGCGAGCGCCGCTCCCACGACGCCCGCTCCGATGATCACCACTCGGGGTCCCGCCATCGCCGCACCTCCTGATTCAAAACCAGTCAAGTTGCTTGCTGCGCAACATGGTTCAGGTTGCGCAACTCAATGTGCCGCTCGCGGAGAGGGGTGTCAAGGGGTCGGTGACGCCGGCGAACAGCCCGGAACGCGGCAATGCCCGGAGGGCGGCGCACACAGGTGCACACCGCCCGCCGGGCATCTCGGACCGCCTTCTCGACGTGGGCTACTTGAGCCAGGCGTCGACCTTGTCGCGGTTGGCCTCCACCCACTTCTTCGCCGCCGCCTCGGGCGACATCTTGTCCACCGCGATGTACTTGGCCACGGTGTTCTGGTCGTCGTTCGTCCACGTGAAGTTCTTCACCAGGCGGTAGGCCGGGCTGCCGGACTTCGCGAACTTCACGCTGACGATCTTGTCGAGGTCGTACACGGGATAGTCGCAGGCGATCTTCGCCGCGTCGGCGTCACAACCCGTCGTGTACGCGGGCAGGTTCACCTTGACCAACGGCACCTCGGACAGGAACCACTGCGGCTCGTAGAAGTAGCCGATCACCCATTCCCTGTTCTTCTCGGCCTTCCGGAAGGACTGGATGAGCGCGGTCTCGCTGCCCGCGTACACCACCTTGAAGTCCAGCTTCAGGTTCGTCACCAGCGCCGCGTCGTTGGTGACGTACGAGGGGTCGCCGTCAAGCAGCTGGCCCTTGCCGCCCGACTCGGAGGTCCTGAACTCGGACGCGTACTTGTTCAGGTTCTTCCAGTCGGTGATGTCCGGGTGCGCCTTGGCCAGCCACGGCGGCACGTACCAGCCGATGATGCCCTTGTTGCCGGTCGAGCCGGCGCTCACGGCGGTCTTCTGCTGGGTGATGTACTTCTTCTTCAGATCGTCGTGGCCCCAGTTCTCCAGGACGGTGTCGACCTCGCCCGTCCCGAAGCCCTGCCAGGCGATCTCCTCCTTCAGGTCCTTCTTCTTGACCGTACAGCCGAGGTCCTTCTGCGCGACGTACGCGACGACCGCCGCGTCCGCCTCGTAGCCCACCCACGGGTTGACCGCGAGGTTGAAGGTGCCGCACTTGCCCGGGCTGCCCGAACCCGCGGAGTCGTCACCGACCTTCGCGCCGCCGCAGGCGGTGAGGGTCAGCCCGAGGACGGTCACGACGGCTGCGCCGACCGTGCCGGTTCTCCACTGTCGTACCTGTGCTGCCATGCTGGTGCTCCTTACGCGCTCGCGCGTCGCGCCGCTGCCTGGGTGATCCGGTCGAACATGACTCCGAGAAGGACGATGGCGAGTCCCGCCGCGAGCCCCTTCCCGTACAGCTGGCCCTGCGAGAATCCGGCCACGACGTCGTAGCCGAGGGCGCCCGCCCCCACCAGGCCGCCCACGACGACCATCGACAGCACATAGATCAGGCCCTGGTTGGTGGCGAGCGTCAGGGCGCCGCATGACATCGGCAGTTGGACCTTGGTGATGATCTGCCAGGTGTTGCACCCGGCGGACACGGCCGCCTCGACGGTGGTGCCTGGCACGGCCCGCACCCCGTCCGCGATGATCTTGATGGCGACCGGCACCGCGTAGACGACCGCCGCGACGATGGCCGTGAAGCGGGTCGCGCCGAACAGCGCCAGGAACGGCACGAGGTAGACGAACGGCGGCATGACCTGCGCCGCGTCCAGGGAGGGCCGCAGCAGCCGGTCCACGAGCATGCTGCGCCCCATCCACACCCCGAGGACGATGCCGAGCAGCATGACCAGCACCGTCGCCACGAGGGTCGACGCCAGCGTCGTCATGGCGTCCGACCACAGGCCGGTGCCGACCAGCAGGCCCACGCACACGGCCGTGGTGACCCCGGCCCGCCAACCGCCGAGCACGGCGCCGAGTGCGATCAGCACCGCGCCGACGAGCCACCACGGGGAGTCGGTGAGCAGCGTCTGGAGCGGATTGAGCAGGCCGTTGGTGATGCCGTCGCGGAAGGCGTTGGTGAGGCCCGAGAGGTTGTCCTGCACCCAGGCGGTCACGGTGTCCGCCGCACTCGCGATGGAACCACCGATACTGCCCTCGCCGGGGAACTCCGCCGCCCATACATAGGTGTGCGACAGATAGACGAGGACCGCCGTGACCACCGCGCCCACGCCGAGCAGCGGCCTGCGCCACGTGAGGAGGCGGTTCTTCGAACGCCGGGCCGTCTCCTCGCGGGCGCCGGCCGCCGTGGTGACCCGGTCGAGGACGATCGCCATGACGACGATGGCGAGTCCCGCGTTGAAGGCCGTTCCCACATCGAGCGACTGAAGGGCCTGGACGACGGTCTTGCCGAGACCGGGCGCGTCGATCAGGGCGGCGATGGTCACCATGGCCAGGGCGGCCATGATCGACTGGTTGACACCCATCACCACGGTCCGCTTCGACATGGGCAGCAGGACCTTCAGCAGCGCCTGACGCCGTGTCGCGCCCAGCGATTCGGCGGCCTCGACGGTGGTCTCGGGGACGGAGCGGATGGCGTGCGCGGTGATGCGGATCGCGGGCGGTGCCGCGTAGATCACGGTGGCGATCGTGGCGGAGGCCCCGCCGATGAGGAAGAACAGGGTCAGCGGGGCCAGGTAGACGAAGGTCGGCATCGTCTGCATGAAGTCCAGGAAGGGCGTCACGATCCGGTTGAACCGCTCGGACAGCCCCGCCCCCACGCCCAGCGGAATCGCGAACAGCAGCGCCACGAGGACCGCAGAGAGGGTGAGCGACAGGGTGTCCATGCTCTCCTGCCACAGCCCCTGCAGCCCCAGGAAGGTGAAGCCCGCCACGGCCAGGAGGGCGACCCGCCAGTTGCCCACGGCCCAGGAGACGTAGCCCGCGATGCCGACGACGCCGAGCCATCCGATCTGCGGGACGGGGCGGCCGGCGGGGGGCTGTGAGATCAGGTGCTGGACGAAGGTCACCAGGTTGTCGATGACCAGGCGGATCTCGTTGAAGAAGTAGAGGAAGAGCGGGTTGGAGTTGCGGTCCGCGCCGATCGAGTCGTTGACGTCGTTGAACCACCGGTGCAGGTCGGTGAGGTCCGCCGCCGCCAGGGTCAGGGTCTGCTTTCCGCGGAGGACCACGAAGAGCAGCAGCCAGGCGGCCAGGATCGCGGCCACCACCGTGCGCCGGCCGACCCTGCGTACGCCGGCCACGGGGGCGGACTTCTCCAGGGCGACGGCCATCACGCGCCGCCTTCCTGCCCGGCGACCACCGCGAGGATCTCCTCGTCGCCGACGATGCCGAGCAACTTGCCGTCCTCCACGACCTTGACCGGCCGGTCGGCCGCCAGTACCGCCCGGGTGGCCTCCTTCACCACGACGTCCGGGCCCAGCTCGGGACCGTCCAGGGCGTCATGGGGCCCCACCGGGCGCATGATCCACCGCAGGGTGAGCACGTCGCCGCGCGGCACGTCCTTGACGAACTCGCGGACGTAGTCGTCGGCCGGGGCGCCCACCAGCTCGTCGCCGGTGCCGCACTGGACCGTCCTGCCGTCGCGCATGATCAGGATGCGGTCGCCCAGCTTGAGCGCCTCGGAGAGGTCGTGGGTGATGAAGACCATCGTCTTGCCGACCTCGCGGTGCAGCCGGATGACCTCGTTCTGCATGTCGCGGCGGATCAGCGGGTCGAGTGCCGAGAAGGGCTCGTCGAAGAAGAGCACGTCGGGGTCGCCGGCCAGCGCCCGGGCGAGGCCGACGCGCTGCTGCATGCCGCCCGAGAGCTGGTCGGGGTAGGAGTTCTCGTAGCCTGCGAGGCCGACCAGTTCGACGACCTCCAGGGCCCGCGCGGTGCGCTCGGCCCTGCTCATGCCGCGGATCTC
The DNA here is from genome assembly GCF_000830005.1 of Streptomyces vietnamensis. Classification (NCBI taxonomy): domain Bacteria; kingdom Bacillati; phylum Actinomycetota; class Actinomycetes; order Kitasatosporales; family Streptomycetaceae; genus Streptomyces; species Streptomyces vietnamensis. Next base: position 8,325,437 of record NZ_CP010407.1, on the reverse strand, counting down.
CAGACCGAAGGCCACGTTGTCCACCACCCGGCGGTGGGGCAGCAGCCCGAAGTGCTGGAAGACCATGGAGAACTTGCGGCGCCGCAGCTCGCGCAGGCGCCTGCCGTCCGCCTCGCGGATGTCCTCGCCCTCGAAGAGGAGCTCACCGGCGGTGGGTTCGATCAGCCGGGTCAGACATCGCACCAGCGTGGACTTGCCCGAGCCGGACAGGCCCATGACGACGAACACCTCCCCCTTGCGGACGTCGAAGTCGACGTCGCGGACGGCGGCGGTGCACCCGGTGCGGTCCATGAGCTCGCGGCGGGTGAGGCCGCGCAGCTCCTCGGAGTCCGGTACCTGGTCGGCCTTCGGCCCGAACACCTTCCACAGCCGGCGCACGGATATGACCGGAGTGCCGTACGAATCCTGGTGCGCGCCGTGCCGCTGCGACACCTCGGTCTGCGTTGGGGTCATGGTCGACCTCTCTTCGGCATTCAGCCGCGGAACCAGTGTTGCGGCCGGGGTTGGATGTTCTGCCAGATGTGTTTGGGCTCTCGGTACTCGTTCAGACCGGTCGGTCCCAGCTCCCGGCCCACGCCCGAGTGCCCGAAGCCACCCCATTCCGCTTGCGGCACGTAGGGGTGGTAGTCGTTGATCCACACCGTGCCGTGGCGCAGCCGCCGGGCGACCCGCTGGGCCTTGCCGGCGTCCTGCGTCCACACGGCTCCGGCGAGTCCGTACTCGGTGTCGTTGGCGATGCGTACGGCGTCGTCCTCGTCGGTGAAGCGCTCGACGGTGAGCACGGGCCCGAAGGACTCCTCGTGCACGACGCGCATGTCCTGCCGGCACTCGTCGAGGACGGTCGGCGGGTAGTAGAAGCCGTCTCCGAGGGTCGGATCGTCGGGCCGTTCACCACCGCAGCGCAGTACGGCGCCCTCGGCGAGGCCTGCCGCGACGTACGCCTCGACCTTCTCCCGGTGCCGCGCGGAGATCAGCGCTCCGGTCTCGGCCTCGGGGTCGAAGGGCCCGCCGAGGCGGATCCGCCGGGCGCGGCGGACGACCTCGTCGACGAACCGGTCGTGCAGCGAGTCCTCGACGATCAGCCGGGCGCCGGCCGAGCAGACCTGCCCGGAATGCAGGAAGACGGCCGTGAGGGCGAAGTCCACGGCCGTCTCGAAGTCGGCGTCGGCGAAGACCACGTTGGGGTTCTTGCCACCGAGCTCCAGCGCCACCTTCTTCACGGTCGCCGCGGCGGCGGCCATGATCCGCTTGCCGGTCTCCAGGCCGCCCGTGAAGGAGACCATGTCGACGGCGGGGTCCTCGGAGAGCGGGGCGCCCGCCTCGGGCCCGGCGCCCAGGACGAGGTTGGCGACGCCGGCCGGGAGCCCGGCCTCCTCCAGCGCCTTCATCAGCAGGATCGAGGTGGAGGGGGTGAGCTCACTGGGCTTGAGGACGATCGTGTTGCCGGCGAGGAGCGCCGGGGCGACCTTCCAACTCGCCTGCAGCAGCGGATAGTTCCACGGGGTGATCAGGCCGCACACGCCGATCGGCTCGTAGACGACACGGCTCACGGCGTCGTCGCGGCCGGTGTCGATCACACGCCCGGCGTCGATGCCGCCGATCCCGCCGTAGTAGCGGAAGCAGGAGACGACGTCGGCGATGTCGTACTCGCTCTCCACCAGCCGCTTGCCGGTGTCCAGCGACTCGGCGCGGGCGAACTCCTTGGCGTCGCGCTCGATGAGGTCGGCGGTGCGCAGCAGCAGCGCGCCGCGCTCCCGCTCGGAGGTGCGCGGCCAGGGGCCCTCGTCGAAGGCCCGGCGGGCCGCGGCGATCGCCGCCTCGGTGTCGGGGCGCGTCCCTTCCGAAACGGTCGCGGTGAGCGAGCCGTCGGCGGGACAGCGGATCTCCCGGCACCCGCCGGCCACCGGGTCCCGCCATTCCCCAGCCACATACAGATCTGCCACGCGCCAAGCCCTTCAGCCGAAATGCGTTGCGCATCATGCATTCAATTGCTTGTGGTGGAACACCTTGGCGAACCTGCGGACCTGCGTCAAGAGGTCGGCGCATGACGATTTCGCCGGGCCGGCACTTGCGCAACCACCCTTGACCGCAAGGGGAGTCGAGCCGACCATGTTGCGTATCGCTCACCATGTTGTGCATGACGCACCAATGGAGGTCGCTGTGTCCCCCAAGTACCCTCGACCGCGGCCCGGCCGTGAATACGTCCTCACCCTCTCGTGTCCCGACAGCGCCGGACTGGTCCACGCGGTGAGCGGCTTCCTCGTCAGGAACTCGGGAAACATCGTGGAAAGCCAGCAGTTCGACGATCGACTCCAGGGCCGTTTCTTCATGAGGGTCCACTTCGACGTCTCCGACCCGGACACGAATGCGAAAACCCTGCGTTACCGATTCGGTCCCGTCGCCGAGGCCTACCGCATCGACTGGACCCTGAGCGAGGCGTCGACCCCGACCCGGACGCTCATCATGGTGTCCAAGTTCGGCCACTGCCTCAACGATCTGCTCTTTCGCCGGCGCACCGGTGCCCTCAACATCGAGATCCCCGCGATCGTCTCCAACCACCGGGACTTCGAGGGGCTGGCGGAGACCTACGGCATCCCCTTCCACCACATCCCGGTCACCAAGGACACCAAGGCCGAGGCCGAGGCGCGCCTGATGGAGCTGGTACGCGAGCTGGACATCGACCTGGTCGTGCTGGCCCGCTACATGCAGATCCTCTCCGACGACCTGTGCAAGCAGCTCGAAGGCCGCGCCATCAACATCCACCACTCCTTCCTGCCCAGTTTCAAGGGCGCACGCCCGTACGAGCAGGCCTACGCCCGCGGCGTGAAGCTCGTCGGCGCGACGGCGCACTACGTGACACCGGACCTGGACGAGGGACAGATCATCGAGCAGGACGTGGTCAGGGTGGACCACTCGCTCGACCCCGGGGACCTGGTCACGGTGGGACGGGACGTGGAGGCGCAGGTCCTCGCGCACGCGGTGAAGTGGCACAGCGAGAGCCGCGTCATGGTGTACGACAACCGCACGGTGGTCTTCCGCTGAGCGGTACGGCACGAGGGGGCGGGGCTGGTCTTCCAGCCCCGCCCCCTCGTGCGTACGACGCCCGCGTTCAGCTTCCGAGCCGGTCGATCGCGGCACGGCGCCACCGTTCCGTCTCCGCGATCTGGTTGAACGTGAACAGGTGCAGCCCGGCCACCCCCGCCGACGGCGCGGTGAGCGCCTTCTCGCCGCGCGCAAGGAGTCTGTCGGGCGAGTACCCGCCGGGCGTCGCGAACCGCAGGAACCACGAGGCGTGCCTGGTGAGGAAGCGCGTCGACTCGCCCACGCCGATCTTCGTCGCCATCGTCAGCAGCTTCGCCCGCTGCACGGGCCCCGCGACGCCCAGGTGGACGGGCAGGGTGACGTCCCGGCGCCGTATCCGGGCGATCCACTCCCCCAGCACCCGCGGGTCGAAGCAGAGGTTGCTCACGATGTACGTGGCGTGCTCGCGCTTGTCCCACATGGCCTGGATGGTGACGTCGTCGTGGATGAGCGGATGGCTCTCGGGATAACCGGTGACGCCGACGCGGGCGAAGGGCCTGCCCAGCTCGCTCAGCCCGCGCAGCACCGGCAGCGCCCCGTCGTAGGCCCCGGCCGGCGGATCGGCGTCGCCCGCGGGGACGAAGACGTCGTCCACGCCCGCCTCGCGCAGCCGGTCGACGACGTCCTTCAGGTGCGCCTCGTCCCGCAGCAGCCGCGCGGGCACGTGCGGGACGACGCGGTAGCCGTTCGCCGCGAGCCGCCCGGCGAGGTCGAGGGTCGGTTCCAGGCCCTTGACCGGCGACGCCGTCACGGTGACGACGACGTCGCGCGGGACATGGGCGAGGACCTTGTCCTCGGTCGTCTTCGCGGGCAGCACCTCGTAGCGGACACTGTCGAGGAGCGCCCTCAGTCCGGCGGTGGCCAAGGTCTACCCGACCTGCTTCCGGGCGTCACGGAGGCGGTAGTACGCGGCCTTCGACGGCGCCTGCGGCTCCTTGCCGAGGATCAGGTCGGCGGCCTTCTCGGCGATCATCATCACCGGTGCGTAGATGTTGCCGTTGGTGACGTACGGCATCACCGACGCGTCGACCACGCGGATGCCTTCCAGGCCGTGCACGCGCATGCTGGTGGGGTCGACGACGGACATCTCGTCGGTGCCCATCTTGCAGGTGCAGGACGGGTGCAGGGCGGTCTCGCCCTCCTTGGCGACCCAGGCGAGGATCTCCTCGTCCGTCTCGACCTCCGGGCCGGGCGAGATCTCCCCGTCGTTGTACGGGGACATCGCGGGCTGGCCGAGGATCCTGCGGGAGACGCGGATGGCCTCGACCCACTCCCGGCGGTCCTGCTCGGTGGAGAGGTAGTTGAAGCGCAGCGCCGGGTGCTCGCGCGGGTCCTTGCTCCTGATCTTCACCGAGCCGATGGCGTCGGAGTACATGGGCCCCACGTGCACCTGGTAGCCGTGGCCGCCGGCCGGCGAGGAGCCGTCGTAGCGGACCGCGACCGGCAGGAAGTGGAACATCAGGTTGGGGTAGTCCACGTCCTCGTTGCTGCGGGCGAAGCCGCCGCCCTCGAAGTGGTTGGTGGCGGCCGGGCCCTTGCGGAACAGCCACTGCAGGCCGATGAAGGGGGCCCGCCACTTCGCCATGTACGGCTGCATGGAGACCGGCTGCTTGCAGGCGTACTGGACGTAGACCTCGAGGTGGTCCTGCATGTTCTCGCCGACGCCCGGCAGGTCGTGGACGACGTCGATGCCGAGGGCGCTCAGCTCCTGAGCGTTGCCGACGCCGGAGAGCTGGAGCAGCTGCGGGGAGTTGATCGCGCCGCCGCACAGGATGACCTCCTTGGCGCGGACCTGCTGGAGGGCGCCCTTGCCGCGCTGGTACTCGACGCCGACGGCCTTCTTGCCCTCGAAGAGCACGCGGGTCACGAGCGAGCGGGTCCTGACGGTGAGGTTGGGCCGCTTCATGACCGGCTTGAGGTACGCCTTGGAGGCCGACAGGCGGCGGCCCCGGTGGACGTTGCGGTCGAACTTGGCGAAGCCTTCCTGCCGGTACCCGTTGACGTCGTCGGTGGGGGCGTAGCCCGCCTCCTGGGTGGCCTTGAAGAAGGCGTCGAAGAGCGGGCTGGTCGCGGGACCGCGTTCGAGGACGAGGGGGCCGTCGTGGCCGCGGAACTCGTCGTCCGGGTCGGCGGCGAGACAGTTCTCCATCCGCCGGAAGTACGGCAGGCAGTGGGCGTAGTCCCAGGTCTCCATGCCGGGGTCGGCGGCCCAGCGCTCGTAGTCCATGGGGTTGCCGCGCTGGAAGATCATGCCGTTGATGCTGCTGGAGCCGCCGAGCACCTTGCCGCGCGCGTGGTAGATGCGCCGGCCGCCCATGTGGGGCTCGGGCTCGGACTCGTACTTCCAGTCGTAGAAGCGGCTGCCGATCGGGTAGGTCAGCGCCGCGGGCATGTGGATGAAGACGTCCCACGGGTAGTCGGAGCGGCCGGCCTCCAGTACCAGCACCCGGTTCGCCGGGTCCGCGGAGAGCCTGTTCGCCAGTGCGCTGCCGGCCGATCCGCCGCCGACAATGACGAAGTCGTATTGCAGGGGAGCCATAGTGCCTCGTCTCGCTCGCGCCGTAGATATGCGGGGCATGCTAATCCGGTATCGCAATGCGCACCAGGTTGCGAACAACGCAACTTGCAGGGTTTTTTATTCGGCTTCGAAGCTTGCGGCGACGTTGTTTACCGCGCGTATAGTTTCGCCATGAGCAACCACAGCCAAGACAGCGAAGCGTCGAACTCGCCGGCCGGTGGAGTGCAGTCGGTCGACCGCGCCATCAGCGTCCTCGAGATCCTGGCCCAGCGCGGCGAGGCGGGCGTCAGCGAGGTGGCCGCCGAGATCGACGTCCACAAGTCCACCGCGTTCCGCCTGCTCGGCGCCCTGGAGGCGCGCGGCCTGGTGGAGCAGGCGGGCGATCGGGGCAAGTACCGGCTCGGCTTCGGGATCGTCCGTCTGGCCGGTGCGGTCACCGGACGCATCGACATCACCCAGCAGGGCCGCCCGGTCTGCGAGCGTCTCGCCGAGGAGATCGGCGAGACGGTCAACATCGCCGTCATGCAGGAGCACTACGCGATCAACCTCTGCCAGGTGCGCGGCCCCGGGGCCGTCACCGCGCACAACTGGGTCGGCCAGCTGACCCCGTTGCACGCCACCTCCAGCGGCAAGATCCTGCTGGCCCACCTGCCCGCCGAGGAGCGGGCCGCGCTGCTGGCCGAGGCGGGCCTGAAGAAGTCCACTCCGCACACCCTCACCTCGAGGACGAAGCTGGAGAAGAACCTCGCCGAGGCCCGCGAGCGCGGCTACGCGTGGACCCTGGAGGAGCTGGAGATCGGCCTGCACGCGATGGCCGCCCCGATCCGCGGCCGGGACGGCACGGTCATCGCCGCGCTCAGCGCCTCCGGGCCCTCGTACCGCTTCACCGAGGAGCGCCTGCACGAGCTCTCCCCGGTGCTGCTCAAGGGGGCGGAGGAGATCAGCCACCGGATGGGCTACATGGGCTGAGTCACGCCTGGGGAGTGCCCAGGCGCTCGTTCACCCAGTCGTGGAAGGCCCCGATGTGGTGCTCACTGGGCACAAGCACGCCGCCCTTGGCGTACATGCGGGAGCTCATGCCGGGCTGCGTGCGCTCGCATGCGTCGAAGTCCTGGCGGTTGACCCGGTCGAAGAGTTCCACGGAACGGCTGACGTCCTTGCCGCTCTCGACGACGTGCGGGAGATAGAGCCAGTCGCACTCGACGATCGTGCGGTCGGCGGCCACCGGGTACATCCGGTGGAAGATGACGTGGTCGGGGATGAGGTTGATGAAGACCTGCGGCTTGACGGTGATCGCGTAGTAGCGGCGGTCCTGTTCCTCCGTCACCCCGGGGATGCGGTCGAGACCCTCGGAGCCGTCGACGGTGAAGCCCTGGATGTCCTCGCCGAACTCGGCGCCGTGGCCGACGTAGTACTGGGCCGCGTAGCCGTCCGCGAACTCGGGGAGCACCTCGGTGAGTTCGGGGTGGATCGTGGCGCAGTGGTAGCACTCCATGAAGTTCTCGATGATGAGCTTCCAGTTGGCCTTGACGTCGTAGACGATCCGCCTGCCGACCGAGAGGTTCTCGACGCCGTAGCGCTCGATCGACTCCACGTCGCCGAGGCGGGTGACGGCCGCGCCGATGACGTCCTCCTCGAAGGAGGGCGGGTTCTCCGCCAGACAGACCCAGACGTATCCGAGCCATTCACGGACGGCCACGCCCACCAGGCCGTACTCGGTGCGGCCGACGTCGGGCATCTTGGTGAGGTTGGGCGCGGCGACGAGCTTGCCGTTCAGGTCGTAGGTCCAGGCGTGGTACGGGCATTGGAAGGCCCGCTTGACCTCGCCGGTCTCCTCGGTGCAGAGCTTGGCTCCGCGATGCCGGCACACATTGAAGTAGGCGCGGATGGAGTTGTCCCTCGCGCGGGTGACGAGGATGCTCTCGCGGCCCACGTCGACGGTGCGGAAGGCGCCGGGCTTCGCCAGTTCCGAGGCGCGCGCGACGCAGAACCACATGGTCTCGAATATGCGCTCCTGCTCCTGGGCGAAGATCGCCGGATCCGTGTAGGAGGAGCCGGGGAGGGTGGCGATCAGGCTGTCCGGCAGACCGGTCGATGTCACGGTGCACTCCTCTGGATACGTCGTGGAGGGGTCATTCACGCGGTGAACTGCTTGCGCCAGCGGGTGAACAGCCGCGGCTGGTTCATCCCGAGCACGGCGACCGGCGTGCCGGCCCGCCGGTAGACGGCCAGGAAGCTGCGCTCGTCGGTGGCGCCTTCCTCGACCGTGACGCTGTCGGCCCCGGCGGCGTGGCCGACGAACTGGATCTTCACGCCGTACTGGTCGGACCAGAAGTACGGCGGCCGGGGCACGCCCGGTTCCGTCGCACCGTGCGCGAGCAGCGTGGCCACGGCGGCGGCGGGCCGTTCCAGCGCGCCGGTCCAGTGCTCGACCCTGCGGTGGCTTCCGGTGTGCGGGTCGTACCAGTTGGCGCAGTCGCCGACGGCGACCACCCCGGCCAGGCTGGTGCGGCCGTCGGCGCCGCACGTCACGCCGTTGTCGAGCGCGACGCCGGAACCTTCCAGCCATTCGACGCAGGGGCGGGCGCCCACGCCGACGACGACGGTGTCCGCGGGCACGCTGCGGCCGTCCTCCAGCAGGACGGCGTCCACCCGGCGCTCCCCGCTCAGCCCCTTGACGCCCACGCCGCACAGCAGCCGTACGCCGTGGTCGGCGTGCAGCGCGGAGACGATGCCGCCCATGGCCTCGCCGAGCGGACCGGCCAGCGGGGTGGGGGCCGCCTCGATCACGGTGACGTCGAGGCCGAGGGCGTACGCGGTGGAGGCGACCTCGGCGCCGATGAAGCCGCCGCCGATCACCACCAGCCGTCCGCCGCGGGCCAGTTCGTCCCGCAGGGCACGGGCGTCGTCCAGGGTGCGCAGGGTGTGGACCCCGGCGAGGCCCTCGCTCCCGGGCAGGGTGCGCGCCGCCGCTCCGGTGGCGATGACGATGCCGTCGGCCCGCAGGGTACGCCCGTCCGCGAGCCGCACCGACCGGTCGGCGCGGTCGAGCCCGGTGGCCCGGACGCCCAGCAGCCACTCGGCGCCGAGATCCTCTCCGTCCGCCTCGAGGGCGAGGTCGGCCTCGCCGACGCGGCCGGCGAGGAACTCCTTCGACAACGGCGGCCGGTCGTACGGGCGGTGCGGTTCGTCCCCGATGAGGACCAGCCGTCCGTCGTAGCCCTGCTTCCGCAGCGCTCGCGCGGCCGACAGTCCGGCCAGGGAGGCGCCCACGACGGCCACGGTCCTCACGCCGGGCCTCCGGCGCCGAGCCGGGCCGCGACACAGGGGGGCAGGTTGGGCGCGGCCTCGGAGGGCCGCACGTAGATCATGCCGTCGTCGACGACCACCTGATGGGTCCGGACGGGCAGTTTGGCCGGCGGAGCGTCGACCGCCCCGGTCCGCAGGTCGAACTTGGAGGCGTGCAGCGGACATTCGACCTCGCACCCTTCCAGCCAGCCGTCCGCGAGCGAGGCGTCCTGGTGGGTACAGGTGTCGTCGATGGCGAGGACCTCGCCATCCTCGGTGTGGAACACCGCGACAGGCGGCTCGATGTCGAGCCGATAGGCCTCGCCGCGCGGCAGATCCGCGAGTCGGCACACGGGAATCATCATGACACCTCGGTCGCGTGCGTAGCGTATAGCGAAACGGATTGCGTTTTACGCAACTCAGTCTGGAGGTGGCCCCATACCTTGTCAAGGAGTCGAACGCGGCGGCGGGGCAGGGGAAGAAGGCGGTCGCGAGCCTTGACGCGACAGGCCCGCCACCACTTCACTCTGGGGATCAAACAGTGCACTGCGTTGCGTATCGCACAACTCACCTCCCCCCGACTCCCGGAGCCGATGCCGCATGCGCGTACCTGCCCGTCCCCTCCTCGCCGTGACCGCGGCCGTCCTGTCGGTGGTCCTCACCGGCGCCACGGCCACGGCTGCCCGCACCACCGCGGTCCCACCCGTCACGGCCGCGGCCGACACCTCCGGCCGGCCCACCGTCGAGCTGGCCAACTGGCCCCAGGCCCAGGGAAAACAGCTCGGAAAGCTCATCGGCAGGTTCGAAGACCAGGGCCGCTACGCCGTCTTCGACGCCGACAACACCATCTGGCGGTACGACCTCGAGGAGTCGCTGCTGCCCTTCCTCGAAATGAAGGGCGTGCTCACACCGGACACCGTCGACCCCTCGCTGCGCCTCGTACCGTTCCGGGCGGGCGAGAGCCTCTACGGCTACTACAACCGGCTCTGCGAGATCGACGACAAGGTCTGCTACCCGTGGATCGCCCAGGTGTTCTCGGGCCTGACGCTCGGCGAGCTGAAGCGGTACGTCGACGAGCTGTACGCCTACGGCAAGCCGATCCCGGTCAGCTACGACGACGCCGGCAGGACGGTGCACAGCACCGTGAACCCGCCGCACATCTACGCGGGTCAGCGCGAGCTGATCCGCAGCCTTCGGGAACACGGCATCCGCGTCTACGTGATGACCGCCGCCCACGAGGAACTCGTGCGCATGGTCGTGTCGGACCCGAAGTACGGCCTCGGCGTCCCGCCGGAAAACGTCATCGGCGTCACGACGCTGCTCAAGGATCCCGAGACCGGCCGCCTCACCACCGCGCGCAAGCAGATCGAGCAGGGCACGTTCGGCGCGGAGTACGGCACCGAGCGCTACCGGCGGCAGGTCGTCACGCCCTATCTGTGGACCCCGGGAACCTGGTACGTCGGAAAGCTCGCCGGCATCCACGACTACATCGCGGAGTACGAACGGCCGGTCCTCGTCGCCGGCGACTCCCCCAGCGACTGGTGGATGCTCTTCTACTCCGACGCCAGGGCGGGCGGCGCCCGCCTGTGGGTCAACCGCAAGCAGGCGTACACCGACCGGCTGGAGGCGGAGAAGGAGAAGCGGTCCGCCGAGCAGAAGGCGGCGGGCGAGACCGTCGACGCGGGCCGGGAGTGGGTGACGGTCAAGCCGGCGGAGATCGGCGGCTGACGGGCGAGGCGGGTGGAGGGGGGTGGGGAGCCGCGGCTCCCCGCCCCCCTCCACCCGCGGGTTCCTAGTGGCCGCGCGCGATCCACTCGTCCAGGTGGGGCGCCTCGGCGCCGATCGTCGTCGGGTCGCCGTGTCCCGTACGCACCACCGTCGCCGCCGGCAGGCTCAGCAGCCGGTCCCGGATGGAGTCGATGATCGTCGGGAAGTGGGAGAACGACCGGCCGGTCGCGCCCGGTCCCCCGGCGAACAGCGTGTCCCCGGAGAAGAGCGTGTCAAGCCCCGGCGCGTACAGACAGACCGCTCCCGGTGCGTGTCCCGGTGTGTGCAGCACGGTGAGCTCGGTGCCCGCCACCGACAGCGCCTGGCCGTCAGCCAGTTCGCCGTCCGGCGACCGCTCGGGGTGGGTCTGCTTCCACAGCGGCAGATCGTCCGCGTGGAGCAGGATCGGCGCGCCGGTCCGGTCGGCGAGTTCGGGGGCGGCGTCGATGTGGTCGTTGTGGGCGTGGGTGCAGACGATGGCGCGCAGGGTGCGTCCGCCGAGGGCCCGGACGATCGCCTCGGCGTCGTGCGCCGCGTCGATGACGATCGCCTCGGTGTCGTCGCCGACGATCCACACGTTGTTGTCGACGTCCCAGGTGCCGCCGTCGAGGCTGAAGGTGCCGGAGGTGACGAGGCGTTCGATGCGGGCCGCCATCAGAGGACCACCACCGAGCGCAGCACGTCGCCGTGGTGCATCCGCTCGAAGGCCTTCTCGACCTCGTCCAGCGCGATGGTCTCGGTGACGAAGGCGTCCAGGTCGAGGCGGCCCTGGAGGTAGAGGTCGACGAGCATCGGGAAGTCGCGGGACGGCAGGCAGTCGCCGTACCAGGAGGACTTCAGCGAGCCGCCGCGGCCGAAGACGTCGATCAGCGGCAGCTCCAGCTTCATCTCCGGCGTGGGCACACCGACCAGGACGACCGTGCCGGCGAGGTCGCGGGCGTAGAAGGCCTGCTGGTACGTCTCGGGGCGGCCGACGGCCTCGATGACGACGTCGGCGCCGAAGCCTCCGGTGAGCTCGCGGATCGCCTCGACGGCGTCGGAGGTGCGGGAGTTGACGGTGTGGGTGGCGCCCAGCCGGCCGGCGGTCGCCAGCTTGCGGTCGTCGATGTCGACCGCGATGACCTTCGCGGCGCCCGCCAGCTTCGCCCCGGCGACCGCCGCGGCCCCGACCCCACCGCAGCCGATGACGGCGACCGAGTCGCCGCGGCCGACGTTCCCGGTGTTGATCGCGGCGCCGATGCCGGCCATCACCCCGCACCCGAGCAGGCCCACGGCGGCGGCCGACGCGGCCCGGTCGACCTTCGTGCACTGCCCGGCCGCCACCAGCGTCTTCTCCGCGAACGCGCCGATGCCCAGCGCCGGTGACAGCTCCTGCCCGGTCGAGGCGAGGGTCATCTTCTGCTTGGCGTTGTGGGTGGCGAAGCAGTACCAGGGCCGTCCCCGCAGACAGGCGCGGCACTGGCCGCACACCGCCCGCCAGTTGAGGACGACGAAGTCGCCGGGCGCGACATCGGTGACGCCCTCCCCCACCGACTCCACGACGCCCGCGGCTTCGTGACCCAGCAGGAAGGGGAAGTCGTCGTTGATGCCGCCCTCGCGATAGTGCAGGTCGGTGTGGCAGACCCCGCAGGCCTCGATCTTCACCAGCGCCTCGCCCGGGCCGGGATCCGGCACGATGATCGTCTCCAGGCTGACGGGGGCGCCCTTGCCCCGCGCGACGACAGCACGAACCTGGTGCGTCATGACCACTCCTCGGCTGATACGAGACCTGAGCAGACGTTGCTCATTACGACACGCATCTCACGTGCCGCAACAAAGCATGGTTGAGCGCCCACGGGAGGTCAAGGAGTCGACGCGCACCGCGCCATGTCGGGCGCAGAGGCACCGGCCACGCCGAACGGGTGGGGACGTACGGGACGCCTCGGCGTCGACAGGCCCTAGAGCGGCGGGGCGGGCAGCGGGGGAAGGGAGGGCTCGTGGAGCCAGGACCCGAGCAGGCCGTCCAGCGGCTCGGTCGCGTAGCGGGCCGCATGGGCGGCGAAGCTCGCGGTGGTCACGACGCCGTGGCGGTTCACGCCGGCCCAGTCGCGCAGCATGCGGAAGAACGCCCCGTCACCCAGCGCGCAGCGGATCGCGTGCACCGCGAGGCCCCCACGCTGGTACAGGCGGTCGTCGAACATCAGCTTGCGGCCGGGGTCGGCGAGGACCAGGTCCTGCGGCTGCGAGGCGAGCAACCGGTGTGCGGCGAGCGCCAGTTCCTGTGCGGTGCGGCCGCCGGAGCGCTCCGACCAGAGCCATTCGGCGTACTTCGCGAAGCCCTCGTTCAGCCAGATGTGCCGCCAGTCGGCGATGGTCACGCTGTTGCCGAACCACTGGTGAGCGAGCTCATGGGCGATGAGCCGCTCCGAACCCCGTACGCCGTCCACGTGGTTGGCGCCGAAGAGGGACAGCCCCTGGGCCTCCACCGGCACGTCCAGCTCCTCGTCGGCGACGACGACCGCGTACTCGCCCAGGGGGTAGGGGCCGAACAGTTCCTCGAAGAGCCGCATCATCGCGGGCTGCCGGGCGAAGTCCCGGGAGAAGTTCGGCAGCAGATGCGCCGGTACGTGGGCGCTCTGCGGAACACCGCCGAGTCCGGGGTCGCCGAGCAGCACGGTCTGGTACATGCCGATGGACAGGCCGACCAGGTAGCTGGAGGTCGGGGCGGTCTGCTCGTACACCCAGGTGGTCGTGGAGGCCTTGGTCGTCCGGGTGAGGAGGCGGCCGCCGGCCACCACCGCGTACGAGGAAGGGGTGTTGACCGAGAGCAGGTAGGAAGCCTTGTCGGCGGGCCGGTCGTTGCAGGGGTACCAGGAAGGCGCGCCGACCGGCTGGCTCGCGACGAGCGCGCCGTCGGTCAGTTCCTCCCAGCCGAGGCCGCCCCAGGGGCTGCGTACCGGCTTGGGGTTGCCCGACCAGTGCACCTCCACGGTGAAGGCGGCTCCCGCGGGGAGGGGCTTGGCCGGCCGGACGCGCAGTTTGCCGCCCCGGTGGCTGTAGTGGGGCGTCCGGCCGTCCACCTGGACCCGGCCGATCTTGAACTCGGCCAGGTCGAGGGCGAACTCGGTGAGCTGCGCCCGGCCGACGATCGCGCTGAGCCGGGCCGTCCCGGCCAGCCGGTTGGGGCCGGGGCGGTAGTCCAGGGTGATCTCGTACCGGTGCACGCGGTACCGGGAATCGCCGTTGGCCGGAAAGTACGGGTCCGACGCCGTTGTCCTCTGGCCGCTCACTGCCGCTTCCGCTCCCTGCCCTGTGCTCGTACGCCGCAGCCCTTCAGGCCCGCCACGCCTCGATCGGATTGCCCAGCCAGCGGGTGTCGGCGGGGACGGATTCCCCGGCCATCACGAGAGAGGCGGGTCCCAGTGTGCTGCGGGCCCCGACCGTGCTTCCGGGCAGGACGATTCCGTTCGGACCCAGGGTGGCGCCCTCGCGGAGGACCACAGTATCCGTCCTCAAGATCCGGTCGTGGAAGAGATGCGTCTGCAACACACAGCCGCGGTTCACGGTGACGGCGTCGCCAAGGGTCACCAGGTCCGTCTCGGGAAGCCAGTAGCTCTCGCACCACACGCCCCGGCCGATCCGGGCCCCCAGACCCCGCAGCCACAGCGTGTGGAGCGGGGTCCCCGGCACCGATCCGGCGAGCCAGGGCACGGCCAGGACCTCGACGAACGTGTCGGACAGTTCGTTGCGCCACACGAAGCCGCTCCACAGCGGGTGCTCCCCCGTCCGGTGCCGGCCCACAAGCAGCCATTTCGCGGCCACGGAGACCACCGCGGCGGTCGCCCCGGCGGCGAGCAGGACCGCTCCGGACAGCAGCGCGGCCCCCACGGACCCGATCCCGCTCGTCGCGATCAGGGCGCACAGCGCGGCCGCGGTCAGGACGGAGAGCGCGGCCGAGCAGAACACCGGGACGAGCCTGCACAGTTCCACCAGGCCCCGGGCCCACAACAGGTGCGCGGGCGGGTCGTAGGTACGGCTCCGGTCCGCGTCGGCCGCGGATCGCGGCAGCTTGACCGGCGGCAGGCCCAGGTAGGAGCTGCCCTTCTTGGCCTTCTTCGGAGTGGCCGACAGGACGCCGACGAGCCCGTCGTCGGGCACGCTGCGGCCCGGCGCGGTCATTCCGGAGTTGCCGAGGAACGCCCGGCGCCCGATCTCGGAGTGTCCGATGCGGACCCAGCCTCCGCCCAGTTCACAAGGAGCGGTCAGGGTGTCGTCGGCGAGGAACGCACCGTCGCCCACGGTCGTCAGGCTCGGGAGCGCGAGAACCGTGGACACCTCGGCGCCCCGGCCGATCTTCATACCGAGCAGCCGTAGCCACACGGGGGTGACCAGCCCGGCGTACAGCGGGAACAGGGTCTCCCGGGAGAGGTCCATCAACTGCGTGACGGTCCAGGCCTGCCAGCCGACCCGGCTGTGCGTCGGGTGGGTCCCGGTCCGCAGCCCGATGCTGAGCAGACGCACCGGGACGAGCAGCAGCAGCGCGTACGCGAACCCGAAGGCGAGCGCTCCCGGCACCACGGCCGTCAGCGCGCCGCGCAGGGCCTCGGCGAGCCCGGCGTCGGCGGGTACGAACCGGCTGACGACGAGCAGCGCCGGCAGGGCGGCGAGCACGGGGAGGAGGGTGAGACAGAAGCCGCTCGCTCCGTACAGGGCGCGCCAGTGGGCGGCGCGCGGCGGGCGCTCCTTGGGCCAGTTCCGCTTGGCCTTGCCGAGCTTGACGGCGGGTACTCCGGCCCAGCGCTGACCGGTCGGGATCTGCCCGGTCACGGCGGAACCGGGGGCCACCTCGGCCCGCTTGCCGACCCGCGCGCCCGGGAAGAGCACGCTGCGGGTGCCGACGACCGCGCCCGCACCGACCTTGACCGGGCCGATCTCCAGCCGGTCGCCGTCCAGCCAGTGCCCGGAGAGGTCCACCTCGGACTCCACGGCGCAGCCGCGTCCGAGCTTGAGCATGCCGGTCACGGGAGGCAGGGAGTGCAGGTCGACGTCGGGGCCGACCTTGGCTCCGAGGGCGCGTGCGTAGCTCTCCAGCCAGGAGCCGGTGAGGGAGGTCGCGCCGACGAGGTCGGCCAGTCGTTCGGCCGTCCACAGCCGCAGGTGCACGCTACCGCCGCGCGGGTGGCGTCCCGGCTCGACCCCACGCAGCAGGATGCGTGCGCCGCCGGCCGCGAGGGCCAGCCGGCCCGGCGGGCTGTGGAACAGGGCGGCGCCGGCGGCGACGAGCCACCACGAGGCGGTGGGCGCCCAGGGGTAGGCCCCGAACCGGTGCAGGACGTTGCCCAGGGCGAGGAGCGCCACCGTCCAGCGCAGTCCGACCAGGGTGAACAGCGGGAGCAGGAGCAGCGACTGCGTCACCTGGGACCGGAGCGGGACGGGAGCGACGGTCCGGGCCGCGCCGCCATCGTGTACGGACTGCTCCAGGTGGCGGGCGAGCTCGCGCAGGGTGGGTCGCTGGTAGATGTCGACCACGGCCGCGCTCGGGTAGCGGGCGCGCAGCCGGGTGGTGAGCCGGGCGGCGGCGAGGCTGTTGCCGCCGATCGCGAAGAAGTCGTCGGCGGCACCGGTGACGGCCACGCCCAGGGTCTCGCTCCACTGCTCGGCGAGCCAGGCCTCGGTGCCGTAGAGCTGCTCGACGAGGCCGGTGGATTCCAGTTCGGGCAGGGGCCAGGGCAGCGCGTCGCGGTCCACCTTCCCGGAGGTACGGGTCGGCAGCTCGTCGACCGGTGCGAGGAGCGGCACGAGGGCCGCGGGCAGTTCGGCGCGCAGCCGCTCGACCGCCGCGGGACGGTCCCATCCCTCCTGGGTGACGAGGTAGCCGACGAGGAGCTGGTTGCCGCTGCGCGCGGTGCGGACGGCGGCGGCCGCTCCGGCGACGCCGGGTAGGGCCTGGAGCGCGGCGTCCACCTCGCCCAGTTCGATGCGGCGGCCGCCGAGCTTGATCTGCTCGTCGCCGCGGCCGAGGAAGACGAGACCCTCCGGCTCCGCGCGGACGAGGTCGCCGCTGCGGTAGGCGCGCTGCCAGCCGAGGGAGGCGAGCGGGGCGTACTTCTCGGCGTCCTTCGCGGGGTCGAGGTAGCGGGCCAGGCCGACGCCGCCGATCACGAGCTGGCCGCTGCCGCCCATGGGCACCGGCTCGCCGGACTCG
This sequence comes from Streptomyces vietnamensis, assembly GCF_000830005.1. Lineage (NCBI taxonomy): Bacteria > Bacillati > Actinomycetota > Actinomycetes > Kitasatosporales > Streptomycetaceae > Streptomyces > Streptomyces vietnamensis. The sequence continues at coordinate 8,308,599 of NZ_CP010407.1, read as the reverse complement.
TCGACGACGGCCAGTTCCCATCCGTTCAGCGGGAGACCGATGCGGATCGGTTCCTCACCGGTCAGGAGCGAGGCGCAGGCGACGACGGTGGCCTCGGTGGGACCGTACGTGTTCCAGACCTCGCGGCCCTCGGTCACCAGGCGCTGGGTCAGTTCGGGCGGGCAGGCCTCCCCGCCGAAGATCAGCAACCGGACCTCGCCCAGGTCCGCGGGGTCCCAGAGCGCGGCCAGGGTCGGCACGGTGGAGACCACCGTGATCTCCTGTTCCACCAGCCAGGGACCGAGGTCGGCACCGCTGCGCACCTGGGAGCGCGGGACGGGCACGAGGCAGGCGCCGTGGCGCCAGGCCAGCCACATCTCCTCGCAGGAGGCGTCGAACGCGACCGACAGTCCGGCCATGACCCGGTCGCCGGGTCCGATCGGTTCCTCGGTGAGGAAGAGCGCGGCCTCGGCGTCCACGAAGGCGGCGGCGCTGCGGTGGCCGACGGCGACGCCCTTGGGCATGCCGGTGGAGCCGGAGGTGAAGATGATCCACGCGTCGTGCTCGGGCCCGGGGCGTGCCGCGGGGGCGTGGCCGGGCGCGGGATCCCCGGTGATCTCGACGGACCGTCCGGCGCCGAGCACCGCGCGCACCCCGGCTTCGCCGAAGACCAGCTCGGCCCGCTCGTCCGGGTCCTCGGCGTCGACCGGCACGTAGGCGGCGCCTGCGGCGAGCACGGCGAGGACGGCCACGTACAGGTCGTTGGTCCCGGAGGGCACGCGTACGCCGACCCGGTCGCCGAGCCCGACCCCGGCCGCGGCGAGGGTGCGCCGCAGCCGCTCGACCTCGGCTGCCAGCGCGCGATAGGTCAGCTGGGCGGAGCCGTCGTCGAGGGCGAGTTCGTCGGGGTACGCCAGGACGGTCGCATCGAGGATGTCGACGAGCGTACGGGGCGGGGCGGCGGGCCCGGCGGAGAACCGGGCCGCTTTGCCGGACTCTTCGTGCGTCCCCCCGTCGTCGAGCAGAGTGAGTTCACCGCGCTCAGATGTGGCTGACATCGGCCCTCGCGTCTCGCTCCCGGAACGTCCGGGTCGCCGGTGGAGCCCGGGTCTGCCCGGGTTGTTCCGATCCGGCCGCCAAACAGCCCGTCAGTCTAGTGCGCCGACCGGGATTTCCTCGTCGAATCCCTTGCGCGTTGCCGAGGAAATCCGGTAATGCGGCGGCGCGCGTCCGGTGGCCGCCGCCACAGCGTGGTGCTCCATCACGGCACGAGGGTCTTGGCACCAGCCGGCCAAGACCCTCTCGCCGATTCCCGGCACGGGCCTGCGTCAGTGCCGGGCGTCCGCGCGGGGGCGTTCCAGGGTGAAGGCGTCGACCGGGGTCAGCTCTCCGTAGGGGCCGTCGAAGGTGTAGTACGTGACGGACATCCGGGTGCGTCCGGTGCCGCGGGTGCCCGGGTCGACGTCGAAAGCGGCGAAGCCATGGGGGTGGACGCGGTCCTGGACGGCGCGCCAGGGAGCGTCTTCGGTGATGTAGACCGGCTTGCGGTGGCGGCCCTCGGGCTCCTTGCCCACGGCGACGACGACGCGGCCCTTGGGTTCCTCGAACAGGTCGTCCTGGGTGGTGGCGAAGTTGCCGCCGCCACCGATGACCATGTGCACGGTGCCCTTGGCGGTGTCGGCGACATCGGTGCTGGTGGAGACCGGGATCGGGGTGCGGGCCTCGTTCGGCAGGGTTCCGCGGAGCGGCAGCGAGCGCTCGTAGTAGTGCTCGTGGCCGCAGAGCACCAGGTCGACCCCGTACGCGTCGAAGAGCGGGCCCCACTCCTCGCGGACTCCGAGGTCGCTGCCGCCGCTGCGGTGGCTGGAGATCATCGGGTGGTGCATGAAGACGACGATCCAGTCGATGCCGGTGCTTGCTCGTGCCGCCTGCAACTCCCTTTCCAGCCAGCGGCGTTGCGCACCGCCGGAGTATCCGCGCAGATAGATTTCGCCGGTGTCCACGATCGCCACGTCGTCGTTGGCCAGACTGATGAAACGGACCGCGCCGACGGTGAAGGCGTACCACAGGCCACCGGTCTCGGGGTCGGTGGCAGTCGTCCCGCCCGGCAGATCGAAGTAGGTCTGGTAACCCGTGAGGCCCAGGGGGCCGTTGCCCTTCTCGGTCTCGCCGTTGCCGACACAGGGCATCCAGGGGCGCAGCCGCGCCGAGCGGCTGTTGCTGATGAACCAGTCGGCCCAGGTCGCGACACGGTCCTCACCGATGGCGCCGGCCACGCCCGCGTAACACAGGTCGCCGTTGATCAGGTTGAACAGCGGACCGACCCGTTCCACCGCGGCCACGATGTCGGCGGACGCCTCGGTGCCGCCCTGAGTGCTGGTGTAGAGCGGGAAAGGACCGAGGGGCGGCGGTGTCTCCTTCGTGGGCCACTTGAGGGTCCGGCGCAGATTGGGCGTGCCCTGGTCGCCGAAGCTGGTGAAGGTGAAGGCGGCACGACCGCGCGGTGCCGTGGTGAAGGACCCGGTCTCCTGCGCGGCGCCGTCGTGCCCGGCCGAGTACAGGTAGGTGGTGTCCGGCCGAAGCCCGGCGATGCGGGCGTGGTGGACGTACACCTCCTGCTGGGAGAACCCGTCACGGTAGGTACGGGTCTCGGCGTCGACCACCCGCCCGGCGCCACCGTCCGGTGACCCGAGGTGGACCCGCGGACGCCGGACGGACTGGGGGCTGATCCAGGAGACGGTCATCTCGGTGGCGGGATCGGCACCGAACTGCAGGTGCAGGCCGGCCACACCCGGAACCCCGATACGACTGGGTGTGCGTTGCAGCAACGGCGACGCCGTGGCCGCCGGCCGCCCGGCGGCTTCGGCGCTTCCCGCACTCCCTACGGCGGCGGCGGCCGCACCAGCCGTCGAACCAGCCAATAATGTTCTGCGCGGAATCGACATGAAAGGCCCTTTCTTCGAAGGAAGTCGATCGTGTGAACCCTAGGTTCGATCGACTGCCCTGACGCCTGCGAAGAACAGCCTTGAACGAAAATTTTCCGGCGGACGCCCCCCGACTGGTTGCGTTGCCCAGCGCAACTGGAGGCTGTACGGCCAGAACTTCCGCTGACCACCCCGCTCCCGGTCCTCGGTTCAGACACAGTTTTCGTGAAGCCGAATCGACGACCAGTCGTAGGGAACTACGCGCGGGCGCGCTCACGTAGTTTCCGCCCCTGGGCCATGGACTCCTCGGCACGCCGGTCCCATGTCTCCCGCTGCGCCGGGCGGAAGACGCCCACCTCTCGGCGCAGGTCCTTGAGCACGGTCTGTGCCTCGGGTTCGTCGCCGTCCCACACGAGCCAGCTCAGCCGGGCGATGCAGGCCTCGAACCAGCGGTCGGCGTACTCGGGCCGTCCGAGGTCCGTCGTGAGGCGCCTCAGGCACTCCGCCGCCCGGCGGAAGGCATGCCGTGCGACGCCGGCGCGTTCGCAGCTCGTCGCGCAGGTCGCCAGCAGGAGCAGCGTCTCGGCCCGGATCCGTTCCACGGGCTCTCCGGGATACGCCTCGGCCAGCCAACGGAGCATGCCGGCGGAGCGCTCGAGGAACAGGCTCGCCTCCCGGGGAGCGCCGTGCCGGAACAACTCCCGGCCCGCCTCGTAGTCCGCCCAGCGGCGGTCGAGCTCCTGCGCCAGCGTCTGGGGACGGACGCCCAGCGCCTCCCGCACCTCCGCCACCCAGAGCTCGATGGATTCGATCAGTGCCGTGCGCAGCAACCCGTCCGGGGAGGAACCGCGGCGCCCCGCCATGCTGCGGTCCAGATCCCGGTCGGAGATGTTCTCGTACGCCCTCAGGCCCGTCTCCAGCTCTTGTGCGGCGGAGTCGAGTTCACCGTCCGCGAGCAGGCACTGCCCGAGCAGCACCCGGGCTCTGGAGGCTGCGGCAACCAGGTCGACGCGCCCTTCGGTGATGAGCCGGTCGTAGACCTTCAGCGCCTCGCGCGCTGCGACGGCGGCGTGGTCGGCGATTCCGTAGTGGAAGCGGGCACGGGCGAGCCGGTCCATGGCGTCGGCGAGATCGGCGTCGCGCAGGAATCCGGCCCTGCCCTGACGGAAGGTCTCGGCCATGACGTCCTGAGCGATCAGCAGGGCCTGCCGGTAGCGGCCGGAGTCCGTGCAGATGCCCGACATCGTCTCCAGGACGAGGATGCGGTTCTTCGTCGCTTCCACGCCCTTCTCCGCCCTCAGCAGCTCGAGTGCTGTGGCGCATTCACGCCAGGCCTCGTCGAACCGGCCGCTGCGGCGATGCCCCACCCCCCGGGTACGGTGCAGCGCCGCTGCGATCAAACGCCCCGTGCCGTCGCGACGGAACGCGGGATCCTCGGTCACCGCGATCCCTTCCACGACCGCCTCCTCCGCCTCATCGGTGCGTCCCACGTCCTGCAGCGCGTCGGCGAGCTTGCGCAGCGCCTCGGCCAGGAAGCCCCCCGTGCGGTGAAGGCCGTCCAAGTCCGTGACCCGACGCCACATGTCCACCGCGCGCCGGGCGATGCCCACCGCACGCTCCGGGTCCTGGAGGTCTGCCACGAACCTCGATTCGTGGTCGTAAGCCCTGGCGAGGTGCCCGGTGAACTCGGCGAGTCCATCCCGCAGTACGGCTGTCTCCAGGCACTCGGACGCCAATCCGTAGGCCGCCAGGGCCCTCTGCGGCATCCCCCGCCGTTCCTCGCAGCGGCCGATGCGGAACAGCGCCCGGCCGAGGTCCCCGGAGTATTCGTGAACCCCGTGATCACGGACCAGTGGGGCGTACGCACCCACCGCCTTCCTCGCGCACGTCAGTTCGATGTCGCTTCCGGGTTCGGCCTCCGATGCCCGCTGCAGCCACATGGCGCCCCGAGCCGCCTGTACGTCGTGGTGCTCGGGAGTGGCGTGTCTCGCCAGCAGGCGGTCGGCCTCGTCCCAGAGCCGGTCGGCACGTTCCGGCGAGCCGTTGCGTGCCAGGCACCCTGCGAGGCTCGCGAGGGCCTTGGCCTCGCCCACCTCGTCCCCCGCCGAACGCATCGCGACCACGGCAGCCGCATACAGCTCCTCCGCGCCGTCCTTCCCGAACAAGGCGTTCGCCTTCGTCAGCAGCGCGTTTCCCACGGCGTTGCTGCCCGGGTACGCGTCGACCAGCTCCAGCGCCATCGCAATCGCGCGGTCCGCGACCCGTAGCGACTCTTCGACGGCCCCCTGCCTGCGCAGGAGAATGGCCAGGCTGTTCAGTGCCGGCGCCAGCCGGCCCCGGGACTCCTCCGTCGGCAGGGATTCGAGGAGACGCACACAGCCGCGATAGCGCTCGACCGCACCGCTCAAGTCACCGAGACCTGTCTGCACCTCCGCCATCGAGGCGGCACATCGGGCCCGCAGCAGCGGACTCGGAGCGGTGGTCGGACGCCACAAGACCCGCCATGCCTCGTTCAGCACATGCAGCTCCTCGAGGAGCTGAGTCCTACGGCCGCCGGTGAGCTGCGGCCGGAATCCCGTGGCCTCCGCTTCGTCGATTCCCGCCGCCGCGTAGGCAGCCCGGAGGAGTTCCCAGGGGTCCTCCCGTTCGAAGCCGATGGTCGACCGGCGGCCGTGCACCCGTTCCCGTGAGCCCCCGGTCGGCTCGCGAGGCGGTGTCTCCACCGCGAGCGGACCGCCCGTCTCGTCCTCGGCGATGTCCCGCAGGGCGGCCGCCAACTGTCGCAGGGAACTCGGCCTCGCCTCGGGATCTTCGTGGAAGCAGCGCGCCAGCAGCTCGGCCAGAGGGGGCGGTATCGCGAGCGAGCGGCCGGTCAGCCGCTGGTGCCGGGCTGATTCCAGGACCAGGGCGGCCACGGCGCCCGACGGCCAGGTCCGTTCGCCGACGAGCATCTCCAGGAGGGTCACGGCCCAGCTCCATACGTCGGCGGCCGGCCCGACCGGTCGGCCCTCGGCCTGTTCGGGTGACGCGTAGGCCTGTGTGTGCCCCGGTGCACGGGTGGTCGGCCATGGGTCGTTCTCCCCTTCCGTGAACGCGAGGGCGGTGCCGGCTCCGTTCGCCGACCGCTGTGCGACCGCCAGACCGAAGTCGGTGACCTTCGCGGCCCCCTCACCGTCGAAAAGGATGTTGCCGGGCTTGACGTCCAGGTGCAGGAGGCCGGCCGAGTGGGCGGCGTCGAGGCCGTACGCGACCTGTGCCGCAACACCGAGAGCCCGTCGGAGGGCTTCCGGGCCGCCTCCTTCGTACAGTTCTCCGGACCGGATGCGGTCCGCCAGAGAGCCGCCGGGCACGTACTCGCTGAAGACGACCAGCCGGTCCTGCACGGTCCGGGTGAAGCGGCATTCGGTGATGTAGGGGTGCGCGGGCAGCGCCATCCACCGGCGCGCCTCGCCGATCAGCAGCCCCTGCTGCAAGGGGCCGGTCTCGTGCAGTCGTTTGGCCGCGTACCGTTCACCGGAGCGGAGCGTACGGAGCAGAGCGACACTTCCGAAGCCGCCCGATCCCAGGATCCGTTCGACGGTGAACTCCTCGAGCACCGTGGTGCCGGGCTGCCATGCGTCGGTCATGACCACCTCGCTCAGGCGTCGGGCAGCGCTTCCCGCAGCGCGTCGCGGAGCCGGTCGGCGGTGTCGAAGCCCCGGGCGGGATCGTCGTCGAGTGCGTGGTCCACCACCGCGGCCAGACGCTCGGGAACGGTCGCCTCCCGTTCCGCGACGGGCACGACGGGCGCGTGCGCGACGGTCAGCCACGGGTCGCGACCGGGCGGAAAGTCGCGAGGCGTCCGGCCGGTGAGCGCGTAGTAGAGCGAAGCCGCGGCCGCCCACACGTCGACGTACGGCTTGGCGTACTTGAAGTCGACCAGCTGGGAGCGAGGTATGAACGCCGCGGTTCCCCCGAACCCTCCGGTCCGGGTGAGCCCGCTCAGGCCGGCCGTCTCGTAGGCCTTGGCCAGTCCGAAGTCGGCGATCTTGACCACCTCGGCGCCGTCCGGACCGGCCGTCAGGAGGAGGTTCTGGGGTTTGATGTCGCGGTGCACCGTACCGCCCTCGGTGTGCGCGTACGAGAGGCCGTCGAGCGCTCCCAGGAACAGCGGGACCGCCCTCGCGGCGGGCAGGGGGCCCTGCCGGCGGACCAGGTCCGCCAGGGAGCCGGCCGTGCACCGTTCCATGACCAGGTACCAGAGTCGCCCCTGCCGCCCGGAGGTTTCCATGCGCACGACGTGAGGATGGCGCAGCGCCGTGCCGATCTCGATCTCACGGTCGAATCGCGCCGCCTCCTCGGGCGAGGGATCGACCTCGCAGCGGATCACCTTCAGGGCCCGGCGCCGGCCGCTCTCCTCGTGCACGGCGGCATACACCACTCCCATGCCGCCCCGCCCCAGCTCCTGTCCCAGGATCCAGCCGCCGATCCTCCGGTGCCGTACGTCCGTGTGCAGGTCCATGGCTGTCGTCTCATCGTCCGGATTCTCCTTCCATGGTCCGTCGGGAACACCGCACGCGCAGCAGGGACGGCATGCCCGAACGCGCCGTGCAGCGCATACTGAAGTCAGGGTCGGCGTGCGGGTGGGCGTGGGGGGCCTACAGAGGGCTGGGCATGAGGGAGGGCCCATGTCAGACTTCCTCGACAGACTTCCCTTCGACTGGACCGAACCGGCCGCGCGGGAGCTGTGCGATCTCCTGAGCGAGACCTACTGGAAGATCGATTCCGTCGCCGCCCTCGCCCAGCAGGCGGGCATCCCCAGAGCGCGGATCAACTGGGGGCAGCCGGCGCATCTGGTCTGGCACGACCTCATCGAGAGCGCCCGGAACCAGAACCGGCTGCGGCAGTTGCTCGCCCGGATCGAGGCCGGCGCCGATGCGGCCGTCGCGGTCCGCCTGCGGGAACTGACGCACGGTCCGCCTGTGGTGGAGGCGCCCGAACCGCCCGCCGGGCCCGGGGAGTGGAAGGAGTTCTCCTCCCCGGACGCCCTGGAGAGGCAGATCTTCCGCGAGCACTCCCTGTTGGACGTGGCCTTCTTGCGTCGCGGCCTCGAGTTGGCCCCCGCCGTGGCACGGCTGCTGGTCACCCGCCCGACCGGACGATTCCACGGCACGGCCTTCCACATCGGCGACGATCTGCTCCTCACGAACCACCACGTGCTGTTCGACCCGGGGCCCGGGAACGCCCGGGCCACGAGGGTCGAAGCCTGGTTCGGTTACGAGAAGGACGTCCACGGACAGCACCTCGCCCACACCGTCGTCATGGGCCTGCCGGACACCATCGTGGGAGGGGAGGAGCACGACTGGGCGGTCGTCAGGGCCCGTCCCGGCCTCCCCGAGGGCACCCCGACCGTGGCACTGGACGGCGCGGCACCTGTCGCCGTCGGGGACCGGGTGTACATCATTCAGCACCCCAACGGCGGAGCCAAGAAGGTGGGTGTGCACCACAATCTGGTACGCCACGTGGACGACGAAGTGCTCCAGTACTGGACGGACACCGAGGCGGGGTCTTCCGGGTCGCCCGTCTTCGACGAGCGCTGGCGGTTGGTCGGGCTGCACCACCGCTGGGTGTGCCAGGGGGAGGGCGACACCCGCGAGTATCGGAACCAAGGCATCAGGATCGAGCGGGTGCGGGCGGACCTGACGGCGGCGGGGGTGCTGTGAGGGCGCCATGAGCATCTTGGACCTGCGACGCTTCCCCCGGGCCCACAAGGACGCCGAGGACCTCCTCGACGTCCTTGTCACCCTGTACTGGAAGGAGCCTCCGACCAGCAGCCTCGTCGAGAGGGCGGGGCTCCGACGGGCGGACTTCTCCTGGAACGCTCCGATGTCGGACGTCTGGCCCGAGATCCTCCGGCGGGCGGCCGCACAGGGGAAGCTGCGCGCCTTGGTCGAGGCGGTGGACCACGACCCCGAGAGCGCGGCCCAGGAGATCATCAAGGCGCTGCTCGCGGAGCGGGCCGACAGCGGTCGGGAATCGTTCGGCCTCAGTCTGATCGGGAAGAAGGCCCCCCAGGCCGTTTTCGACCGGGATGAGCTCCGCGGCCACCTCCGAGAGCTGTCCTCCGGGGATGCCCGCGTACTCGTCCTCACCGGCGACTCCGGGTGCGGAAAGAGCTACTCCCTGGAGTTCGTGATCTACGCGCTCGGCCGGATGGGCGTGTCGACCGGCCATGTCGACTTCCGGAAGTGGGCCGGTTCCCTGGCCACCCCGGCCGGCATCATGCGGGACCTCGCCCATCAGCTCGACTGGACGCTGCGGACCACCGTGGTCGGCGAGACCGAGGACACCCAGGCCCGCATGCTGCTGAGCTGGTTCCTCGAGAACGTGCGCGAGAGCCCGGAGGACGTATGGGTGTGCTTCGACGGCCCGCACGCGGACCGGCTCACTCCCCCGGCCCTGCGTATGGTCAAGGACATCGCCGTCGCAGCCGAACGGCGCACGGAGGTCACGGAGCTGCGCGTGGTCCTCGCGGACTTCGAGGACACGCTGCCCGATGTCGACCGCACCGTGCTCCGCGAGCGCATCAAGCCCATCGGGGTGCCTCAGCTGGAGGCCTTCTTCCGCGCGGTGGCGGCCGAGGCGGGAGAAGAGCCCGACCAGGACGCCATCGCCGTACTGATCGGCGAACTTCTGGGAAACGGCCCCCTGCCCACTCCCCTGCCGCTGCGCGAGCTGTCGCTGAGTGCCGCCGACATCGCCCTCGCGGCCTTCCCCTTGGACGTGTGACATGCCCGAGCGCAGGACCGTCACGTCCGCGGAGGTCAGGGCTCGCCTGCGAGCCCGCCGTACCGAGGACGAGCACACCCCTGCCCCTTCCTCGCCGCCGAACGCCGGATCCTCCACCGTCTACCGGGAGGCAGCCGTGCTCCTCGGCTTCTTCGACGCGGCCGACCTGGTCGGGCTCGGAGAGCCGCCGTACGACCAGGCGCTCCGCGACTTCGTGGTGCGGGACTGCGAACGCGTGAGCACACCGGTCGGCACCCGGTGGTGTCTGGCACCCCGTGTTCGGAGCGCCACTCTCGAGACGCTCCGCGGCCGCGACGAGTTGCTCGGAACCCTGGCGGCCACCCGCCCCCGAGCGGCCGACACCGGACGCGTCATGGCCGAGGCCTACCTTCGCGGTTCCGCCCGCGACGTCGAGGGGCAGAGCATGGACCAGCTGTCCGGAACCCTGCGCTTCGCCGAATGGCTCGCGGCGGCGCCCCGCACCACCGCGACACTGACGAAGCAGGGTGTCCACCTCCCCGACGTCGGCGCCGTCCGTCGCGCGATCGAGGTGACCGCGATCCTCCAGCCGCTTCGCCTCCTGGCGGACGACCATTTCGTGGGCCGACGGGCGGAGTTGGGCCTCCTCTCCGAGTACGTCGAGGACCGCACGTCCTTCCCCGGCCTGGCCGCCTGCCAACCGGTCGCCGTGTACGGCCCCGGAGGCGTCGGCAAGTCCGCCCTGGTCTCCCGCCTCCTCCTGGACCACGTGTGGACCGTGGACCACCGGAGCCTTCCGCTCTGCTACCTGACCTTCGACCGGGCCGACCTGCTCCCCCAACTGCCGCTCACGCTCCTCGCCGAGGCGGCGCACCAACTCGGTCTGCTGTCTCCGGAGGCCGCGGACGACGCACGCCGGCTGGAGAGAGCGGTGCACCGCACCCTGGCCAACGCACGCGGGGTCATCGACGAGGGGAACGCGGGCACGCTGCCCGACCACCTGCGTGACGACGAGGACGAGCTCATCCGGCGGTTCGGGCTGGTGGCCGACGCGGCCTCCGGCCGTCCGCCCGTCCCGCTGATCATGGTTCTGGACACCATGGAGCGCGCGCAGCGACACGGCCCCGACGCCATGGCGCGGCTGTGGGACTTCCTGGACCGGCTCCAGCGCGCCCACCCCCTGCTTCGCCTCGTGTTCGCCGGCCGGTCCCCGCTGGGGCCGCCCAGCCGCACGCTCGCCCTTCCCGGGCTCGAACCGGCACTCGCCGTGGAGTTCCTTCGGCACCAGCTCGGAGCGGCAGGGATCCGGGTGGACAAGGAGTTCCTGCGCAGCGTCACCGAGCGGATAGGAGAGAACCCGCTCAGCCTCCGGCTCGCCGCGGAAGTGATCCGGCGCGAGGGCGAGGAAGGGCTCCGCGCGGACGAGGACCTCCGCCGAATCCTGTCCACCCTCGAGGACGAGGAGGTCCAGGCCGTGCTGTACCGGCGGGTCCTGGACCACCTCGACGACCCGGACCTCAAAAGGATCGCCAGCCCTGGTCTCACCCTGCGCCTGATCACTCCGGACCTGATCCGGCAGGTGCTCGCCGTCCCCTGCCGGCTCGGGGAAGTGGACGACGCCCGTGCCCGGCAGCTCTTCCGGCTCTTGGCGGAGGAGGGGACGCTGATGGATCCGGTGCCCGGACGGGAGGCCCTCGTACACCGTGCCGATGTACGGCGGACGACTCTGCCCCTGCTCCGCCGGGACAGCCCCGAGGGCACGCGCGACATCCACCGCCGGGCCGTGGAATACTACGGCGCCCTCGACGGTGTGGAGGCGCGGGCGGAAGAGCTGTACCACCGGCTGGCCCTCGGGCAGGACGCCGGCATCCTCGACGCACGCTGGACGCCGGAGGCGGGTGTGCTGCTCGACGGCGCGCTCGACGAACTGCCGGCGTCCAGCCGCGTGTACCTCGCCGACCGGCTCCGCTTCGCGGTCGACCGGGACACGCTGGGGGCTGCGGACTCCACGGTCTGGGCCCGGCAGACGGTGCGCAGAGGCCGCGACCTCCTGGACGCGGGAAAGCCCGCGGAGGCCTTGTCGCTGCTCCGGGGCAGGCCGGAGGAAGGGGGACGCGCCGAGATCGCCGTCCTGGAGATCGAGGCCCTGGCCATGCTCGGACGGATGGATGAAGCGCGGCATCGTGAGGCGCTGGCCCGGAGGCAGGTTCTGCGGACGGGCGACGCGTCCGGATTCGTGGAGATAGCTCTCCTCGGGGCCAGGATCGCCGAGGATCTCGCGCAGTTCGCCGAAGCGCTCGGGATCCTGGACCTGGCACGCAGGGCGGCACGAGCACTGCCCACTCCCGTCCCGCTGCTGCGGGTCGATGTCGCACGGCTCCGGGCGTACCGCCGTTCCGGTGCGGGGCGGTCCCCGGAGGCCACCGCTCTGCGCAGGGCCGTCCTGGAGGCGGCGGACGGGCTGAGTCACCGCGAGCGCGTGTTCCACCCCACGCTCGTGCGGGATCTCGCGGCCGAGGTCGGCGAGGAGATGCCCGAGCTCGTGTCGGACACGGCCCGCCTCCTGGGCGTCGCGGTGGAAGGCTGGGCGGGAACGACCCTCGGCGATTCGCTGACCGAGGACGACGTCCAGGATTTCACCTCTGTGGCGGTGGGGCGGGAGGCCACGCTCCCGGCCGGCTGGGACGCCTTCACGAGCGGCGAACGGGGCGAGGAGATCGCCGCGTACCTGGACACGGCTCCGGAACACGGCGACGAATGGATCAGCGCGCTCGTCAAGTCCTACCGGGTCGAGACCGACAGGCCGACTTTTGAATCCCTGCGGGCCGAGGACGCCGAGCCCTCGTCCGAAGGCGATTCGCCCTGAGAGTCCGGTTTCGCATCGCCTGTACATCAGGCTCCGGGCCGCGTGAGCAGGGCATCCATGACTTGCTGGAACACCGGCCACCCCGACGGCGCTCGGCCCAGCCGGTACACGGGCCCCGTCCTGGTCCTGCGCGGGGCCGAAGACCCGTTCATCACCGAGGAACTGGTCGCCGGGGCCGTCACGCCGAGGTTCACGGCGGCCGAGTGCGTCGCGATCGCCGGCGCCGGTCACTGGGCCCACCTGGAACGGCCCGGTGCCGTGGCCGAACGCTTCGGCGCCTTCTTCACCCGGACGGTCGACCGGCACATCGGGACCGGGCCGAAGAGATGAAGACGACCGCGCGGGGTCCGGTGCCGCCCGCCCCAGGGCAGAGGCGGGGCAGGCGACACCGGCGGGAGGCCCACCTGGGACCGCACCCGGTGGATTCCCGGCTCAGTGCCCTTCTGTCTCCTTGAGCCAGTCGGGTGTGCGGAACGTACCGCCGTACATGGGCAGTTCGATGGCCGATCCGTAGCGGGCGAGCTGGCTCCAGGGGCGGTTGATGCCGGCTGAGCCGTACGTGCGGACGCGGGTGACGGCGTCCAGGTCGAGGACGTCGACGAGGACCTCCTCTCCCCCTCCCGCCTGCTGGCGGACGGTGCCCTCGGGGTCGACGATGACGCTGGTACCGACGCCGGCCGGGTCGGAGGCGTTGACGTTGACGACGTAGAGCTGGTTGGTCCAGGCGTTGGCGCGGGCGCAGACCAGCTCCATCTCCCGGTCGCGGGTGGTGGTCAGGGTGGGCTGGATGACGACCTCGGCGCCGAGCCAGGCCAGCTGGCGCATGGTCTCGGGGAAGGACCCGTCGTAACAGATGGCCAGGCCCACACGGCCGACCCCGGGAATCTCGAAGACGGTGAAGCGGTTCCCGGGCGTGGCCTGTTCGTACGGCTGCCAGGGGAAGACCTTCCGGTAGCCGGCGGCGATGTCCCCCTCGGGTGAGATCGCGAGCGCGGTGTTGTGGATCGTGCCGTCGGCCGTGCGCTCGAACACCGTGCCCGGTACGAGCCACAGTCCGGTCTCCATCGCCAATCCCGCGAGGCGGTCGGTGAGCGGCCCGGGGATGGAGACCGCGGCCTTCTCCATCCAGTTCTCGGGGTGTTCGCCGAGCAGCGGTCCCTCCGCGGCGAGGAACAGTTCGGGCACGACGACGAGTTGGACGTGCGGAAAGAGTTCGCGGACGGTCCTCACCTGGTGGGCGAACCGGGACCAGGTGGCTTCCAGGTCGTACGGCACGGGGGCGGTCTGGACGGCGGCGATGGCCAGGGTACGCATCGGCGGGATCAGCTTTCGTTCCGGGTGGATTCGGTGAGGGTCGGCGGGGCGACGGATTCTTTGCCCTCGCGGAAGAAGCGGGGGAATTCGGCACGGACGAGCAGGACGACGAGGCCCCCGAGGGCCACGGCGCCGATGCCGAGGAGGAAGACGCCGCCGATGCCGTGGAAGGAGGTGCTGCCGTAGTCGGGCGCGATCGTGTCGTAGGCGCTGCGGGCGAGCGCGGCGAGCATCATCAGGCCGCCGAGCGCCGGCAACACGCCCTTGAACAGCAGGTCGCGTACGGAGTCGCGCAGGCGGTGACGGAAGTGCCAGACGCAGGCGAAGGCGGTGGCACCGTAGTAGCAGGCGATCAGGAGACCGATGCACAGGATGGCATCGCCCAGGAAGCGCGGCGAGGCGAGCTTGAGAACCACCAGGGTCACGGCGGTGGCGATGCCGAAGGAGACGGTGCCGACGGTGGGTGTCCGGTAGCGGGGGTGGATGCGGGCGAACATCCTCGGCAGGGCCCCGTGGGTGGTCATCGACAGAAAACCGCGGCCGCTGCCGACCAGACTGGTGAGCATCGCGGACAGGGCGCTGACGCAGACGGCGAGCTGGACGACGGTCGCCAGCGCCTTTCCGAGCAGCGGCGGAGCGAGGGCCGCCAGGAAGTCCGTGGCGTTGTCGGGGTTGCCGAGGCCGATGCCGGTGGTTCCGGTTCCCGCATATCCGACGGCGGCGAACGCGGTGAACAGGTAGGTGACGAGGAGGACGAAGGTGGAGATCAGCACGGCGCGACCGGGGACGCGGTCGGCGTCGCTGCTCTCCTCGTTCACGGTGATCAGCGCGTCCCAGCCCCAGTAGATGAAGAGGCACAGCAGCACCGCCTCGGCGAACGGACCGGCGCCGTCGAAGGCGAAGGGGTTGAGCCAGGACAGCGAGGGCGTGGCGGCGCCGGGCCGGGTGAAGGCCGCGAAGCCGAGCCCGAACAGCGCCACGAGCTGCAGTCCGAGCAGCGCGTACTGGATGCCGGTGGCGATCTGCAGTCCCCGGCGGGCCAGTGCGGTCGCGCCGGCGAGCAGGAGCAGACCCGTGACGGTCACGGCGGCGTCGTTGCCGGCCAGGTCGTCGAGGCCGAGGACGGAGAGCAGGTAGGTGGCGCTGACCTGGGCGAGCGCGGTCATGGCGAAGAGGGTGGCCACGGTGGGCACCCAGCTTCCGACGAGCCAGCCCGTCCAGGGGCCGTAGGCCCGGGTGTTCCACACGAAGGTGGTGCCGCAGTCCGGCATGTCCCGGTTGAGCTCACGGAAGGCGAACGCCGTCAGCAGGATCGGCACGAAGCCGATCAGCAGCGCCGCGGGAGCGAGGTGCCCCACGGTCATCGTGACCAGACCGAGCGTGACGGCTATGGAGTAGGCCGGTGCGGTGGAGGAGAGCCCGAGGGCGACCACACCGAGCAGGCCCACGCTGCCGCTGCGCAGCCCCTTGTCGACGGGGCTGGGGGATGCGCCGGCTCTCGGTCCGGCAGCGGTGTCATTCGAGTCGAGCGTCACGGCGGAGGCTCCTCACGTGGGACGCGTTTTGTTAAAACGAGATTTAAGAACTGACCATCTCCCTCGTCAAGGCTTGGACCTCTGTAGTTAAATACAAATATGGAACGCGACCGAGTCACTGCACGAGCGCTGCACGGCTCCGATGCCACCCCTGCTCCCGGCAGACGGCGGACGCGATCCGACCGGACCACGACCGAGGGGTGAGACATGACGTCGGCGAAGCGGGGCAAGGCGAACCGGCGGGCCGAGCTCAACGCGGCCGTACAGCGGGCGCTGCTCGCACGCGGCCTGGACGGGCTGCGCCTGCGCGACGTCGCCGACGAGGCCGGGGTGACACCCGCGGCCGTGCTCTACTACGGCGACCTCGACGCCCTCGTCCACGAGACCTACCAGCAGGCGATCGAGCGCTACAGCCAGGAACGCGAACGCGCCGCGGAACAGTTCACCGACGCCCGGGACCAACTGCGCGCCTGCATCGACCGCGGCCCGGCCACCGGCCCGGACGACGCGCTGACCCGGCTGCTCTACGAGTACTGGCCCCGCTGCCTGCGCGACGCCAGGGCGGCCGCCCTCGACAGCGCGCTGACGGAACGCCAGATCTCCGTCTACCACGCCGTCCTGGTGCTGGGGCAGGCCCAGGGCCACTTCACCCTGACCGACCCGTCCCGGCTCCTCGCGGCGAACTTCGTCGCCATGGAGGACGGCTACCAGATGGAAATCCTGGCCGGCCGCCGCACACGCAACGAGGTCATCACCGCCCTGCGCTCCTACGCCCGTGCGGTGACCGGGCACGACCTGGGCTGATGCCGGCCGGCCGACGCGCGCCAAGCGGCTGATCGTGAAGGGATTCGTACGGCCGTGCTAGATGCGCGCCGGATCCATTGACCCCCACTCGCGACCGCCCCTACAGCACTTAGCACATAGGTGAAAGTGCAGGTCACCGACGAACACCTGCTGGTACGCGCCCAGCGCGCACAGGGGGACAAGGCACTGGAACCCTTGCCGCGCCCGGAGGAGTTCCCGGTCGGACGGCTGTCCCTGCACACCCCGATGCGGGCCCTGATGACCGACCCGGTACCGCAACTGACGGATACCGGGGTACCGCCCCCGTCGACGCCTTCGAGCCCAACGGCCACGGTCTCCACAACATGGCGGGCAACGTGGAGAGTGGTGCGCCGACTGGTGGACCACCGACCACGCCACCGCCCGCCCGCTCGTCGACCCCAGCGGGCCGGCCACCGGAACGGCCAAGGTCATGCGCGGCGGGTCCCACATGTGCCACCGCTCCTACTGCCACCGCTACCGCGTCGCCGCGCGCACCGCAGGCACCCCCGACGGCACCAGCGGCCACACCGGATTCCGCTGCGCGGCCGACGCCTGACCCGCAGGCGTGAGCCTGCGGGCCTGTCCGGTCCGGCCGGTCGGCCGGCATCGCTCAGTGGGCGGCCAGCACCAGTGCCAGACCGATGAGCGCCGGGACGGTCTGCACGAAGAGGATCTTCCGGCTGGCCGTGGCGGCGCCGTACGCACCGGCCACGGCCACGCACACCAGGAAGAACACCTTCGCCTGGAAGCCCACCGGGTCGGACGCCACCACGCCCCACACCAGCCCGGCGGCGAGAAAGCCGTTGTACAGCCCTTGATTGGCCGCGAGCGCCTTCGTCTCGGCGGCGAACCCGGCACTGGTCCCGAACGCGGCCCGGGCTCGCGGACCGGTCCACAGGAACATCTCCAGGACCAGGATGTACACGTGGAGAGCGGCGATGAGCAGCACCACGACGTTTGCGAAAATCGACATGGACGCCAGACTCCCACACGACACCCCGCACCAGACCGATCGGCCCCGACGGCGGGAAGGCCGGCTGGTGGGCGGGGCGGGACGCGGCCGTGGCGGGCCCGGTCGTCCGCCGGGCCCGCCACGTCGGCCCCGCCCGGAGCCGGACCGGTGTCACCTCGTCAGCGCTGCAGCGTCAGCAGACCCGGCCGGTAGGGCCACTGGCCGTAGTCGCCGCCGGAGTTGGGATCGCGTCCCTGGTAGAGGAACCGCAGGTTGCAGGGATCGACCGTGAAGGTCTGGTCGGCGCCGGTGCGGATCAGTTCGCCGTGGCTGATGTCGTTGGTCCAGGTGGCGCCGCTGTTGGCCTTTCCGGCGAAGGGGTTGCTCTCGGTCGCGGCCTGGGGCGTCCAGGAACCGTTCAGGCTGGTGGCCGTGAACGAGCGGAAGTACCGGCCCTGCGCACCGTCCGCCTCGACGATCATGAGGTAGCGGTCCTGGCCCTGGAGCTTGTAGACCTGCGGGGCTTCGAACAGGTTCTTCACCGTGTCGCTCATGACCGTCGTGTACGACGAGCCGAAACTGCCCGGGAAGTTCCCGATCGGCATGCTGGCCCGGTAGATCTTGCCGTTGTCGCCGGCGAAGAACAGGTACATGTTCGTGCCGTCGGCGATGAGCGTCTGGTCGATGGGTCCGGTTCCGGAGTCGGCGATGCTTCCGGAGAAGAGTTCCTGCTCCGCCGACCAGCCGTTCGGGTTGGTGGGGTCGGTCGACGTCCGGTAGGAGAAGGCGGTCCTGCCCCACTGGTAGGCGAGCACCCAGATGTTCTTCGGCGCGAAGTAGAAGAGCGTGGGCGCGACGGCGGAGTTCGCCATCGTGTTCTGGCCGGCCGAGGCCATCTCCGACCAGTCGGTGAACGGGGTGAAGTTCATCGAACCCCAGCCGGCTCCCGTTCCCGTGGTGCCGTGCGTCGTCGCGTAGACGAGCTGCTTGCCGTTGTAGGGGGCGACGGTGAAGTCCTTGAGCGAGGCCCATCCCGCCTTGGGCTGCGCCAGCGCGCCCGTCGACGACCAGCGGTACGTCGAGGGAAGGGCACAGGTGCCGGGGGTGCCGCCGGCGACCTTGACGAGCTGCCACTGCTGGTTGGCACCGCCCCAGTCGTCGTACTGGACGATGTTCGCGCCGTCGGCGGTGGAGGCGCCCTGTACTTCGAGGGCCTTGTCGCTGTGGCGGGCGATGAACCGCACGTAGCCGTCCGCGCTGTCGGCCAGCCGCCACTGCTGGTTGGTGCCGTTCAGGTCGGTCCACTGGACGACCGGGGCGCCGTTGGCGGTGGACCTGTTCTGGACGTCCAGGACCTTGCCGGAGTGGCGGGACTTGACGCGGTAGTAGCCGTCGCCGGAGGCGACGAACTGCCACTGCTGCTGGTTCTGGTCGTTCCTGGTCCACTGGGTGATGCGGGCGCCGTCACCGGTCGCCAGGTTGTAGACGTCCAGGGCCTTGCCGCTGCTGCGGTTGACCAGCACGTACCAGGCGTTGGTGTCGACGGTCGCCGCTGCGGCGGGCGGGGCACTGAGGAGAGTGGCTCCGAGCAGCAAGGAGGACAGGACCGCGAGGACGAGACTCAGGACCAGGGGTGGATGGCGAAATCTCATCAGGAGAGCTCCTTCGGGGGGACGGGGACGGGGACGGGATAGGGGTGGAGGAGGCCGCACATGCCGAAGAGCGGTTCCTCCGGGCGCTCCAGTCGCGACACTTCGCCGTGATCGAGGTGGGAGAGGTCCCCGCTCTTCAGCGCGTCCAGTTGGCAGCCGGTCGTGAGGGTCGCCGCCAGCGGGCCGTCGCGCCAGCGGATCCACCAGGCGTCGAGCAGCTCGCTCTTCAGGCGGTGGGCCGCGATGTGGAACTCCCGCAGCCCGCCTTCGCGCAGGGCCAGGAAGCCCTCGAGTGCCAGGTCGCGGCGGCGGCGCGCCGCCGCCGCGCGGTCGCCGGTCAGCTCGGCCACCGCCCGGTAGGCGTCAGGATCGGCCAGCACGGGGGCGGGAAAGGTGAAGACGGCGTCGCCTGCCTCGGGGAGTCCGCTGTTCTGCATGAGCACCACGAGGCGCAGGCCGCCGGCGTTGACGAGACGGTGGATCGTGCCGGGGGTGAACCACACGACGTCGCCGGGGCGCAGCGGGGTGTCGGCGAAGCCGGTGGTGGTGAGGGTCTGGACGCTGCCCTCGCCGTCGATGACGACGTACGCCTCGGAGCAGACGAGGTGCATGTGGGGCGTTCCCCCGCACAGCCCGTCGGCGGCCTCCCAGTCGTACACGGTCAGGCTGGAGACGCCCACGCTGCCGGGGAGCGGGGTCACCACGGGTGTTCCTCCACGTGGCGGGCCAGGCGCGCGGGGGTCCACGCGCCGTCGGCCACGACGATCCGGTAGCGGCGCGACAGGGTGTCGCCCGGGGGCAGCGGCAGTTCCTTGTCGAATGCCAGGGACGGGTTGACGGCGGGGATGGGCTCGCTGCGGACGAACCAGTGACAGGGGGCTTCCGGATCATCGAGGAACAGCAGCGTGGAGGAGCGGTCGACCTCGTCGTGCGTGCCGATGAAGGCCAGCCAGTCACCCTGCTCACCCATCGCGGGGCCGATCGCCTCGCCGCCGGTGAAGTCGCGCGGGCCGCGCCAGAAGAGGCCGGAGTATCCGGCGAGTTCCCTGCCCTGGGTGCCGGGGCTCCCGAACATCAGGGGGGTGTCGAGGACGTTGGTGAGCGCGGTGGTGACCTCCAGCGTCCAGGAGTCGGTCTCGACGTCGCGGGCGGTCAGCGTGCGGCGTTCGTCGATCCAGTGCTCCCCCGCCATCGTGTGCCAGGCGAGGTCCTCGGTGACGACGGCGCGGTCGTGGTCCGTTTCGGCGGACACGGCGAGGCTGCGCATCGTGCCGAGGTTCGGCAGGTCGACGTAGCCCCGGTCGCGCAGGTAGGTGCCGCCGCCCCAGAAGTTCTGGCCCGACACCCATGACGCCGTGAACTGGATGCCCTTGTGCCAGCGGTGGTCGTGCGGCCGGTATCCGGTGACCACGTCGCCGGCGAGCGTGCGCACCGGATGCAGGTAGGGCTTCGGTGCCTCGAAGGGGTTCATGACCGGCCGGTGCACATAGCGGAAGAGGTCGACGTCGCGGGCCCGGACGGTCAGCGAGTCCTCGTTCTCGTGGAGTTCGAACGTCATCGGAACACCTCCGGGCGTCCCCCGTGGAGTGAGCCGTAGAAGGGGTCGGCCGCGTCGATCTCTCCGCGCCGGACCGGCAGGCCGGTGATCGCGGCCTTGTACAAGGCGGTGACGAGTTCCATGGTGGTTCTGCCGAGGTCGGGCCGGACCCCCGTCTCGTAGTCGTCCAGGAAGGCCGCGAGCTGGGCGGTGTGCGAGCTGGGCAGGTCGTCCGGCGGCTCCCACTTCGCGTGGGGTGACCCGGCGGTGAACGTCCAGTCCGCGTTGGAGTAGCCGTACAGGTGCCGCAGCTCGACCGTGGCGTCGGTGAGGTCGAAGCGCAGGTAGCTCTCCTCGCGTGGGGAGAGGACGCTGTTGACGACCGTCGCGATGGCTCCGTTCTCGAACCGGACCAGGGCCGCGGACACGTCCTCGGTCTGGACGGCGCGGTCGAGGCGGCCGGCCATCGCGCGTACCTCGGCCCACGGGCCGAGCACGTCGAGCATGAGGTCCATCTGGTGGATGCCGTGGCCCAGCGTCGGGCCACCACCCTCGCTCCGCCAGGTGCCGCGCCAGGGCACTTCGTAGTAGGAGTCGTCGCGGTACCACGCCGTGACGCACTGCGCGACCAGCGGACGGCCCAGGGTCCCGGCCGCGATCCGGTCGCGCAGGTACCGGGCCCCCGAGCCGTACCTGTGCTGGAACACCGCGCCCGCGACGGCGGTCCCTTCGGCGGCCTGAATCCGGTCGAGCTCGGCCAGCGACAGGGCCACCGGCTTCTCGCACCACACCCACGCGCCCGACTCCAGGCAGGTCACGGCCTGTTCGGCGTGCAGGAACGGCGGCGTACACAGGTGCACGATGTCCGGGCGCTGTTCGTCGAGCATCGTGCGCAGATCGGTGTGGACCGCGGGGATGCCGTGCTCGGCCGCGAACGCCTCGGCGCGCGCGATGTCCACGTCGACGGCCGCCACGATCTCCGCCCGGTGCGCCTGTGCCCGGAGGGCGGGGACGTGGCAGATGCCCGCGATCCCGCCCGTCCCGACGATCGCCGTCCTGATCATCCGCCGAGCACCTTCCTGATCGCGTGGTAGGCGGGCTTGGGCCGGAGGTTCTCGTCGTAGGGCAGTGCGGCGCCCTCCTCGGGGAAGACTCCGGGGATCCACGAGTACTTGTCCGTGTAGTCCCAGATGGTGACGCCGACGCACTTCTCGACCGCCAGGCAGGCCTTGACGTAGTCGGCGTACCAGGTGGCCTGGGTGGCGAGCTTCTCGGGAGTCGCCGGGAGCTGCATCCGGATGTCGAGCTCGGTGACCGCGACGTCGACCCCGAGGTCGGCGAAGCGCTGGATGTTCTCCTGGACGCCGGCGGGGAAGCCGTACTGGAGTGCCAGGTGGCCCTGGAGGCCGAAGCCCTCCACCGGGACGCCGTCGGCCTTCAGCTGCTTGATGAGCTTGTAGTAGGCGTCGCTCTTGGCGTTGATGCCGTCGACGTTGTAGTCGTTCAGGTACAGCTTGGCGTGCGGGTCGATCTCGTGGGCCCAGCGCAGGGCGTCGGCGATGTAGCCGGGGCCGAGCGTCTTGTAGAAGAGCGACTCGCGGTAGGTGCCGTCCTCGTTGAAGGCCTCGTTGACGACGTCCCAGTGGATCACCCGGCCCTTGAAGTGCCGGACCTCCGTCTGGATGTGGTTCTTGAGGACGGCGCGCAGTTCGTCGGCGGTCCAGCTGCGCCCGGTGAGCCAGGCGGGGAGCTGGTTGTGCCAGACGAGGGTGTGGCCGCGGACCTTCTGGTGGTGGTCCTTGGCGAAGGCCATGACCTCTTCGGCGGCGGTGAAGTCGAAGACGCCGCGCCTGGGTTCCGTGGTCTCCCACTTCATGGCGTTGCCGGGGGTGGTCTGCCCGAACTCGCTGCCGAGGAGCTTCAGGTAGGCGGCGTCGGTGAACTCGGGGTTGTCGGTGGCCGAGCCGAGGTACTTGTGGTGCTTCTTGGCCAGTTCGGCGAGCGTCCTGGGGCGGGGCTCGGCGGTCGCGGGCGCGGCGGCGAGGCCGGCCGCCAGGCAGACGGCGGCGGACAGGGCGATGAGATGCCGGGACACGGGCATGGGTGACTCCTCGGGTGCTTGACGGTTCAGTCGAGGACGATCGTGGT
Organism: Streptomyces vietnamensis; assembly: GCF_000830005.1. Taxonomy (NCBI): domain Bacteria; kingdom Bacillati; phylum Actinomycetota; class Actinomycetes; order Kitasatosporales; family Streptomycetaceae; genus Streptomyces; species Streptomyces vietnamensis. The sequence continues at coordinate 8,286,120 of NZ_CP010407.1, read as the reverse complement.
CAGCGCGCGCGGGGCGAGCGTGGCCGTGAGGGTCGTGCCGTGCGTGGAGACGACATCGGCCGGGGTGATCGAGCGGGTCTCGTCGGTGACGTAGGCGTCGGGGTGCCGGTCGTGTCCGCCGCGGAGGGCGAACTCGGCGGACTTCTGGGTGGTCGCGGTGTTGAGGATCTCGATGACGCGACGGCCGTCGGTGTTGCGGAAGGCCGTGACGCGCAGGGCCGGGTCGGCGTCGGTGACCGGCACGCGGACGGCGCCGGGGCGGATGAACCGGCTGAAGGCGGCCAGTGCCCAGTACCGCTTGGACACCCGGTAGCCGTCGCCGGGGTTGGCGAGCTGGATGAGCCCCCGGGTCGCGCCGAGGGACGCGCCGGTCCAGTAGACGTAGGCGTTGGCGTTGCCGACGGTCAGGGTGTTCTGGATGTCGGCGGCGACGGTGAGACCGTCGTAGCCGCTGCCGTCGTCCCAGTGCTCGTTCCAGGTGGTGCCGTCCGGCGACCACTCGGACATCCACACGTGTTTGTCGGTCGGCTGCGGGACCGTGGTCGGACCGCTGTAGCGGTGGCCGGTGACGGTCCGGACGGCCTTGTCGGCCTCCGGGTCCGCCTCGATGGCCTCGGTGAAGGCGACCTGGCGGTCCCAGCCCGCGGCGTCGCAGCAGACGACGCCGGTCTTCAGTCCCGAGGCGCGGACGGTCGGTCCGAGCACCTTGAGGAAGTCGACGGCCTGTCGGGGCGTGAAGCGCATCGAGGCGTAGGTCGCCGTCCAGTCGGGTTCGTTGGTGAACCCGAGGTCGGTGATGTCGATGCCTTCCCGCTCGTAGAACTTGGCGTACTGGACGAGGTAGTTCGCGTACGACTGGCGCCAGGCGGGAAGCAGCTCGCCGCCGTTGTTCTCGTCGCCGTTGGTCTTCATGAAGGCCGGCGCGCTCCAGGCGTCGGCGTAGAACCTCTTGACGCCGTACGCCTTGGCCTCCTTCGCGAGCCAGACCTGGCCGCCGTCCCAGCCGTCCCAGACGTACTTCGGTGTGGCGTCCGGCCCGCCGGGATCGGCTGGCAGGATCGTCGGCATGTGGTCGTAGACCCGGTCGGTCGACGATCCGATGCCCAGGCGCAGGATCGACAGGCCGGCGCCCTTCTCCTTGCTGAGCAGCAGGTCGAGCACCTCGCGCCGCTTGGCGGGGCTGAGGCCGCGCGCGCCGTGCAGCAGGTCGGCCCGCTGGAAGGCCATGGAGAAGCCGAATCCGTCGATGGGCTGGAGGTCGGCCCGGAAGTCGATGGCGGGGCTGGCGGGGGCCGCGGCCTGCGGCACGGGGTCGGCTGCGGCAACCTGAGTTGTTAGCGCTAACAATATGGCGGCCGCCATGACGGTCAAGCGTTTCACGGAGTCTCCTCGGGGAGGCAGGGAGAGCGAGCGGTACGGATCAGCCCTTGGTGGCGCCGGCGGTGAGGCCGCCGATCAGCTGGCGCTCGGCGACGGCGTAGAAGGCGAGGGCGGGGACCATGGCGAGCACGATGTAGGCGAGGACGAGCGCGTAGTCGGTCGAGTACTGGCCCTGGAACTGTTGGACGCCGACCGGGATCGTCTGCCATTTCGGGTCGTTGAACACCAGCAGCGGCAGGAAGAAGTTGTTCCAGCTCGCGACGACCGCGAGGACGGAGACCGTGCCGAGCGCCGGACGCGCCATCGGCAGCAGGATCTGCCAGAAGAAGCGGAACTTGCCGCAGCCGTCCATGGTCGCGGCCTCCTCGATCTCCGCCGGGACGGTCCGGAAGAAACCGCGCAGGATCACGATCGTCATGGGGAGCCCGAAAGCCGCCTGCGGGAGGATCACTCCGAGCGGATTGTCGAGCAGGCCGAAGGTGCGCAGCATCAGGAAGAGCGGCAGGACGGCCACGGCGAACGGGAACATCAGCCCGATGGTGAAGAGCGTATAGAACAACTCCCTTCCCCGGAAGGCATAGCGCGCGAGAACGAAGGCCGCCATGGCCGAGGCCACGACCGTCACGACCGTCGTGCCGATGGCGATGCCCGCGCTGTTGGCGATCTGCCGCCAGAACATGCCGTCGCCGAGAATTCCGAGGTAATTGCCGATCTTCCAATGCTCCGGAAGTCCGAACGGGTTGTTCGTCAGTTCCGCCGTGCTCTTGAAACCGGAGATCACGGCGTAGAGCAGAGGCACGGCGACGAACGCGGCGATCAGCCAGACCACGGCGTGCAGCGAGAGGCCGCGTACGGTCCTGCGGGCGTTCATCGGTCACCTCCCGAGGTGACGGCGCCGCTCAGGTCACGGCGGAGCACGTACCGCTGGTAGAAGAGGGAGAAGACGAGGCTGATCATGAACAGCACGACGCTGATCGCGCTGGCGTAGCCGACCTGGTACCGCTTGAACCCGAACTGGAACATCGCGATGGCCATCGTCTCGGAGGAGTGGTTGGGCCCGCCGGCGGTCATGACCCAGACGAGGTCGAAGAGCTGGATGGACCCGATGATCGACAGGAAGACGCTGATCCGGATCGTCGGTCCGAGCAGCGGCAGCGTGATGTACCGGAAGCGCTGCCAGGCGCCGGCGCCGTCGATGGAGGCGGCTTCGAGGATCTCGGACGGGATGCTCTGCAGCCCGGCGAGGAACAGCATCATGTGGAAGCCGAAGTACTTCCAGATCATCACGAGGAACAGGGTCGGCAGGACCGTCGAGGGGTCGGCGAGCCACTTGCCCTGCAGGTCCTCGAGCCCGAAGAAGCCGGCCATGTGATCGGCCATGCCCGCGCCGGGCAGGAAGATCATCGTGAACAGAACCGCCGTGACGACCTCGGAGAGGATGTACGGCGCGAAGAACAGCATCCGGTAGACGGCCCGGCCGCGGAGCTTCTGGTTCAGTAGAACCGCGGTGAACAGGGCGAACGGCAGCTGCACCAGGACCGACATGAGGATCAGGTACAGCCCGCGCCACAGGTCCCCGATGAAGACCTCGTCGTCGAACAGCTTGGTGTAGTTCGCGAGTCCGACGAAATTGTCCATGGGGCCGATGCCGCCCCACTTGAAGAAGCCTGTCCAGACGGCGACGACCATCGGGGCGACGACGAAGACGAGGAAGAGCACCAGGGCCGGGACGAGGAACCAGGCGACCGAGGCCCAGGAGCCCCACCGGCTCAGGAGCGAACGGGCCGGAGGCGGCGTGGGCGTCGCCACGGACTCCTCCGTCCGTTCCTTGGTCAGGGTGGACACGGAGCTAGGCACTCTTCGCAGCCTCGGTGATCGACTCGGTGACCTGCTCGGGGGTCTTCTTGCCCGCTATGAGGTCGGCGACGCTGTCGTTGACCTCCTGGCCGACCGCCGGCGGGTAGGCCTGGTCCAGGAAGAGCTGGAAGCCGGTGGCCTTGACCAGACTCTCGGCCACGACCTTCTTGTTGGCGTCCTTGAGCTGGCTCTCCGCACCCTTGACCACCGGCAGGTAGCCGTTGGAGGCGAGGAGCTTGGGCTCGTTGTCCACGGCGAAGAACTTCAGGAAGTCCAGGGCCTCCTTCGGGGCGCCCTTGCGGAGCGCGAAGCCGCTGCCGCCGCCGAACACCTCGGTGGCCTGCCCCACTCCGCCCTCGACGGTCGGGAAGGCGAAGAAGCCCAGGTCCGCTCCGAGGTCGGCACCCGCATCCTTCTCCACGGACGGTGCCCACTGGCCCATGAGCTCCATGGCGGCCTTGCCGTTGCCCATGGTCGCGGCCTGGCCGCCGGGGGTGGAGTAGCCGGCACCGAGGAAGCCCGGCTGGAACGGCTGGAGGTCGACGAGCTCCTTGAGAAGGGCGCCCGCCTTGACGAAGCCGGGGTCGGTGAAGTCCTTGGTGGCCGCGACCTTCTGCAGGGCGGGGAGGCCGGCGACGCGCATCGCGAGGTAGGCCCAGTAGTAGTGGCCGGGCCACTTCTCCTTGCCGGCAAGGGCGATCGGGGTGATGCCCGCGGCCTTGAGCTTCTTCACGGAGGCGAGGTACTCGGCCCAGGTGGCCGGCGGCGTGGTGATCCCGGCCTTCGCGAAGAGCTTCTTGTTGTACCAGAAGCCGACCATGCCGATGTCGTACGGGATGGCGTAGAGGCGGCCCTCGATCTGGTAGGCCGAGAGCGAGACCGGGGTGAACTGCGACGACCAGTCCGCGAGGTCGGTGATGTCCTCGACGAGGCCCGCGTCGACCTGCTGCTGGAGCACGCCGCCGCCCCAGGTCTGGTAGACGTCGGGGAGCTTGCCCGAGGAGGTGGTGGCGGTCAGCTTGGACTTGAACGCCTCGTTCTCCAGCGAGGTCGTGTTGATCGCGATCTTCGGGTGCGCCTTCGTGAACGCCGTGGAGATCTCCGGGAAGAGGGACTTGCCCGGCTCCGTGGTGGCGATGTTCCACCAGTCGAACGTCACCTTGCCGTCGGTCGCCGCCCCGCCGCCCGATCCGCCGGACCCGCAGGCCGCCGTCAGGGGGACGGACAGTGCGGTCAAGCCCGCGAGCGCCAGGAAGCTGCGTCGGCTCGGGGTGGTGCTGGCCATGGGACCTCCGTGAGGGGGATACGCTCGAAAACTTTTCGAAACTCTCTCGAATTACGTGGTGCCACAACCTAGGAACGACAGACACCACGGTCAAGACTTCTCACCGATTTATCTCGGAAACCTGGCCGCAATACAGGTCTTGACAAGTCGTCACGCCGCCCAGAAACTCTTCGAAAGTTTGCGAAACATGTCGTCGACCGACGGCGTCGAAAAGGAGAGAAGTTGAGCGAGCAGCGTGCGACTCTGGCCGTCATCGCCGCGGAGGCGGGGGTCTCCCAGGCCACCGTCTCCAAGGTGATCAACGGCCGCTCCGACGTCGCGCCCTCGACCCGCGAGCGGATCGAGGGCCTGCTTCGGTCGCACAACTACCTCCAGCCCGGCCGGCAGAACCGGGCCCGCAGATCGGGCCTCGTCGACCTGATCATCGGCGGCCTGGACAGCGCCTGGGCGGTCGAGATCCTGCGCGGCGTCGAGGCCGAGTGCGCCCAGCGGGGCGTCGGCACCGTCGTGTCGCTCGTCCCGCCCGGCGAGGCCACCCCGTCGAGCTGGTCCGCGCTGCCGGTCCAGCACCACAGCGACGGCGTCATCCTCGTCACCGCCTCGGTCACCGAGGCGCAGCGCGCCCAGGTCGAGCGGGGCGGGGTGGCGCTGGTCGTCATCGACCCGATCGACCTGCCGGACAACGGTGTCCCGAGCATCGGCGCGACCAACTGGGCCGGCGGCCTCGCCGCCACCGAACACCTGCTGGAGCTGGGGCATCGCCGTATCGCCGCGATCGGCGGGCGCAAGGAGATGCTCTGCAGCCAGGCCCGCATCGACGGCTACCGGGCCGCCCTGGAGCGGGCCGGGATCGAGGTCGACCGCGACCTCATCCGCTTCGGCGACTTCCAGCACGAGGGCGGATTCCGGTGCGCGCAGGAGCTCCTCGCCCTGCCCGAGCCGCCGACCGCCATCTTCGCGGGCAGCGACCAACAGGCGATGGGTGTCTACGAGGCCGCCCGGCAGAGCGGACTGAGCATCCCGCGGGACCTCAGCGTGGTCGGCTTCGACGACCTGCCGATGTGCGATTGGCTGTCACCGCCGCTGACGACGGTGCGTCAGCCGCTGGAGGAGATGGGCCGGCTCGCCGCCCGCGCCCTGTTCCAGCTTCTGGAGGACCAGCCCCTGGTCAGCCCCCGGATGGAGCTCTCGACCGAACTGAAGGTCCGCGTCTCCACCGCCCCGCCCCGTCTCTAGGAGAAGAAGAACCCCGTGAGTGAGCCCTGGCGTGACCCCCTCCTGCCCGCTTCCGTGCGCGTCGCCGATCTGCTGAGTCGGATGACGCTGGAGGAGAAGGCGGGACAACTCGCCGGCTTCTGGGCCCTGCCCTCCGATCCCGGTGCGCCCGTGGCGCCCATGGAGGACGACTCCGGCGAGCCGGCGCCGGGTCTCGACGACATCGTCGGGCACGGTCTCGGCCAGCTCACCCGGGTGTACGGCACCGCGCCGATCGCCGCGGAGGCCGGGATGGAGCGGCTCGCCGCGCTCCAGCGGCAGGTGACGGAGGCCGGCCGGTTCGGCATCCCGGCGCTGGCCCACGAGGAGTGCCTGACCGGGTTCATGACGCTCGGCGCCACCGTCTTCCCCGGGCCGCTCGCCTGGGGCGCGTCCTTCGACCCCGAACTCGTACGGCGGATGGCCGCGGCCATCGGCGACGGGATGCGGCGGGTCGGCGTCCACCAGGGCCTCGCTCCGGTGCTCGACGTGGTCCGCGACCACCGGTGGGGCAGGACCGAGGAGTGCATGGGCGAGGACCCCTACCTCGTCGGCGCGATGGGGACCGCTTACGTCCAGGGCCTGGAAGGCGCGGGCGTCGTGGCGACGCTCAAGCACTTCGCCGGGTACTCGTCCTCGCGCGGCGGCCGGAACATGGCTCCGGTCGCCGTGGGGCCGCGCGAGTTCGCCGACGTGCTGGTCGAGCCCTTCGTCCGGGCGCTGCGCGAGGGCGGCGCCCGGTCGGTGATGAACAGTTACACCGACGTGGACGGCGTCCCCGTCGCCGCCGACGAACGCCTCCTCACCGGACTGCTCAGGGACGAGCTCGGCTTCGACGGCACCGTCGTCGCCGACTACTACTCGGTCTCCTTCCTGGAGTCCCGGCACGGCGTCGCCGGATCGCGTGGCGCGGCCGGCGCGCTGGCGCTGACCGCCGGAATCGACGTCGAACTGCCCACGGCCCGCTGCTACGGCGAGCCGCTGACCGCACTCGTACGGTCGGGAGACGTGTCCGAGGAACTCGTCGACCGGGCGGCGGAACGGGTGCTCCTGCAGAAGGCCGAACTCGGCCTGCTCGACCCCGGATGGGAACCCCTCAAGCCCGGGCCGATCGACCTCGATCCGCCGGAGAACCGGGACCTCGCCCGACTCATCGCCGAACGGTCCACCGTCCTGCTCGCCAACGACGGCATCCTGCCGCTGCGGCCGTGCCGGGTCTCGGTCACCGGGCCGTACGTGGACGACCCCCACTCCTTCCTCGGCTGCTACTCCTTCCCCAACCACATCGCGCTGCCCGGCGATCCCGGCGTGGAGATCCCGACGCTCGGCGAGGCGCTCACCGCCGCCGGGTTCACGGTCACCGACGACGCACCGGACGTGAACGTGCTCGTCCTCGGCGACCGGGCCGGCATGTTCGGCCGGGGCACCTCGGGAGAGGGCTGCGACGCCGCGACCCTCGACCTGCCCGGCGACCAGGCCGCGATCGCCGCCGCGGCCCTCGACTCCGGGGTGCCGACCGTCCTGGTCCTCGTCTCCGGACGGCCGTACGCCCTCGGCTCGCTCGCCGAGCGCGCGGCGGCCGTCGTCCAGGCCTTCTTCCCCGGCGAGGAGGGCGGGACGGCGCTGGCCCGGATCATCAGCGGGGCCGCGGAGCCGGGCGGCCGGCTCCCCGTCTCCCTCCCCCGCCAGGTCGGCGGACAGCCCGGCACCTACCTGCACTCCACGCTGGGCGGCCGCACCGACTGGAGCTCGGTGGACCCGACGCCGCTGTTCCCGTTCGGACACGGGCTGACCTGGACCAGCTTCGCGTACACGGATCTGACCGTGGACCCCTCCGCCCCGACGGACGGATCCGTGTCCGTCGGGGTGACCGTGCGCAACGTCGGCGAGGTGGCCGGGACCGAGGTGGTGCAGCTGTACCTCTCCGACCCCGAGGCGTCCGTCGTCCGGCCGCTGCGGTGGCTCGCCGGATTCGGCAGGGTCGAGCTGCAGCCGGGCGCGGCCGCCCGGGTCACCTTCTCCGTCCATGCCGACCGGACCTCGTTCACCGGGCTCGACCTGCGCAGAAGAGTGGAACCCGGGGAGATCGGCGTGGCCGTCGGACGGTCCAGCGGCGATCTTCCGCTCCAGGGCTCCTTCACCCTGCACGGCCCCGTACGCCACCCGGCGGCCGACCGGGTGCTGTCCGTGCCGGTCGAGATCGGCCCGGTGATCTCATGAGCACGCCGTTCGGTGATCCCGTACTGCCCGGGTTCCGGCCCGACCCGTCCGTCTGCCGGGTGGGGGCGGACTACTACCTGGTGACGTCCAGCTTCGAGTGGTTCCCGGGCCTTCCGGTGTTCCACAGCCGCGATCTCGTGAACTGGCGGCGCCTCGGCTCCGCGCTCGACCGGCCGTCCCAGCTCGACCTCGACGGGTGCGAGCCCTCACGCGGCCTGTTCGCACCGACGATCCGGCACCATGACGGGGTCTTCCACCTCGTCTGCACGCTGATGGACGGCCCCGGCCACTTCGTCGTCACGGCGACCGACCCGGCGGGACCGTGGTCGGAGCCGCACTGGCTGGAGGGCGAGGGCTTCGACCCGTCGCTCTTCTTCGACGACGGGCCGGACGGCGACGGCCGGGCCTGGTTCACCGCCTCCCGTGTGGTGGACGAGGCCGCCGGCCACACCGAGATCTGGATGCGCGCATACCTTCCCCACGAGCTACGGCTCACAGGACCCGAGTACGTCCTGTGGTCGGGAAGCCGGCCGGGCGCCCGCTGGTCCGAGGCCCCGCACCTCTACAAGATCGACGGTACCTATCTCCTGCTCACCGCCGAGGGCGGCACCGCCGAGGACCACAGCGTGGTCGCCGCCCGCGCCGACCGTGTGACCGGCCCCTACGAGGGCGTCCCCGGCAACCCGGCTCTGCCTCCCGCCCCGAAGGGCCCGGTCACCTGCACCGGACACGCCGACCTCGTGCAGACGCCGTACGGAGACTGGCGGGCCGTCCTCCTGGGCGTCCGACCAGGTTCCGCCCTGGGCCGTGAGACCTTCCTCAGCCGAGTCACCTGGCACGACGACCTGCCGGCCTTCTCCCCCATCGCCCACGCCGGTCTCTCCCGCCCCCTCCACGACGACTTCGCCACCCTCTCCGCCGACTGGAGCACCCTGCGCACCCCACGCGCACCGTTCTGGACCACCGGCGACGGGCTCCGCCTCCAGCTCCGCCCCGAACGCCTCGGCGAGCGCGCCACCCCGTCCCTCCTGGTCCGCCCCCAGGAACAGCCCGACTGCGACGTCTCCACCGAACTGCACTTCGTCCCCGCCGCACCGGACGAACAGGCCGGCCTCGCCGTCGTCATCGACGACGACACCCATGTCCTCCTCCTTCGCACCACGGACGGCCTCAGCCTCCGCCGCGGGCCTGACGTCCTGGCCCGCGTTTCCGTCCCCCCGGGCCCCGTTCGCCTGGGGGTCCGCATCCGCGGCTTCAGCCACACGTTCTCCTACGCGGCACCCGACGGCGCCTGGCAGGACCTGAGCACCGTCGAAGCCACCTTCCTCACCCCGCTGTTCACCAGCGTCCAGCTCGGCCTCTACGCCACCTCCCACGGCCGCGCGTCCACGAACCAGGCCCATTTCCCGTGGTTCGCCCTCACGTATCCGCACCAGCCCTCCGGGGCGAACGAAATCGACGATCCGGAAAGGTGACCCGAGGCATTTATTCGTTGACGAGGTGAGCGGTCCCTGTCGAAACACTTTCGACAGGGACCGCTTTTCCGTCACGTCGGCGGAATTCCGTGGTTCCGAAACATCTTCGAAACCATTGACATGGTCACGCCCTTTTTCCAGACTGATGGACGAGGCGCCACCGCCCCTTTACCTGTGTGCCGCGGAACCTGCCTCGCATCATTTTCACCCTGCTGATCCGCATCCCTTTTCCATGGACGCGGACATCGTCGTCGCGGTTTCCCTCCGCCACGCTCTCACCCATCCGTGATTTCCGTCCTGGAGGTCCATTCATGCGTTCACACGCCATTCCCCCGCCCACCGTCCGCCGGAAAATCGGCGGCCTCTGGGCGGCGCTGATCGTCGGCGTCCTCGGCTCCGCCACCGTGCTGGTGGCGCCGTCGGCCTCGCACGCCGCCGAGAGCACGCTCGGCAGCGCGGCGGCGCAGAGCGGTCGGTACTTCGGCACCGCCATCGCCTCGGGGAGGCTGGGCGACTCGGCGTACACGACGATCGCGGCCCGCGAGTTCAACTCGGTGACGCCCGAGAACGAGATGAAGATCGACGCCACCGAACCCCAGCAGGGCCAGTTCAACTTCACCGCCGGCGACCGCGTCTACAACTGGGCGGTGCAGAACGGCAAGCAGGTACGCGGGCACACCCTGGCCTGGCACTCCCAGCAGCCCGGCTGGATGCAGAGCCTCAGCGGCAGCACGCTGCGCCAGGCGATGATCAGCCACATCAACGGCGTGATGGCCCACTACAAGGGCAAGATCGCCCAGTGGGACGTCGTGAACGAGGCCTTCGCCGACGGCACCTCGGGCGCCCGGCGCGACTCGAACCTGCAGCGCACCGGCAACGACTGGATCGAGGTCGCCTTCCGCACCGCGCGGGCCGCCGACCCCGCCGCCAAGCTCTGCTACAACGACTACAACGTCGAGAACTGGACCTGGGCCAAGACCCAGGCCGTGTACGCCATGGTCAAGGACTTCAAGCAGCGCGGCGTGCCGATCGACTGCGTCGGCTTCCAGTCGCACTTCAACAGCGACAGCCCGTACAACAGCAACTTCCGCACCACCCTGCAGAGCTTCGCCGCCCTCGGCGTCGACGTGGCCGTCACCGAACTCGACATCCAGGGCGCCTCGGCCACGACCTACGCCAACGTGACGAACGACTGCCTGGCCGTCCCGCGCTGCCTCGGCATCACCGTGTGGGGCGTGCGCGACACCGACTCCTGGCGATCCGGGGACACGCCGCTGCTGTTCAACGGCGACGGCAGCAAGAAGCCCGCCTACACCTCCGTCCTGGGCGCCCTCAACGGCGCCTCCCCCACCCCCACTCCGACCCCCTCCCCCGGCTCCGGACAGATCAAGGGCGTCGCTTCGGGCCGCTGCCTGGACGTGCCCGGCGCCGTCACGACCGACGGCACCCAGGTCCAGCTGTGGGACTGCAACAACCGCACCAACCAGCAGTGGACCTACACCGCCGCAGGTGAGCTCAGGGTCTACGGCGACAAGTGCCTGGACGCCGCCGGCACCGGCAACGGCGCCAAGGTGCAGATCTACAGCTGCTGGGGCGGCGACAACCAGAAGTGGCGCCTCGACTCCGACGGATCCATCGTCGGCGTCCAGTCCGGCCTCTGCCTCGACGCCGCCGCCAACGGCACCGCGAACGGCACGCTGATCCAGCTCTACTCGTGCTGGAACGGCAGCAACCAGCACTGGACCCGGACCTGACCTGCCTGCAGTGACACCCGCACCACGGAGGGGAGCCAGGACGATCCTGGCTCCCCTCCTCGGCTCCTCGGCGCGGTCAGGCAGAGGGAGGGTTGCCGTAGTAGGCGTCGGGGCCGTGCTTGCGTGTGAAGTGGCGGTCCAGGACGTGCTGCGGGGGTTCGACCGTGCCCAGGGCGATGGTGTGCAGGGCCATCTCGGCCACCGCCTCGCAGATGATGGCGTGCTCCAGGGACGCGGTGGCGTCGACGCCCCAGGTGAAGGGGCCGTGGTGGGCGACCAGGGCGCCGGGGACCTCCCGGGCCCGGGTGTCGTCACGGTCGAGGAGGTCCACGATGACCTGACCGGTGTTGTACTCGTAGTCCGTGGCGCACTGCTGGGGGGTGAGGGCCGCGGTGACGGGTACGGGACCGTTGAACGTGTCCGCGTGGGTCGTGCCGAGCACCGGTATGGGACGACGGGCCTGGGCGAAGGCGACGGCGTGGGTGGAGTGCGTGTGGGTCACGCCGCCGATGGAGGGGAAGGCCAGATAGAGACTGCGGTGCGTCTCCGTGTCGGTGGACGGGCGCAGGTGGCCGTCCACGACGCTCCCGTCGGCCAGGGAGACGACAACCAGGTCCTCCTCGCTCAGCACGTCGTAGGCCACGCCCGAAGGCTTGATGACGAAGACGCCGGCTTCTCGGTCCACACCGCTCACGTTGCCCCAGGTGAGGGTGGCGAGGCCGGCTCGGGGGATGCGGAGGTTGGCCTCCAGCACCTCTCGGCGCAGCTCCTTGGAAACGGTCGTGCTCACGGAGGACTCCGTCCTGGTGGAGGCGGTGGCGGCGGGGGTGTTCACAGGCTCTGGGCCAGACGGTGGTAGGCCTGGTTCCAGCGCAGCTCGCGCGTGAAGCGCCGGATGGTGGTGTCCTCGTCGATGACGGCGAGTTCGGTCCGGAGCATCTCGGCGAGGTCTTCGAGCTCCTCGCCGCCGAGAGCGGTGGTCAGGACGGTGTGGTGCGGTGCTCCGGCCGTCAGCCAGGCCTCGGTCGAGGTACGGAGGTCGGGGCGGGGGCGCCAGACGGCGCGGGCGACGGGGAGCCGGGGAAGCGGCTCGGGCGGGGCGACGACGTCGATGTGGTTGGCGACGAGGCGGAACCGGTCTCCCATGTCGGCGAGACCGACGACGACGGCCGGACCGGGGTCCGCGTCGAAGACGAGGCGGACCGGGTCTTCGCGTCCGCCGATGCCGAGCGGGTGGATCTCGCAGGCGGGCGTCGCCGTCGTGAGCGAGGGGCAGACCTCGAGCATGTGGGCGCCGAGGATGAGTTCCTGACCGGGCGTGAGGTCGTAGGTGTAGTCCTCCATGAAGGAGGTGCCGCCGGGCAGGCCGTGGGCCATCGCCTTCAGTGTGCGCAGCAGGGTGGAGGTCTTCCAGTCTCCTTCGCCGCCGAAGCCGTAACCGTCCGCCATCAGGCGCTGCACGGCGAGGCCGGGCAGCTGGCGCAGGCCGCCGAGGTCCTCGAAGTTGGTGGTGAAGGCGCGGAACCCGCCTTCGGTGAGGAAGGTGCGCAGGCCGGCTTCGATGCGGGCGGCGTAGCGCAGGGATTCGTGGCGCTCGCCGCCGGGCCGCAGCTCGGGCGCGAGGGCGTAGAGGTCCTGGTACTCCTTGACGAGGGCGTTGACGGTGTCGTCGGGGGTGGCGTCGACCGCGGCGACGAGGTCGTTGACGCCGTACGTGTTGACCGAGACCCCGAACCGCAGCTGTGCCTCGACCTTGTCGCCTTCGGTGACGGCGACGTCGCGCATGTTGTCGCCGAACCGGGCGAGTTTGAGGGTGGTGAGTTCGGATCGGCCGACGGCCGCGCGGGCCCATCCGGCGATGCGGTCGACGACGTCGGGGGTGGAGACGTGGCCGGCCACGGTCTTGCGCGGGACGCCGAGGCGGGTCTGGACGAAGCCGAACTCGCGGTCGCCGTGGGCGGCCTGGTTCAGGTTCATGAAGTCCATGTCGATGGTGGACCAGGGCAGTTGGCGGTTGGCCTGGGTGTGCAGGTGCAGCAAGGGCTTGCTCAGGGCGTCGAGGCCGGCGATCCACATCTTGGCCGGCGAGAAGGTGTGCATCCAGGCGATCAGGCCGATGCAGCGGTCGTCGGCGTTGGCCTCCAGGCAGACCGCGCGGATGGCGGCCGCGTCGGTGAGGACCGGCTTCCACACCAGGCGGACGGTCATCTGGGGCTGGCCGGCGAGGGTGTCGCAGATGGCGCGGGACTGGTCGGCGACCTGGGCCAGGGTGTCGTCGCCGTAGAGGGACTGACTGCCGGTGAGAAACCAGATCTCGCGGTCGGGCTGGGCGAGCGTCATGTCGGGTGTGCTCCTCGGAGGTGCTCGGGCGGAGAGGTCGGGCCGATGGGGAGGCTGGGGGCGGGGAGGCGCCCTGGTCAGTCGGTGGCGGCAACCCGCGCGGTGTTGCGGATCCGTCGCAGGCGGTGCAGGAGGAGGTCCGCGCCGGTGCCGAAGTGCTCGTGCAGGGCGCGGTACTCGCCGAACAGCGCGTCGTAGGCGTCCGCCCGTGCCGGGTCGGGCACGTACGCCTGGCGCTGGACGCTTCCCATGACGGAGGCGGCGGATCGGACGTCGGGGTAGGCGCCCGCGGCGACGGCGGCGTGAATGGCCGAGCCGAGCGCCGGCCCCTGTTCGGAGGTGCCGAGGGAGACGGGGCGGCGGAGCACGTCGGCGTAGATCTGCATGAGCAGCGCGTTCTTCTTCAGGCCTCCGGTGACGATGAACTCCTCGACGGGGATCCCGCCCTCCTCGAAGGCCTCGACGATCAGCCGGGTGCCGTAGGCGGTGGATTCGAGCAGGGCCCGGTAGACGTCTTCGGGCCGGGTGTCGAGGGTGAGGCCGGCGATGACTCCGGAGAGGTGGTGGTCGACCAGGGGGGAACGGTTGCCGTTCATCCAGTCCAGGGCGACCAGGCCGTGCGCGCCGACCGGCTGGTCGGCGGCCTTGCGGGTCAGGAGCTGGTGGAGGTCCTCGCCCGAGACCCGCGCCTCGGTGCGATAGCCCTCCGGTACGCCCTGCCGGAGCCACCAGGCGAAGATGTCACCGACCGCGCTCTGGCCGGCTTCGTAGCCGTAGGCGCCCTCGACGATGCCTCCGTCCACGACCCCGCAGATGCCGGGGACTTCGGCGAGGGCGGCGCCGTTGAGGACGTGGCAGGTGGAGGTGCCCATGATGGCGAGCATCCGCCCGTTCTCGACGGCGCCCGCCGCGGGCGCGGCCACGTGGGCGTCGACGTTGCCGACGGCGACGGCGATGCCCTCGGGGAGGCCGGTCCAGTGAGCGGCCTGGGAGCTCAGCCCACCGGCCCGGGAGCCCAGGGGGGAAAGCGGGTGTTCCAGGCGCGTGGCGGGGAAGTCGGCGAAGTCCGGGTGGAGCCCCGCCAGAAAGTCGGGCGAGGGGTAGGCACCGTCCTGGTGGATGCCCTTGTAGCCGGCGGTGCAGGTGTTGCGGGACTCGGTGCCGGTCAGCTGCCAGACGATCCAGTCGGCGGCCTCGATCCAGCGGGCGCAGGCGTCGTAGACGGCGGGGTCCTCCTCCAGGACCTGCAGGGCCTTCGCGTACTGCCACTCGGCGGAGATCTTGCCGCCGTACCGTGCGATCCACTTCTCGCCGCGGGCGTGGGCGAGGGCGTTGATGCGGTCGGCCTGCTCCTGGGCCGCGTGGTGCTTCCACAGTTTGGGCCAGGCGTGCGGGCGGTCGGCCCACTCGGGCATCAGGGCGAGCGGGGTGCCGTCCGGGGTCGTCGGCAGGACCGTGCAGGCGGTGAAGTCGGTGGCGATGCCGATGACGCGGGCGGGGTCGACCCCGGCGTCGGCGACCGCCGCCGGAACGGCGGTACGCAGGACGTCGCGCCAGTCCTCGGGGTGCTGCAGGGCCCAGTCGGGGCGCAGGGGGGCGCCGGTGGAGGGGAGGCGGTCCTCGATGACGGCGTGGCGGTACTCGTGGACCGCCGAACCGAGTTCGGCGCCGTCCCGGACCCTGACCACGACGGCGCGCCCGGAGAGGGTGCCGAAGTCGACTCCGATGGTGCAGGCCTCGGGATGGTGACGGGCTGCGGGGTCGGAAAGGGCGTGTGTGGTCACTATGCGGTCTCTCTCGTCATGAGCAGGGCCAGAGGAGCACCCTGATTGTTAACGCTCACAATTGGGTTGGACAAGAGTGGCGGGTAGTTCTGTCGAACATTCGGCAAGAAATCAAGCTCCTGAAGTGAGCGCTCACCTACACGCCGCGCAGCCCCCGGAGCCGCGACCGGTCCGGCATGAGGTGGGACGGTCGCGGAGAGGGGCATGGCGACCGGCGGGGTGGAGCGGTCGGCCGGCCGGTGTCCGGCGCGGCGCACCGACACGCGTGCGCCGCCGGACACCAGACACCAGACACCAGACACCAGCCGGCTACCGGCTACCGGCTACCGGCCACCGGCCACCGGCCACCGGCCACCGGCCGACACCAGCCCACCGACGGCCGACAGGGGGCCCGCCACCGGCGGTCGGAAGGCGGGGGCGAGAGCCGCCCCGCCCGTCAGGCTTCGCTCGGAGGGCGCGTGCTCGCCCGCATGATGAGCTGCGGCTCCACCAGGAGGTGCTCGGCCTTCCGGGCGCGACCCTCGATGTGGTCCACCAGGAGCCCGATGCTCCGGCGCCCGATGGCGGCGAAGTCCTGGCGGACCGTCGTCAGCGGCGGAGGGAAGAACTCGGCCTCCGGGATGTCGTCGAAGCCGGCGACGGCCACCTGCGCGGGGGTGCGGATCCCGCCCTCGCGCAGCGCCCGCAGGACGCCGAGCGCCATCTGGTCGTTGGCGACGAAGACCGCCGTGACCGGTGTCGCCCCGCGGCGGGCCAGGGCGAGCCCCGCGAGTTCCTGTCCCGCCCGGTACCCGGACAGCGGGCTCCAGTCCCCCGTCAGTACGCGCGGGGGCCGGATGCCGCTCTCCTCCAGGACGGCGCGCCATCCCGCCGTGCGGGCCTCGCTCTCCAGCCAGTCGTCGGGACCCGCCACGTGCCAGACGTTGCTGTGCCCGGCGGCGAGCAGGTGCTCGGTGACCATGCGGGCGCCGAGTTCCTGGTCGAGGGAGACGCCGGGCAGGTCGAGCTGATGACCGCCCTCCACGGTGACCACGGGGAAGGGTGCGTCCAGTTCGGCGAGCGCCTGCACGTGCGAGCGCTGCGGGGTGATGGCGACGACGCCCTCCACGCCCCAGGCCGCGAGGTGGTCGATGGCGTCCTTGAGGCCCTGGCCCGATCCGGTGCGCAGGCTGACGGTCGAGACGAGGTAGCCCTCCTCCCGGGCCGCCTCCTCCAGGCCGGTCAGGGTGCTGGCAGGGCCGTACAGGGCGGTGTTGACGGCGATGACGCCCAGCGTCCTCGTACGGCGCGTCACCAGGGCGCGTGCGGCGGAGTTGCGGCGGTAGCCGAGCCGCTCGATGGCCAGGGTGACCTGCTCGCGGGTGGCCGCGCGCACGTTGGGGTGACCGCTCAGCACCCGGGAGACGGTCTGATGGGAGACCCCCGCCTCTCGTGCGACGTCGGCCATCGTCGGCGGGCGGACGTCTTCCGCGGGATGCGCCACGTTCGCCTCCCTTCTCCCTGCTTACGGCTGTGTATCGATACGAGAAAAACCTTAGCGCCTCTTGTATCACGCCGTTGTGAGCGCTAACAATCTAGCTCGACCGGGGCGCCGACGCCCTGGTCACCCAGCCGGAACGGTGCCGTCCCGGTGGTGCGAGGACACGCGCCGCCGTCGAGCCCGTCCCCGGTCGGAGCCGCCCTCGATGACGGGATTGCCAGGTAACGCCCATGAAGAAGTTCCGATCCGTATCCGCCCTCCTGGCCGTGACCACCGGCTGCGCCCTGCTCCTGACCGCCTGCGGGCAGAACAGCGAGGGCGGCAGCCAGGAGTCGAAGGACAAGAAGGACCTCACCATCGGCATCGCCATGCCCACCAAGTCCTCCGAGAGGTGGATCGCCGACGGCCGGAACATGACCGCGAGCCTGAAGAAGGCCGGCTTCTCCACGACCCTGCAGTACGGGGAGGACAACGCCGACCAGCAGGTCGCCCAGATCGAGAACATGATCACCCAAGGTGTCGACGCCCTGGTCGTGGCCCCGATCAACGGCGAGGCGCTGTCCAACGTCCTCCAGCAGGCGGCGGACGCCCACATCCCGGTGATCTCCTACGACCGGCTCATCCTGGGCGCCCCGCACGTCGACTACTACGCCTCCTTCGACAACGAGAAGGTCGGCGAGCTCCAGGCCACGTACATCGTCGAGAAGCTGGGACTCAAGGCCGGCTCGAAGAAGGGCCCCTTCAACATCGAGCTGTTCGCCGGGTCGAACGACGACAACAACACCAAGTACTTCTTCGACGGCGCCATGAAGGTGCTGAAGCCCTACCTCGACAAGAAGCAGCTGGTCGTGCGCTCCGGTCAGACCCGGCTCAACCAGGTCACCACGCTGCGCTGGGACGGCGGAACGGCGCAGAAGCGCATGGACGACCTGCTGACCTCCTCGTACTCCACCGCCCGGGTCGACGCCGTGCTGTCCCCCTACGACGGCATCTCCATCGGCATCCTCTCCGCCCTGAAGTCCGACGACTACGGCAGCGCCGCCAAGCCGCTGCCGGTCGTCACCGGCCAGGACGCGGAGGTCGCCTCCGTGAAGTCGATCATCGCGGGCCAGCAGACGCAGACCGTCTACAAGGACACCCGCGCACTCGCGCAGGTCGCCGCCGACATGGTGACCGCCGTCCTCGCCGGCAAGAAGCCCGAGATCAACGACGACACCACCTACGACAACGGCAAGAAGGTCGTCCCGGCCTTCCTGCTCGACCCGGTGAGCGTCGACAAGTCCAACTACAAGAAGGTCCTGGTCGACTCCGGCTACATCGACGCCGGGGAACTGCGATGACGCCCATCCTCCAGATGCGGTCCATCGTCAAGACCTTCCCCGGAGTCAGGGCGCTGTCCGAGGTGACCCTGTCCGTGGAGCGCGGCGAGGTGCACGCCCTGTGCGGGGAGAACGGTGCCGGCAAGTCGACGCTCATGAAGGTCCTGTCCGGCGTCCACCCGCACGGGACCTACGAGGGCGAGATCCTCTTCGACGGCGAGCCGTGCCGGTTCAAGGACATCAGGGCCAGTGAGCAGCGCGGCATCGTCATCATCCACCAGGAGCTCGCGCTCGTTCCCTACCTGTCGATCGCCGAGAACATCTTCCTCGGCAACGAGCCCTCCCGGCGGGGGATCATCGACTGGCACGAGGCGCTGCGCCGTGCTTCCGAACTGCTCAGGCGGGTCGGGCTCGACGAGCACCCCGAGACCCGGGTCGCCGACATCGGTGTCGGCAAGCAGCAGCTCGTGGAGATCGCGAAGGCGCTGGCGAAGGACGTCCGCCTGCTGATCCTCGACGAGCCCACCGCGGCGCTCAACGACGAGGACAGCGCGAAGCTGCTGCGGCTGATGCGGGAGCTGAAGAGCCAGGGCATCACCTCGATCATCATCTCGCACAAGCTGAACGAGATCGCCGGGATCGCCGACTCCGTCACCATCCTGCGCGACGGGCGCTCCATCGAGACCCTCGACGTCAGGGACCCCGCCACCACCGAGGAACGCATCATCCGCGGCATGGTGGGCCGGGACCTCGACAGCCGTTTCCCCGACCGCACGCCGTACGAGGGCCCGGTCGGCGCCGAACCCGTCCTGGAGGTCCGGGACTGGACCGTACGTCACCCGCTGGACCGCGGCCGCAAGGTCGTCGACGGCGTCTCGCTCCGGGTCCGCCGCGGGGAGATCGTCGGCGTGGCGGGACTCATGGGGGCCGGCCGGACCGAACTCGCCATGAGCGTCTTCGGCCGTTCCTACGGCCACTACGAGCGGGGCACGGTGCTCAGGGACGGCCGTGAGGTACGGACCCGTACGGTTCCCGAGGCGGTCGCCCACGGCATCGCGTACGTCACCGAGGACCGCAAGCACTACGGTCTCGACCTCGGGGACTCCGTGAGCCGGAACATCTCGCTCGCGTCCCTCGGCGCCCTCGCCCGCCGCGGGATCGTCGACGGGCACGAGGAACGCAAGGTGGCCGAACGGTACCGGCGGACCATGAACATCAAGGCGCCGAACGTCCTCGAACCGGTCGGCCGCCTTTCCGGCGGCAACCAGCAGAAGGTCGTCCTCAGCAAGTGGATCCTCGCCGGACCGGACGTCCTCATCCTCGACGAGCCCACCCGCGGAGTCGACGTGGGAGCCAAGTTCGAGATCTACACCGTGATCGACCGGCTCGCCGCCGAGGGCAAGGCGATCCTCTTCATCTCCTCCGAGCTGCCCGAACTGCTCGGCATGTGCGACCGCATCTACACCATGGCCGCCGGACGGCTGACCGGCGAAGTCACCCGCGAGGACGCCACCCAGGAAGTGCTGATGCGGCACATGACGCAGGACTCCCCCGCACCGACGGCGGTCACCGCAGGCGCCGCCTCCACTGAAGGACACCAGGCATGAGCACCGACGTCAGCACGAAAACGACCGTCCCGGCGCCCCCGGGCAGCGGGTCCCCGTCCGCCGGGGCATCGGTGGCCCGGGTGCTCCTGGACGGCGTCCGGCGGAACATGCGCCAGTACGGGATGCTCTTCGCGCTCGGCCTGATCGTGCTCCTGTTCCAGGTCTGGACGGGCGGCGACCTCCTGCTGCCGCGCAACGTCTCCAACCTGGTGCTGCAGAACAGCTACATCCTCATCCTGGCCATCGGCATGATGATCGTCATCATCTCCGGGCACATCGACCTGTCGGTGGGCTCGCTGGCGGCCCTGGTGGGTGGCATCGGGGCGGTGCTCATGGTCGAGCACCACGTCTCCTGGCCCGTCGCGGTGCTCCTCGCCCTGCTCCTCGGAGCCGTCGCCGGCGCGCTGCAGGGCTTCTTCGTCGCGTACGTCGGCATACCGTCGTTCATCGTGACCCTCGCCGGCATGCTGCTGTTCCGCGGGCTCACGGAGATCTTCCTCAAGGGGCAGACGCTCGGCCCGTTCCCGAACGGGCTACAGAAGGTCGCCAACGGCTTCCTGCCGGAGATGGGACCGCAGACCAACTACCACAACCTGACCCTGCTCCTCGGCCTGGGACTGATCGCCTACGTGGTCTTCCAGGAGGTGCGGGACCGCCGCCGTCAGCGCGAGTTCGCCCTGGAGACGCTCCCCACCGGCCTGTTCGCGCTGAAGGTGACGGCGCTGGTCGCCGCCGTCCTGGTCACGACCCTGCTGCTCGCCAGCTACAAGGGCGCCCCCGTGGTCCTCCTGATCCTGGCCGCGCTGCTGGTCGGCTTCGGCTACGTGATGCGCAACGCGGTCATCGGCCGCCACGTGTACGCGATCGGGGGGAACCTGCCCGCCGCGAAGCTGTCCGGGGTCAAGGACAAGAAGGTCACCTTCGCGGTGTTCCTCAACATGGGAATGCTCGCGGCGCTCGCCGGGCTCGTCTTCGCGGCGCGCTTCAACGCGGCCTCGCCGAAGGCGGGCGTGAACTTCGAACTGGAGGCCATCGCCGCCGCGTTCATCGGCGGGGCGTCGATGAGCGGTGGCGTCGGGACCGTCCTGGGCGCGATCATCGGCGGCCTGGTCCTCGGCGTGCTCAACAACGGCATGAACCTCGTCGGGGTGGGCACCGACTGGCAGCAGGTCATCAAGGGCCTGGTGCTGCTCGCGGCGGTCGGCTTCGACGTCTGGAACAAGCGCAGGGCGGGCGCCTGACAGCCGCCCTGGACATGGCTGGCCCCGCCGGTACCTCCCCACCGGCGGGCACAGCCATGTCGTGTGTACGGGGCAAGGGTTCAGGCGCTGGTACGGAACCGCAGGACCGTCCTCGACCGGTACTCCTCACCGGGGAGCAGCACCGTCGACGGGTCGTCGGGGCGGTTCGGGGAGTCGGGGAAGTGCTGGGTCTCCAGGGCGATCCCGGCGCCCGCGCGGTACGGCGTACCGCTCTTGCCGAGGACCGTGCCGTCGAACTGCCCCGCGCTGTAGACCTGGATGCCGGGCTCCGTGGTGAGCACCTCCATGCGGCGGCCGGTGGCCGGCGCGTGGAGGACGGCGGCGCGGCGGAGGGCGCCGTCGGCGCGCGGGCTCAGGACGAAGTTGTGGTCGTACCCGCCGTCCGCGCCGGGCCGTGCGAGGGCCTCGGCGATCCCGAGCGGTCGGCGGAGGTCGAACGCGGTTCCGGCGACGGGGAGATGGTCGCCGGAGGGGATGAGATCCGCGTCGACCGGGGTGTAGTGGGAGGCGTCGACGGCCAGTTCGTGGCCGAGGATGTCGCCGGAGCCCTCTCCCTCCAGGTTGAAGTAGGCGTGGTTGGTGAGGTTGACCGGGGTGGGAGCGTCGGTGACCGCCGCGTACGAGAAGGCGAGTTCGTCCTCGCGGCCGACGAGACAGCTGACGGTGACGTCGAGGTTGCCCGGGAAGCCCTGGTCGCCGTCGGGGCTGCGCAGGTGCAGGAGCACGCCGGTCCACTCGGGGGTGTGCACGCTCTCGGCTTCCCAGAGCCGGGTGTCGAAGCCGTCCGTGCCGCCGTGCAGGCTGTGGCCGCCCTCCTGCGTGGTCAGCTGGTACGTCTCCGTCCCCAGGGAGAAGCGGCCGTGCGCGATGCGGTTGGCGTAGCGGCCGACGGTGGAGCCGAAGTACCGGGCGGTGGTGGCCGTGAGGGCCGGGTCGCGGGGAGAGAGGACGACGTCGGCCGGGGTGCCGTGGCGGTCGGGCACCCACAGTGCGTGGAGGCGGGCGCCGCGGGTGTGCACCTCCGCCGTGAGTCCGCCGGGGAAGCCGAAGGTCCAGCGCTCCCCCGCGTCCGGGCAGAGTTCGCGGACCGGCGGTCCTCCGGTGAAGGCGGGCGCTGCGGAGGCGGGCGATGCGGGTGCGGGCGTTGACGGGTTCATGGGAGTTCCTTGTCCGGAATGGGGTGCAGCCCGGAACGGGGGCAGGGAGTCCCTGCCCCCGTTCCGGGCGCGGTCGATGGGTGGCCGGGGCGGGTCATTCCGCCGTACGGGCTCCGCCGAAGAGGCGCTGAAGGAGGATGAAGACGAACAGCAGGCCGCCGATGACGATGCGCGTCCACCACGAGCTGAGCGTGCCCTGGAAGCTGATGATGGTCTGGATCAGGCCGAGGACGGTCACGCCCAGCGCGGTGCCCAGGACGAAGCCGGACCCTCCGGTGAGCAGCGTCCCGCCGATGACGACGGCGGCGATGGCGTCGAGTTCCATGCCGACGGCGTGCAGGGCGTAGCCGGACAGCATGTAGAAGGTGAGCAGCAGGCCGCCGAGGGCGGAGCACAGACCGCTCACGGCGTAGACCGCGATCTTGGTGCGTCCGACGGGCAGGCCCATGAGGCGGGTCGAGGACTCGTTGCCGCCCAGGGCGTAGACGGTGCGGCCGAAGCGGGTGTGGTGCAGGACGACGAAGGCGACGGCCAGGACCACCAGGGCGATGACCACGGCGGGCGAGACGAACAGGCCGCCGGGCAGGAGCACCCGGGTCTGCGCGATCCGCGTG